>NZ_JBHTSW010000009.1:0-160300 GCF_042794945.1 Rhodococcus sp. NPDC056506 | reverse complement strand
GGTCCCATTCCGAACCCGGAAGCTAAGCCCTTCAGCGCCGATGGTACTGCACTCGACAGGGTGTGGGAGAGTAGGACACCGCCGAACACAATTTAGAGAAGCCCCCCAACCATTCGTGGTTGGGGGGCTTTCTCGTACCCAAAACACCCCCAAATCACTCCCGCCGGCACCCCCGGCATCGAGTGAACGGCACTCTCACCCTCTTGGACGAGGGGAACGGTACGTTCGCACGATCCGGGCAGGGGCGTGACCGACGACGCGCCGGGATCGAGCGAACGGCACTTCCGTCGCCTTCAACGAGATGAACGGTACGTTCGCTGGGGCAGGGCAGGGAGAACCGACAAACCCCGGCAAAACCCGTGGGCTCTTATCGCAGCGCCGCCTGTAGCGCCTCGCACAGCACATCCAGCGTCCTCGGATACTGGGATTGCGTCGGCGTGCTGTATCCGACGACGATGCCGTCACCCCCGACTGAAGACACGTCGGGGTGCCGGAAGGTGGAGAGCCCTTCGAGGCCGAGGTCGTGGGTCTGAGCAGCAGCAAGCACGGCTTGTTCGCTTCCTGAAGGCAGTCGCACCACAGCGTGAAGTCCCGCGGAGATCCCCTCGATCCGGACCTGAGGTACCTGCTGAGCGAGCGTCGCAACCAGTTGATCGCGTCGTCGTCGGTAAGTGGCGCGCATCTTCCGAATATGGCTGTCGAATCTTCCGGACTCGATGAAGTCTGCCAAGGTCAATTGATCCGTTGAACTGACCCAGCGTTCGTAGGGTCCCTTTGTTGCGAGAACGGGTTCGATCAGCCTGTCCGGCAACACCATCCACCCAATTCGAATCGCCGGCGACAGTGTCTTGCTGACAGTGCCCAGGTAGGCAACCTGCTGCGGTGCGATGCCTTGGAGTGCTCCGACAGGTTTTCTGTCATAACGGAATTCGCCGTCGTAGTCGTCTTCGATGATGACGCCGCCCGTGCTCGAGGCCCATTCGACAGCGGTTGCTCGCCTTGCCGGCGTCAGTGGTCCCCCGAGAGGGAACTGATGCGTCGGAGTCAGAAGCGCGCTGCGAGTGGATGTTGACGCCAATTCTTCTGTGCAAGTTCCGGATTCGTCTACGGAGATGGGAACTGTTCGTAATCCTTCGTCGACAAGTAGCTGCCGGTGAAGGTGAAGACAGAAAGAATCGACTGCAATCGCTCCGCCAAGTGCACGGGCGAGGAGGGAGATCCCGTGACCCGAGCTGGCACTGATCACTATGCGGTTCGGGTCGACGCGAACTCCTCTGGCTCGGCTCAGATAGGTGGTGAGGGCGTTTCGGAGTTCGACTCGGCCTCTGGGGTCAGTGGCGGCGAATGCGTCGTTCGGTGCGGCAGTCAACGCCCGCCTGGCGGAGGAAATCCATGCAGCGCGGGGAAACGCCGACGCGTCCGGCGATCCGGGGAGAAGGCTGTAGGTGAAGCGCGGTCTTGTCGGCGACGGATCGGTCCCGCGAATGTGTGCGTCGGCGAGCGAAGCGACTACGGTCCCCGAACCCTGCCGTGTGACGAGCCATCCAGCTGCAGCAAGCTCGGCATAGCAGTCCGCAACGGTGTTTCGTGCGACGCCGAGGTCGAGTGCCAGGGTGCGAGAGGGTGGAAGCCTGGTGCCAGGTTTCAACAGCCCACTGTCGATCGCGTCGCGAAGCGTCTGTAGCAACGCGGCTCGAACCCCAATTCCGTGCGGTAGTTCGACATGCAGATCGAACCCAAGATTGGCCCATGAATTCATCACCGGATTGAACCATGTTTCGGGGTCTTTTCGGGCTTACGGTTTAGGTATGACTACAACAACAGGCCAACGAATCGACATTGCGAAGCTGGCGCCCGAGGTCTACAAGGCGATGATTGCGTTGGATGCCGCTGCGCGTCAGGGGCTGGAGCCGACGCTTGTCGAATTGGTCCTCACCCGCGCGTCGCAGCTGAATCACTGCGCATGGTGCTTGGACATGCACACAGGTGATGCTCGAAAGGTCGGTGTGACGGAGCAGAAGCTGTATCTGCTGAGCGCGTGGGAAGAAGCGCGAGGGATGTACTCCGATCGCGAACGCGCCGCTCTCGCCTTGACCGAGGCCGTCACAGTCCTCACCGACGGTTTCGTTCCGGACGGGGTGTACAGCGAGGCGGCCGGCGAATTCTCGGACGTGGAACTGGCCCAGCTCATCAGCGTCATCTTGACGATCAATGCGTGGAATCGCATCGCGGTGACCACGAGGAAGGCGCCTCCGGTTCGAAGCTGACCCCGAGTCGCATCCTCTGCGTTCGATCCGGGGTCCTTTGTCTCAGCCGAAGATTTAGGTAATCGCCCCAAAGGCGACCAAAAGATTGATTACGAGTGTGAACAAAACCGACTGAATCTTTGAATGTGATGCAAATCACATTATGAACCATCAGACGAGCGTGCCGAGCGCGGACAGGTTGTCCGAATTCCGACAAAGCAGTCTCGGTTGAAATCTCCCATGAAGGGGCCCGCCACGCGGGCCCCTTCATTTTGCGCGCGGACCGAAAGCGTCCCTTCCTGTGGGTTTCCTTGGAATCCATGAGTTACCTACTGGCTAGCGGCCGAGAAATGACGGGATGGTCTGGGTTGGGTGAGCCATTTTTGGGTTGATCGTGACGGTTGTGCGGTTGGACAAGGTTCTAGTCACCGGCTTGGCTAACTCGTTGCCCGTGGGGCCTCGCTGCGCTCAAAGGCTGGATGAGCATGTGTACTTTCTTGAAACATGCACTACATTGCCTTCTAGTAACTGGCTGGTTGCCATAAGTAACTGGCCGATCCTCTCGGAAGTGAGTGCTGGACAGCGTGGTCTTGGGAATCCAGGCAACCTCCCCGCTACCGAAATGTCTTGAAAGGGAAGCTTTGATGACTGTGTCTGGTTCACGGCGGAGGCCGCTTGCTCTCCGACTCTCGCTAACCGCAGCTATTGCCGTGACGGTAGCCGGCAGTAGCGTTGCTTTTGCTTCGCCGGCTGTCTCCGCGCCACTGCCGGTGCGAGCCGCGGCGGCTCCGGCATTCACTGCCGGGCTGTGCGAGGGCACCGAGTACACACCCTCGGAGCAGATGCTCGACATCGCAGGTGTTCGACTCGAACATTACAACGATGGCAACATCGTGCCGCTGTACGGCACTACTGATCGGGGTACCTCGACCGCGGTCGACGCGCCGGTCTGCGGTGTTCGCGACGTCGACGGAATCGCGAAGTCGGAATGGATGTACTGCACGGACTTCGATCTCGATCCCTGTGCCGGCGTCGACGAGAACGGCTTGCCCGTCGACAAGCACAACGACGAGATGGGGCCGACCGTGCCGTCTTCGGGCAATCCCGATCTGTCGGCCGACGATCTCGCTGTCATCAGTTGGTTGCTGCAGAATCCTGCCAAGCTCGACGGCAGCGTCTCGGGCAATGGCAGTGAAGATGCGCGCTCGGCGCGCCAGACGCTGGTGTGGTGTGTCTCGGACTACGACAATCCGCTGATGGCCGACTTCAAAGGTTTGTGCGACAGGAATCTCGGCGCAGACGAGCGTGCTCGCATCGTCGAGATCATGAACGTCACGCAAACGCTCGACCTTGCTCGCAAGACGCCGGCGACCGGCACCCTGAAAGCCGGAGAAACCGCCGTTTTCACCCTGAACACGAATATGTACCGGAAGCCGATCAGTGTTCAGTCTTCGGCGGGAACCGAACTCACTGTCTGTGGCGACAACGGCAAGGCGACGCTGAGTGGAAACCAATTGACGGTCGACGGTCGCGGAGATGCACCGACCGCCGTTGATCTTTGCCTCACCGCTGCGAACAGCGGGGACTACTCCGTGACCGCAAGCGTCATTCCGGATTCGGTCGAGAACCTGCACTGGAACACTGCCGGGGCGGAATGCCAGATCTTCGCGTCGTTCGACACCGTTCGGCCCGCTTCGATGAATGCATCCGCCAGCGTCGGATATGCCGCAGTGCCCACGACAACACCGGCAACAACGACGCCCGCAACGACGATACCGGCAACGACAACACTGGCAACAACGACGCCCGCAACGACGACACCCGCAACTCCCGTCGTTCCGATCGTGCCCATAGTGCCGATTGTTCCGATCGTGCCCATCATTCCGATTGTGCCGGTCGTGCCCGTAGTTCCCGGTGTTCCTGTTCCGTCGCAGCCGGTTGCCACGCCTGCGACTCCGGCATCGGCGACTCCGAAGCCGGCCACCGGACCTCGGCCGGTTGCCATCGACGGTGGTGCTGCTGAACAGAATTCAGGCCGTAACGTCGCCGTCGCAGTGACAGGTCTCGGCCTGGTCGGAATGGCTGCTGCCGGAGCAGTTGCTCTCCGCCGCAAGCGTTCCTGACGCCAGGCACAAGCAGTAGACGTCGGCACCGATCACAGGCTGTGTGATCGGTGCCGACACTGATCAGACGCAGGGGGCGTCAATTCGCAAGAGGTGCCGGGGGTGCCTCATCCCGCAGGAGACAGTTCGATGACAATGTACGAGTCGGATCCCAACCCATACGACGATCCCAACCACGACCAGCCCGCGAGTCCCGCTAAGGGGCGTCGCGTCGCGCTCATCCTGGCCGTCATCGCGGTGCTTGTCGCTGGCGCTTCCATGGCCTTCGTCGGCCTACGATCCTCCGATGACAATGCTGCGATTCCGCCGAGTCCGGGAGTTGTCGTGTCGCACTCCGCGAATCCAGCACCGGCGGATGCGTTGATGGCTCCCAACACCCTTTCGCTCGATCCGGTGGGTGTTCAGGCGCCGATCGTGGACGCCACAGTCCCTGACGGCGTCCTCACTCCGCCGGAGAACGTCAAGAACGTCGGAATCTGGCTCGACGGTGCCGCCCTCGACTCGGTCACCGGCACGACTTTGATTGCCGGACACGTCAATTTGACCGGCCAGGGTAACGGCGCACTGTTCGACCTGGGCACGATCGAACCAGGTGAAGTGATCCGTACATCCGACGCGACCGGCAAGAGCACGTCGTGGAAGGTGACTGCCGTGAAGACGCGTCCGAAGGCCGACGGCGTCGAGGAAAGCGTGTTGGCCGGCCCGGAGGGCGCCCGCAAGTTGGCTGTTGTCACCTGCGGCGGTGAACTCCAATTCGAGGATGGTGTGGGGAACTACGCCGACAACGTCTACCTATACGCGGACCTGATGGTCTGACTCACTGGAAATTGCGCCCACGGTCCCCGATCTCTCGTCGTAGAGATCGGGGACTACCTGTTGGATAGTGTCGCAGGCATGGATCTTCACCTTTCTGGGAAACGTGCCATTGTCGCCGGCGGAAGCAAGGGGATCGGCCTGGCCATTGCCAGAGGTCTCGCAGCTGAAGGGGTTGATGTCGCGATACTTGCGCGCACGGAATCGACTGTCGTGGACGTTGCCCGAGATTTGGCTTCGGAGTTCGGAGTTCGAGCTGTCGGCATCGCGACCGACACGCGTGACGACGATGCGGTCCAGGCGTCGGTGCGGCGGGTGGTCGAGGAGTTCGGCGGCGTCGACATTCTGGTCAACTCGGCTGCGACGCCGTTCAGTGCGGGGCGATCGTTCGACTTGGAGGCGACCTCCGATGATGTCGTGCGTGGTGAGCTCGACGTCAAAGTGCTGGGGTACCTGCGCACTGCACGCGCAGTAGCGCCATATCTGATCGATCAAGGCTGGGGCCGGATCATCAACATCAGCGGCTTGGGGGCCAGACAGGCCACTTCGATCGCCCACACGATCCGCAACGTCAGTGTGTCGGCGCTGACCAAGAATCTTGCAGACGAGCTGGGCCCCAAGGGAATCAACGTCACCGTCGTCCATCCGGGGGTTACGCGAACCGAAAGGTTGACCGCGCGGATCGCGCGCGAGTCGGAAGAATCCGGCCGTTCGCCTGCGCAGGTGGAAGAGGGCATCGCGACGAACTCGATACATCGGATCATCGACGCCGAAGAAGTAGCGGACGTCGTGACTTTCCTGGCATCGCCGCGGAGCATCGCAATCACGGGGGACGCAGTGGCTGTCGGTGGGGGAGTGCCGGGGCCGGTCTACTACTGATACCTCGCGTACGGCTACCTGGTCGCGGTGGTGACGATCGTGTGAACGCGTCCGCCGCCGAGTCTCTTGCTTTCGTACATCGCCGAATCAGCGACTTTCTGCATGTCCGTGAACGCTGCTGCGCGCTCTTCTCCGGCGACGAATTTGTGGGTACGCACGGCGATTCCGATGCTCGACGTCGACGGGATCTCGTCGGCGTTCGAGTGCATTGCCGGCCCGATCGAGTCGAGCATCGGGCCGATTGCCGGGACCGGAAGTCGTTGTACGAGGACGAATTCGTCGCCACCGACTCGCGCGACGACAGCATCGGCATGCGCCCAGGACGACAAGCGCTGTGCCACTCGAAGAATGATGCGATCGCCGACGTCGTGACCGTGGACGTCGTTGATCGTCTTGAACCGGTCGATGTCGATCGCGATCACGAGTAGTGCCGCAGATTCCTGACGCTGGAACCCCTCGAGTACCTTCTCGACGTGGCGGTCGAGACCACGACGGTTCAGGAGACCGGTGAGTGGATCCAGGTCGGAGCTGGATGCGTCCATGCTGAGCATCGTCAGCACGATCTGCGAGATGAACGCGCAGATCATGAGTGCAGTGACGACAACCAACATTTTCGAAACGCCCAGCGCAGGATCGCGATCCGGTCCGAAGAGGATCGGCTCCGCAGCCACCACGATCATCACAACCGAGAAGGACAGGTGTGCGACCTGCAACTTCGGATTGTGAAAATAGGCGATGTAGATGCCGATCAGTGCGTAGATGACGCAAGTGAGCAGACGTGCGAGCGGTGCCGAGTCGCCGAGTATGGCGATCGAGACCGCAACGTCGCAGAAGACCACGAAGCCGAACGATCTACGCTTGGTCGGGCCGAATGTCCACCAGGCGATTCCGACCGCGAAGCATGCGAGTGTGACGACGGTGTTGAAGAACAGAGCAACAGGGCTTGTCGGACCTGACGGGCTGAACCGATTGAGCAGTGAGCACACGCCGAGCCCGATGACGATGATGCCAAGAAGTAGCCGGGTGACGGCAGTCAGGCCGTTATCGCGAAGGTAGCGACTGAATCGGTCGTACTGATCGGGAAGAATCAACCATTCGCGGGTCAGCGTCCTCATGGACTTCATCTGCGACGTCATGGGCGCTTCAGCGTGCGATGGCGGGGTTGTGCACCGCGCACCGTGAGCCGATTCCTCTTCTGTCCCGCACCTTGCAATGCTAACTGGGTCGATGCCGCATTGGACCGAGATGTTCGGAACGATGACCCAACCGTCTGGGTTACGCCAGCATGGAGTATAAATACATCTTGTGTCTATGTTGTATTCCGCTTCCGAAACCGTCTTCCGCGAAGTCAAGGAACTGATCCTTTCCGGCGAGCTTGCCGGAGGTGAGTTGATCAGTGAGGGTGACATCGCCGCACGGACCAATGTGAGCCGCACGCCGGTGCGTGAGGCGTTTCTGCGTCTCGAATCGGAAGGTTGGATGCGCCTCTACCCGAAGAAGGGGGCGCTGATCGTCCCAGTCGCGGACGGGGAAGCGGAACACGTAGTCAGTGCCAGACAACTCGTCGAGACTCAGAGTGTTCGAGTGGTGTCGGTCCGACCGCACGCACGCGAAGTGCTTGTCGCAGCGTTGCGCGCGAATCTGATCGAGCAACGTGAGATTGCTGACCGCGGGGACGTGGCCGCATTCAGCGCAATCGACGCCGACTTTCACAAGATGATCGTTGCCGCCGGTGGGAACCCTTTGCTCGACTCGTTCTACGCGAGTCTGCGCGACAGGCAACGACGGATGACAGCACGGTCGATCTCGCGCGACCCTGGCCAGCTACCTCGGATACTCGCGGACCACACCGCGCTGACCGATCTCGTCGAATCCGGCGATGCTGACGGTTACAACACTGCCGTCCTCACACACATGCGCCAGGTGCACGGCCTCGGCTTCGAAGGAACTCTGTGATGAGCACCCAAACTATGGGCGCTGCGGCCGCGGTCGATCGTCGTCCCGGCAGTGAACGCGGCAGCGGTGGGAACTGGCTGTGGCTGACCGTCGCTGCCAGTATGTTCGCCGCGGCCTGGGGCGGTAACGAATTCACGCCGCTGCTGGTGATGTACCGACTCGACCACGGCTATTCGCCCGTGATGGTCGACTTCTTCCTCTTCGCCTACGTGGTCGGGATCGTGCCTGCCCTTCTGCTCGGTGGACCGCTGTCAGATCGATTGGGCCGACGCCCGATCATGCTTCCGGCACCGATCATCGCGATCGCCGGTTCGACGCTGCTCGCTTTCGGTGCCGACTCCGCCGCTGTCCTGATCTTGGGAAGAATCCTCTGCGGCATCGCCTTGGGGATCGGCATGGCCGTCGGCGGTTCGTGGGTAAAGGAGTTGTCCACGCAGCCTTGGGATTCGGCGGCGTCGGAAGGTGCGGGAGCCCGGCGAGCAGCGATGAGTCTGACCGCCGGCTTCGCGTTGGGGGCAGGTGCTGCGGGAATCTTGGCGCAGTGGGCGCCCTTGCCGAGCGCGTTGGCGTACGTGCTGCACATCGTGATCACCGTAATTGCGGGCGTGGCGCTGTGGCGTGCGCCTGAAACCCGACCGGCACAGGAGAAATCCGATCGACGCAGGTTGATCGACGACCTCAAGATCCCTTCGGTGGGCCATCGCAGATTCCTCTACGTCGTTGTTCCCTTGGCTCCGTGGGTGTTCGGTGCTGCCAGTGTCGCGTATGCAGTCATTCCGTCACTGATGACCGGGCACAGCGGTGATGCGCCCGTGGCCTTTTCGGCTTTGCTGTGCATGGTTGCGCTGACATGCGGGTTCGCGATTCAGTCGTTGGGGCGCAAGATCGATACCGACCTTAGTGCGCGTGGCGCTGTGGTGGCGCTGGTGTTTCTGGTGGTCGGCATGGCGGCCGCTGCTCTAGTTGCGTCGACGCTGACCGTGGCGATCGCGATCGTCGCCGCAGCGATCCTCGGCTGCGGGTACGGCATGGCACTGGTGTCCGGATTGCTGGAGATCCAGCGAATCGCGGGGCCGGACGATTTGGCAGGGCTGACGGCAGTGTTCTACTCGATCACCTACATCGGGTTTGCCGTGCCGGCTCTGTTGGCAATGCTCTCGGAAAGCATTCCGGCGCTGAGTTATACGGTGACTCTTCTGTTCGGATCAGTTGCCGCAGCTGCTTGCCTGGCGCTGATCCTTGTCAAGTCGCGTTCACATCTTCCGACTGCATGACGTCGCCAGGTCCGCCGACTCCCGCGAGAGTCGGCGGACCGGGTGAATCATGCATCTACAGTTGCGGACCCGTTTTCCGAACTGTGGACCGAATTGAGTACCGAACCAGCATGAACCGGTGCCGTCTTGTTCAGGCCGTTGAGCAAGCCGGTGATATCGACGCCTGAGCTCTCGAGAGTTTCGATGACGCCGGCAATCACCTGGGGACTGATACCCAGGATCGAACCGATCGAACTCTGCGCCCCGTCGCTGCCTCCGACGATCGAGATGCGATCGATGTCTCCGACCGGCTTCGCCGCCGCTGCGGTGGCGTCGACCAATGCCGCCAGAACGTCGGGCAGAGTGAGCAACTGTGCCGCCTGCGGGGTGTAGGAATTGAGCGCCTCGGCGATCTGACGCTTACCGGCCGCCTCCGCTTCGAGTTTGGCGCGCAAACCATCCGCCTCGGCTTGCTGCTCGGCGCGAACGGCGTCGGCCGCTACCTTGCGTCCGTCAGCTTCGGCTTCCAGACGTGCTCGCAGGCCGTCGGCGTCAGCCTGCTGCTCAGCGCGAACTGCGTCGGCGACGAGCTTTCGTGCATCGGCCTGAGCGCCACCGGCCTGCCTTGCGGACTCGGCCTGTGCCTGCGCGCGGAGGATCGCAGCCTGCCGCTCACCCTCGGCGCGTGCGATGGAGGCTTGGCGTTCGGCCTCGGCCGGTGCAATGACATCTGCCTGCAACGCCGCTTCCGATTGCTGGGCGCGACGACGCTCGACCTCGGTGCGAGCCTCGACGCGGGCCGCCTCGGCCTGCTCACGTGCGATGCCGACGGCCTTCTCGGCTGTTGCCTGCGCGAGAGGTCCGGCCTGGTCGGCTTCGGCGTTCTCGGCTTCGGTCTGAGCTCGCAGGCGAGCGAGTTCGACGTCGCGCTTCTGATTCGCACTGGCGATCGCCGTGTCGGCTTCTGCCTGTGCGACGGATCCTGCCTGGCGCGCTTTTGCCGACTGGATCTGCGAATCACGCTCTGCTTCAGCAGTTCCGATCGCAGCATCGCGTTTGACCTCGGCGATACGGCGCTGACCCAGCGACTCGAGATAGCCGTTGAAGTCGGAGATTCCCGCGATCTTGATGACATCGACTTCCATGCCGATGCGGGCAAGGTCGCCGCCTGCCTCCTCGACCACGCTGCGGGCGAGGGAGTCGCGGTTGGAGTTCAAGTCCTCGACGGTCATGGTTGCGGTGATTCCGCGCAGACTGCCCGCGAGGATTTCGTTGATCTGCTGCTGCAGCTCGTCGAGATCGGAGGTCAGGAATCGTTGCACCGCTGTCTGAACCGCTTCGTCGGCGGAACCGATCCGTACCAGTCCGACTGCCTCGACATTGACCGGAACGCCGTCGTTGGAGAGTGCGTTCTTGAGGTTGATGCTGACGTTGAACGGTTCGAGAGACATGATGTCGACACGTTCGATACCGGGAATCTTGAATCGAGCACCGCCGCGTACCACTTTCGGCTTGCCTCGACCGGTGAAGACCGCCACTTCGTTCGGCGGGACCTTGACGTAGTTCTTCACGTAGATCGCGGGTAGAACGATGAAGATGATTACCGCGACTACAACTGCAATGATGATGATTGCCAGCATGTATCGAGTCCTTAGATCGCGTCGTCAACCGTGACGACGTGAAGGTATTGATCGTCCACATCGGCGATGTAGACGGTGGTGCCGGTGGTGAGCGCCATCGGCTGCGAACTGATTGCCTTCGCCTGCACGCGATTGCCGTCGGCATCGACGAACGAGACTTCTCCCCAGCCTTCGGCGGCGATCGTGAGGGTGACTGTGCCCAGTAATCCGGAGTATGAATCTCGCCCGATGTGCGAATTATCTTGTTGCTTCAGGAGGTAAGGGAGGAGAAGGCCGCGCGTGACGACAACGAGAACGGCGGCGAGTGCGACTGCCGCAATCACTGCAACCAACGTCGGAGCGTCCGCGAGAGTGGCAGCTACGCCGCCGGCGCCGAAGCCGAAAAGTGCTGTGGCCAACGTTGTCAGGCTCAGAAATGGCAGCCCGTCTGCGTGGCCGCCGCCCAGATCCGCAACCTCGCCGACGGCAAAGGCTCCGATCAGAGCGACAACTCCGATCACGAAACATATTGTGAATACAACGAACATCGATCCCCCGATCTACCTGTCGAGGAAGCGCGCCCTGAAATTTGTGTTGTCGGGGTCGTCCCTCGGCCCACCTCTATAGTAAAGGTAAGACAAAGCTAATCGGCGCATTCGGAATGTTTCGGCGTGGTGGTGCGGCTGTGTTGTGGTACGGCGGGTAAGCGTCAGAGTCGAGGTAGGAAGCGTTGATTCAACCAAGCATCCCAGAGAGGCCGCAGTGGAGTGTCGGTGAAACGTGAAGCAAGATCGGTGAATTGCTCGGTGCTGACCGTGCTGTGCCGATGCTTCGTGGTCCACTGACGGATCAGTTCGAAGAACTTCTCGTCTCCGAGGACGCCGCGCAGGGCGTGCAGAGTCAACGCGCCCCGCTTGTAGATTCGATCGTCGAACATGTGGGCAGGCCCAGGATTTCCGATGATCAAGAACTGAGGTTTGCGCCGGAGCCCTTGATAGGCGTTGGCGGCCAATTGGTCGGAGGACGGGCCGCCGGAATTCTCGGACCAGATCCACTCCGCATAACAGGCAAAGCCTTCGTGCAGCCAGATGTCGCACCATTGTCCGAGAGTGAGACTGTTGCCGAACCACTGGTGGGCAAGCTCGTGCGCGACAAGACGTTCGGAACCGCGCCTGCCGGTGCAGTGGTTGGCTCCGAAGATCGAGAGACCCTGCGCTTCGATGGGGATTTCGAGTTCGTCGTCGGTGACCACAGCCGTGTAGTCGGCAAAAGGGTACGGCCCGAACAGTTTTCCGAAGACTTCCAACATCTGGGGCTGACGACCGAAATCGATGTCGAACGCTGCGCGCAGTCGCGGGGGGTGAACGGCGAAGACCGGCACCGGACCGGCGCTCACCTGCCGGTGCTCGTACTGGCCGATCTGGATGGTGGCCAGATAGGTTGCCATCGGTTCGGTCTGCTCGTAGACCCACGTGGTCTGACTCGCGCGGGTCTGCTTGCGGATCAGCTTGCCGTTGGCGAGGGCGTAGAACGGCGAATCGGTGGTGATCGAAATGCGGTACGACGCTTTGGAAATCGGATGGTCGTCGCAGGGGAACCAGGATGCAGCGCCGTTGGGCTGACTTGCGACCAGTATTCCTTCGTCGAGTTCCTCCCAGCCGACCTCGCCCCACAGGCTTTTGATCGGCTCGGGATTGCCGTTGTACGCGATGGTGACCGACAGCGCACCGCCAGCGGGAATCTTGGTGGACGGTGTGACGACCAGCTTGTTGTTCTGGTGCGCGTACTTGGTGCCGCGCGCACCGTTGACGGACACCTTGGACACCTGCAAGTTCTGTGCGAGGTCGAAGCTGAACTTGGATCGGCTCTCGGTGGTGACTGCGGTGATGACGGCTTTGCCCGCGAGACGGTTACTGAAGACCTTGTACGTCAGTTCCAGTTCGTACCGAGACACGCGGTAACCGCGGTTGCCGTTGTGCGGCAGGTACGGATCGAGCGGCTCCTCGAGCATGCGGTTCGGCTTCACGAGGCCGCCCACGGTGCAATCGGGTTGCCCTGCCAGCGCGTGGAAGGCGGAACGGTGTCACCTCGCATCACCAGAGATGCAGGCCCGACTGTCGCTCCCGCGCCGATGCCGGCTGCGGGTAGCGCGACACAATGCGGTCCCAGTGTTGCTCCTGCTCCCAGAGTGACGGTATCCATGGACATGATCCGATCATGGAAGAGATGAGTTTGCACGACGCACCCCCGTTCGACCGTCGCCCCGTCGCCCAAAGTCACAAGATCTGCCTCAGGTAGCCAGTAGGACTCACACCAAACGCCCTTGCCGATTTTCGCCCCGAGCCCGCGCAGGAAGATGTTCAGTACGGCAGTACCAGTCGCCGCACGGGCGAACCACGGTGCCGCGACCGTCTCGACGAACGCGTCGGCCACTTCATTGCGCCAGACGAACGAACTCCACAACGGATGCTCGACCTTGGTGATGCGTCCCACGACGATCCACTTTGCCGCGATGGTGATCGCGCCTGCAACCGCGCCGGCGACGAGCAGGACTACGCCGCTCAGCAGCGCCGCGAACCAGTATCCGACTGCGACGACCATCGCTTCGAGTGCGAACAGAACACCGAGGCCGATGCCGAACGTCACCATGACCGGGATCAGACGGCAGGTTTCGACCACTCCACGGGCGATCTTGAGGCGCGTCGGCGGATTGAACGTACGGGCTGCGTCGGTGTCCCCGGCAGCCCTCCGCAGACGTACCGGTGGACTGCCGAGCCAAGATGATCCGGACTTCGCCTTGGACGGTGTAGCGGACAGGACGGCCACCAGACCGTTCTTCGGGACGCGTCGACCGGGTGCGGTCATGCCGGAGTTTCCGAGGAACGCACGCTTGCCGATCTTTGCCTGTTCGATGTGCATCCAGCCGCCGCCGAGGCCGTAGCTCGCGACCATGGTGTCGTCGGCGAGGAATGCACCGTCGGCGACCGTCGTGAACTTGGGAAGCAGGAGCACCGTGGATGCTTCGACGTTCTTGCCGATCTTGGCACCCAGGAGACGGAGCCAACCCGGCGTCAGCAGGCTGGCGTAGAGGGGGAAGAGGAAGGCCCTGGCGGAGTCGAGCAGTCGCTCGGTCGCCCACACCTGCCAGCCGACGCGGCTGCGGACCGGGTGGTAGCCGGGGGTCATCCCGATCGAGAGAAGACGAACGGCAACCAGCGTCACGAGAGCAAAGACGAGCAGGGACAAGACAGTCGCCAAAGGGAGAATGATCATCGACTGAAGTACTGCGTTCCCGAGAGTCTCGGTGTCCCGAACCCACCAACCGATCAAAGCGATCCCGGTCATCAGCGCAAAGATAGGCATGCCGGCCAGGAAGATCGAGGTGACGCCGTACACCGGAACCCAGCCAGGCGCGCGCTTGGGATGCTCGGACGGCCACGGGTGATTTGCTTTGCCGATCTTGACCGCCGGGGATCCGGCCCACTGCTGGTTCGCTTTGACGCGGCCGAACACCGCAGATCCGGGTTCGACGACGGCGTCGCGACCGATTCGTGCGCCGGGCAGAAGCGTCGAGCGTGAGCCGACGGAGGCGCCGTCACCGATCTTGATCTCGCCGATGTGAATGACGTCGCCGTCGATCCAATGACCGGAGAGGTCGACTTCGGGTTCGACGGAGCAGCCGTCACCGAGTTCGAGCATGCCGGTGATGGGGGGAAGTGTGTGGAGATCGACGCCGCTGCCGATGTCGGCACCGAGGGCGCGTGCGTAGTACAGCATCCACGGTGCACCCGAAAGATTGGCTGCGCCACTGGCTTCGGTGAGTCGCAGCGCTATCCACAGACGCAGATGCTCACTACCTCCTCGCGGATATGTGCCTGGTTCCAGCTTGCGGAGGAGCAGTCGCGCTCCGACGACGGCGATGGTCATGCGCCCGATCGGCGTGATGAACACGATGAACGCCAACAGGATCCACCACCACGAGACGGTGGGGGCCCAGCTCACGTCGACGAACCAGCCGAGGACGTTGTTCGCGATCGCCAGCCAGGTCACCCATTGCAGTCCGGTGAGCGTCGTGAGCGGAACGGTGACGGCGATCTGCGCCAGCTGCGTTTTCAACGGAGTCGGAGCGACGATGCGCGGCTCCACAGTTTCGGTGGGCGCCAATTCGTCGAGGTACTCGGCGAGCGATCCCAACCGTGGATGATCGTAGAGCTGTGCGACGGTCACTTCGGGGAACCGCTCGCGCAGGGCGGTCACCAGCTGAGCAGCGGAGAGGGATCCACCGCCCACTTCGAAGAAGTCGTCGTCGAGTCCGGTGATCTGCGCGCCCAGGATCGATCCCCACAGGCCGGCCACCCAGGCAGCGGTGCCGTCGAGTCCCAATGCGGCCCCGGCGTCCTCGCCGGCTCCGGGCAACGGCCACGGCAGGGCATTGCGGTCGACCTTGCCTGACGTGCGCGTCGGAAGTTCGTCCATCAACGCCAGACGCGGCACGAGGGCTGCCGGTAGTTGTTCGCTGAGCAAAGCGTGAGCGGCCTTGAGATCGAAGTCGGGGTCCGTGCTCGCGATGTATCCGACGAGGAGTTGATTGCCGGCCGCCGTTTTCTTCACGGCTGCGGCAGCGCCGCTGACACCCGGCAGGTTCTGCAGGGCATTGTCGACCTCACCGAGTTCGATCCGCCTGCCGCCGAGCTTGACCTGATCGTCTGCCCGGCCCTGGAACATCAGACCGGTGGTCTCGAGTCGGACCAGGTCGCCGCTGCGGTACGCGCGTTCCCACCCGAGCGAGGGCATCGACGCGTATTTCTCGGCGTCCTTCGCGGGATCGAGGTAGCGGGCCAGGCCGACGCCGCCGATCACAAGCTCGCCCACCTCACCGACCGCGACGGGATTGCTTTGGGCGTCGACGACGGCAAGGTCCCAGCCGTCGAGGGGGAGGCCGATACTGACGGGGCTCTTGCCGTCCATCAGCGCGCCGCAGGCCACGACGGTCGCCTCGGTGGGGCCGTACGTGTTCCAGACCTCACGGCCCTCGACGGCGAGGCGCTCGGCCAGTTCGGGTGGGCAGGCTTCGCCGCCGAAGATCAGGAGTCGAACGGCTTCGAGAGCTTCGGCCGGCCACAGAGACGCAAGCGTCGGCACGGTGGAGACGATGCTGACGTCTCGCGAGACCAGCCACGGGCCGAGGTCCATACCGCTGCGGACCAGCGAACGAGGTGCTGGGACGAGGCAGGCGCCGTGACGCCACGCAAGCCACATCTCCTCGCAGGACGCGTCGAATGCCACGGACAGTCCCGCGAGGACGCGGTCGCCCGGCCCGATGGGCTCGTCCTGGAGGAACATGCGCGCCTCGGCGTCGACGAACGCTGCGGCGTTGAGATGGGTGACCGCGACGCCCTTGGGGGTGCCGGTGGATCCGGAGGTGAAGATGATCCAGGCGTCGTCGTCGGGTTCGGGCTCGCGAACCGGTGGATGTTCGAGTCGCTTCGGCGCCGTCCCTGGCTGGATACCGTCGCCGGTGATGATCGCCGCTACCTGCGCCTCGCCGAAGACCAACTCGGCGCGCTCTTCCGGATCGTCGGCGTCGACGGGCACATAGGCTGCGCCCGCCGCGAGGATTGACAGGATCGCCACGTACAGCGACCGCGAACCAGACGGCATCCTGATTCCGACGCGGTCACCTGCGCCGACGCCGGCATCACCGAGCCAGCGCGCACCGAGTTCGATCTCGTCGAGCAACTCCGAGTACGACAGTGTGGTGTCGCCGTCGTCGATGGCAGGTGCTTCCGGGTTGGCCTCGGCTGAGGCCCGCACGATGTCGATGAGCGTGCGCGGCGCAGGTGCATGCGCCGACCGTAGGAATACGGACGGTATCTCGAAAGATTGTTCCGTCTCCGACTGCGACTGGAGTGGCAAACCCGTTGGTCCTGTTCTACTCACGAAACTTAGAGTCCTGCGAACTGTCGAGTTGAAAGTCTCATGACAAGTTTGCGAGTTGGTGAACAGATATGCCTAATGCAACATGCCGAACGTGCCGGTCAGTCCGTACTGGCAGCTTGGGCGTGGCCTTCCGCCGAGTCGGCGAACTCGGGTGTGTCGAACACCTCTCCGCCCAGCGGATCGACGACCTTCGAATCCTCGGAGAAGTCGACAGCGCCGGTATCCGGGTCGATGTTGACCGCATGGGCGGGAACCTCGTGCACCGCGACGAGCATGTGGGCGTCGGAGGGTTCCGTAGTGATCCCGCTTTGCGACGGGGTGAGCCCGGCGAAGGTGGACGAGATCTTCAGATCGCGGAGCCGTTTCTCGGTGGGTTGGGGAACGTCGGTCGACGCCGAGGTATTTGTCGAAACCCGCAGGTAGCGCGGTGCCGAAGCGACCTCGTACCGGAACGCCTTCAGCATCGACAGACATGCCAGCACCATGATGACCGAGAATGGCACGGCAGTGGCGATGGCAACGGTCTGCAGCGCCGTGAGCGATCCGCTGCCACCCACGATGAGGAGAACCGCGGCGGCGGCGCCGGAGAGGAACGTCCAGTAGACGCGGGTGATCTTGGAGGTCTCCAGGCTGCCACCCGTCGCGAGGATGTCGATGACGATCGAGCCGGAATCCGCGGACGTGACGAAGAAGAACACGATCACGACGATCGCGAGGACACTCGAAATCGTTCCGAGCGGAAGTCCGTCCAGAAGCGTGAACAGTGACGTGTTGGTGTCGACTGCGCCGGATGCGTCGAGCATCGTGCCCTCGTTGCGCTGACGCAGAATGCCGGAATTACCGAAGATCGTGAACCACAGCGACCCGACCAGCGTCGGGGCCAGCAGCACACCGAAGACGAATTCGCGGATGGTGCGGCCACGTGAGATGCGCGCGATGAACATGCCGACGAACGGTGCCCAGCTCATCCACCAACCCCAGTAGAAGATGGTCCAGGCGCCCTGCCAGCCGTCTTCGGCGAACGGGGACGTGCGCAGCATCAGTTCGGGCAAGGCCTGGACGTATCCGCCGAGGTTCTGCACCCACGACTGCATCAGGAACAGTGTCGGTCCCAGAATCAGGACGAACAGGGCCAGCGCTGCGGCGAGCATCATGTTGATGTTGGAGAGCCACTTGAGGCCCTTGGTGACGCCGGAGACGACCGAGAAGGTGGCCATACCCGTCACGATGACGATGATGGTGATGACCAACCAGTTGTCGGTCTCCACCCAGTCGAGGTAGTCGAGGCCGGCCGAGATCTGCTGGACACCGAAGCCCAGTGACGTCGCGACGCCGAACAACGTGCCGACGATGGCGACGACGTCGATGGCATGGCCGATCTTTCCCTCGATGCGAGCGCGTCCGAGCAGTGGCTCGAGCAGCCAACGGATCGACAGCGGGCGACCCTTGCGATAAGTCATGTATGCCAGACCCAGACCGACGACGACGTAGATCGCCCATGCATGCAGGCCCCAGTGGAACAGAGTCAGTTCCATCGCTTGATTGGCTGCGGCGTCCGTGGATCCCGCGATCTGCCCGGCGACGGGAGGGTTCACATAGTGTGAAAGGGGTTCTGCCACTCCGTAGAACACGAGGCCGATGCCCATCCCGGCGCTGAAGAGCATCGCGAACCACGAGAGCATGCCGAACTCGGGTTGCTCGTCGTCGCGCCCCAATCGGATGTTGCCGATGCGGCTGATTCCGCAGTACAGCGCAAAGATCACGAAACCGGTAGCAGAGAGGATGTACCACCAGCCGACGCCGTCGCTGATCACGTCGTTGAGCGTTTCGAATGCATCCGCAGCGGTTCCCGCATAGATCACGGCAAAGGCGATCAGGGCAAAGATTACTATCGACGCGGGAATGAACACGGGTTTCCGTAGTTCACGCCACGCAGTTTTGACCGCAGTCATTCCACTCCTCGAACGTTCAGGCATTCACAGCGCCCATTCGGGCGGCCACGTGTCACGCGTAGGTGGGCGTTCGCTCACACCATCGCAGGTCAAGACCGGGCTATTGCTTTGAAATTCAACGTAACGTCAAGTTTCGGTCAACTCAACTGGACGAAAGATGCTGCACTGTCGCGAAAAATACCGCTTACAGGCGCTTCTTCGGTTGTAAACCGTTGAACGATAGCGAGATTGGGCTCTTTCGGAATTCATGAGAGGCGAATTCGATTGGTACGGTGAGTTGAATCGGCCGGGTTGACTCTCATCGGTCGATCACTTTTGTCAAACTCGGCGAATCAGCCTGTCTGTCAGGCGGTTAACTCCTGGAGTGCTAGCTCGATCGCGGCAGTGTGTTTCCGATACCTAACTGTGATTGTGATGGTCGCAACTATTGGCCCTGCGGGCCCCGTTCTCCACGCTGGGCGTCGATCAAATCCATCGCGTCCTTCAGGCCCAAGCCCGGATGTTGTTCGCGTAGTGCTCTGATTGCCGGGATGCGGCCGTTAGTCGACGCGAGTGCGCTGCAGACGTCGTCGGCGGGTATCTCGGAGGGTGCAGTTGTCCCTTCCCCCGGCGCCGGCTGAGGATTGTTCCTGGTGCGCCAGGCTTCGACGGCGAAGTAAGCAGATCCGACCGTCGCGAAAAGCCAGATTGCGAGCCATGCCCAATTCCAGGCTGTGGGTTCTGTGATGACCTTGTCGACGGTGCTTGGGCCGAAGAAAACGAGAAGCCAGGCCAGCACGATCGTCTGCCACCATCGCTCGACGCGCCTGCTCGGATTCCACCATTCGGCCATCGATCGATACTCGCACAGTGCTGCTGTTCCGATGCGACCCTGCTGTTTCGATGCGACGATGGGGACCATGGAGATTCGTGATGCGGTGGAGCGAGCACGAGCGGAATCAGGGACCTCGACGATCTTCGGTGAACCTCACCAGACCAGCGACGGATCGACGATCATCACGGTTTCGCGTCTGCATCGGCGGTGGCGCGGCGACCCGATTCCGGTGCCAGTTGGAGTGTTCTCGATCCACGAGGGCGAGCCGTCGTGGTCACCGGCTGTCGATCACACCAGGGCGGCTTTGATGGGGGAGTTCATCGGGCTGGCTGCCGCGGTGATCGCAACTCTGGCCGTTCTACGTCGACCGCCCTGGCCCGATGTCAGGATTCAGAAGGGGTGACCCAGAATTACGCCGATCAACTGGAACGGCATTGCCAGGAACATCGATCCGACGTAGAGCGGATAGCGAATCGGATCGCCGGCGAGGTAACCCTCGGCGAGCCAGGCCATGACGTCTGCTGATCCCATAGTCGTTACTTCCCTTCGCTGTTGTGGTTCACCGACATCTTCGGTCGCGGGAGTTGTTTTGTTACAAGCGAACTCGAAGGAGGAATAGATGTGATGGCAGTTTCGAAGCAGCAAACGTCGTCAAGCGGGATCTTCGTTGGCGGCAGCCTCTACCAACTATGTCTGGATACTTAGCACCGTGTTGTAGTGAAATCTGTGCATTCTGCACATGTCGGGCCACTTCGGTGAGCCTTACAGTCGCTGCATGACAACGACACCTTCTTCTCTCTCAGGCAAGACCGTCGTACTGATCGGCGGCGGCACTGGCATCGGGCTGCGAGTGGCGCAGCTTGCCGTCGACGCAGGCGCGCAGGTGGTTCTCGGCGGCCGAACGGTATCCACACTCGAAGCAGCAGTCGCGCAGCTGGGTGAATCGGCGCACTGGTTCACCGTCGACACCTCCGACGACGACTCGGTGAAAGCGTTCTTCGCAAACATCCCCAGCGTCGACGCGCTCTTCACCACGGCCGCCGACTACCAGGTCGGCTCGTTCCGTGAGCAGAGCGTCGAGGAAGCGGCGTCGCCGTTCACATCCAAGTTCTGGGGACAGTACCGCGTAGTGCACGCTGCGCTCGACAAGCTGACACCCACCGCATCGGTGGTCCTCATGTCCGGCGCCGCCAGTGTGCGACCACCCGCGGCTGCCGCGGCATACGTTGCGGCCAATGCGGCAATCGAGGGGCTCGGGCGGGGGCTGGCGGTTGAACTGTCTCCCATTCGCGTCAACACCGTCGCTCCCGGAACCATCGACGGGCATCTCTGGGCTCAGCGCCCGGCAGAGGTTCGCGAGGCGGCGTTCACCTGGAGTGCCGAGAACAACGTGCTCGGGCGCGTCGGGAACGAAGACGAGATCGCGCAAGCGGTGTTCTATCTCTTCACCAACACGTACACAACGGGTTCCACGCTGTACCCCGACGGCGGGTACGCGTTGCGCTAGACGCTTGCCATGTGGCGACTGTGTGAAATGACGACTGTGCGAAATGCATTGTCGTAACACGAAGAAACGCCGATTCGCCCATAGGCGTGACCCCGGCCACATTCGTACCGTCTTCTCCGAGAACACTTCCCAACTATTCGAGGAGTCCGTCATGAACAAAGCATCAACAACCGCCGCAGGCGGCGAGGTGTCCGACGGTGACGACTACGCGCTCACCCGCGTTCCCGACGAAGCACGGTATTCGTGGTTCTCGGTGGCAGTACAGCGATTCGGTCAGGTATCGGCACTCGCACAGTTTTTGCTCGGTGCGACGCTCGGCTACGGTATGACGTTCTGGAATGCCTTCTGGGCATTGACAGTCGGGGCGGTGATTCTTGAGGTCGTCTGTATTTTCATCGGCATCATCGGGGTTCGTGAAGGGCTCAACACATCGGTGGTCGCACGCTGGTGTGGATTCGGGCACGCAGGTTCCGCGGTGATCGGCCTGGTGATCGGGGTCAGCCTGATCGGCTGGTTCGGCATTCAATCTGCTGTCTCTGCATCAGGTTTGCACGGAATCATGCCGTTTCTGCCGCAGTGGGCGTGGGCTCTGGCCTTCGGTCTCCTGATCACCGCGATAGTCCTTCGCGGGTTCGGATCCATGCAACTGATCGCCAACATCACCGTTCCGCTGTTCCTGATCCTGGTCGGTTGGGCCGTCATCTCCGAACTGCACAATCACTCGCTGTCCGATTTGATGACATCTGCTCCAGCCGGGCCGGAACTCAGCTTCCTCGCCGGAACCACCATCGTCGCAGGCGGTTTCATTGCCGGAGCTGTGATCACACCCGACATGACGCGTTTCAACCGCACGGCGGGCGATGTCGTGAAGCAGACGCTCGTCGGAATCACGTTGGGTGAATACGTGATCGGGCTGACCGGTGTTCTTCTTGCCCACGCCGTTCGCAGTTCCGACATCGCCACGATCATTCTCTCATCGGTCGGTTGGGTCGGCGTTCTCATCATCGTTCTCGGCACCTTCAAGATCAACGACTGGAACCTCTACAGTTCCGGCCTCGGCATCGTGAATTTCATCGACGTCGTGTTCGGTCGACGGATCAACCGCGCTATTGTCACAGCGGTTGTGGGCGTTACCGGTTCGATCCTTGCCGCTGCCGGAATCCTGAACTCGTTCACCGACTTCCTGATCCTGTTGGGCGTCGGATTCCCGCCGATCGCCGGGATCATGGTGGCGGAATACTTCATCGTCAAGACCTGGCGCAAGGATCTGGAGGAGAGCCGCGCCGCCGGTACCCTTCCGAGTTCGGCGCCCACCTGGGTACCGGCCACGTTGGTGATCTGGATCGTCTCGGCGCTGATCGGCCACTACAGCACCTTCGGACTGCCGTCGATCAACGCGGTGGCCTCGGCATTCGTTCTCTACGTCGTCGCGGGTCGACTCGGCCTGATTCGCGGAGTCGGACGCACCGCAACCGAAGCGCCGCAGGAACCTTCGGGCTCGTCCGCTCTCACTCACTAGAGACCATAAACTGTAGACAGGAGTTCACGATGCGAATCGGAATCGACGTCGGTGGTACAAACACCGACGCGGTCCTGATGGACGGGACCACCGTCATCGGGCATGTCAAACACTCGACCAGCAAAGACATCACCGGCGGAATCGGCGGAGCTCTGACGGCGCTGCAGCAGCAGTACTCGTTCTCTCCCAATGCTGTTCAAGCTGTGATGATCGGGACGACGCACTTTCTCAATGCTCTCATCGAGCAGCGCGGGCTTGCTCCCACTGCGGCTCTGCGATTGGGGCTTCCGGCGACTGCGGCTCTACCCCCGATGGTGGGGTGGCCACGAGACCTGGTCTCCGCCGTGCAGGGAAGGCATTACCTCGCTCACGGTGGGCACGAGTTCGACGGTCGTCGCATCTCGCCGTTGGATTCCGACGAGATCCGCCGCCACGCCGCCGACATGGCTCGTAGCGGTACACGTTCGGTCGCAATATCTTCGGTGTTCTCGCCAGTCAATCTCGAATGCGAAGCGGTTGCCGCGGAGATCGTGCGCGAGGAACTCGGACCGGACGTCGCAATTTCGCTCTCGCACGAGATCGGGCGAGTGGGTCTACTCCAGCGTGAGAACGCGACCATCATCAACGCAGCACTGCGGGAGCTTGCCGATCACATCGTCGACGGTCTTGCCAGTTCTTTGGTCGAGCACGGCATCGCCGCACCGCTGTATCTGAGCCAGAACGACGGAACCTTGATGGACATCGAGTACGCAAGGCGTTATCCGGTGGCGACTTTCGCGTCGGGACCGACCAACTCCATGCGAGGCGCCGCTGTTCTGTCCGGTCTGGCGAGCTGTGCGGTGATCGACATCGGAGGTACCACCACGGACGTCGGCGTACTGGCCAATGGCTTTCCGCGGGAAGCAACCACCGAGGTGACGGTCGCCGGAGTACGGACCAACTTCCGCATGCCGGATGTCTTCTCGATCGGTATCGGTGGTGGTTCGTTGGTGGATGCGGACGGGCTCACGGTGGGGCCGGAATCGGTGGGGTACGAATTGGGCTCACGAGCACTCGTCTTCGGAGGAGACACGTTGACCGCTACAGATATCGCGGTCGCTGCGGGTTTGGCCGACGTCGGCGACCACAGTGCGGTGGCACATCTCGACCGCGGGTTGGTGTCGACGGCTCTCGAACGGATCTCGAGGAGAGTCGCCGACGCCGTGGAGCAGATGCGGACCACGTCGGACCCGTTACCTGTGGTGGCGGTAGGCGGGGGATCGGTATTGCTGAAACGCGAACTTCCCGGCCTTGGCGCAGTGATTCGCCCTGAGCGTTTCGACGTTGCCAATGCCATCGGCGCCGCGATCGCGCAGGTCAGTGGTGAAGTCGACCGTGTCGAAGCGGTGCGAGACGGGCACCGGCAGGTCTTTGCCGACGACGCTCGCCAGGAGGCGATCGACCGGGCAGTCGCCGCAGGCGCACGGCCCGAGTCGGTGCAGATCGTGGAGTTCGACGAGGTCCCGATTCCGTATCTGCCGGGCAACGCAACACGTATTCGAGTGAAGGCAGTCGGGGATCTGGCACTGCACAGTGGTTTGGTCTCCACCGGTCAGGAGGGCTCACGATGAGTTGGACACTACGCACGGCGGACCTCGACGACCTTGCCAGGGGCGCTGCCTTGTTGGGCACCGGCGGCGGGGGAGATCCATTCGTCGGCAAGATGCTGGTCACGCAGGCGCTCGGTGAAGCCGGTGAAATCACTATTCTCGATCCGGAGGAACTCGACGACGACGCGTGGGTGATTCCCGTCGCTCAGATGGGTGCACCGACCGTTGTGGTCGAAAAGATGCCGCGCGGAACAGAACCCGAGCTGGCGCTGATCACGTTGGAGAAGCACACGGGTCGAACTGCAGATGCCACGATGCCGATGGAGTGCGGCGGGATCAATTCGATGATTCCGTTGCTGGTGGCCGCACGGCGCGGCCTGCCGGTTGTCGACGCCGACGGGATGGGACGAGCCTTTCCTCAGCTCGAGATGGAAACCTTCTCGGTGTACGGGATTTCGGCGAGTCCGCTCGCCATGGCGAACGAGCACGACGAGGTGGCGATCTTCGACACCGGCAGCGACAACAGCAGATTGGAAGGCCTCGCCCGCGGGGTGACGTCGAGGTTCGGTGGGATGGCGCACATCGCGCAGTACTCGATGACGGGTGCGGATGTGAAGCGCACGGCGATCCCACGGACTCTGTCGTTGGCCCTGGCCATCGGCCGGTCCATCAGACTTTCACGTGAGCAGCGGGTGGACCCGGTGCAGGCGCTGGTGGACAGTCTCGCCGACACGCTCTACGGATACGGGCGAGTTCTCTTTCACGGCAAGGTGATCGATGTCGACCGGCGAACCGACGAGGGGTTCGCTCGGGGTTCGGTGCGGATCGCCGGCGTCGGAGACGAAGAGCTGGAAGTTCAGTTCCAGAACGAGAATCTGATCGCCGTGCAATCCGGAGTGATGGTGGCGATCGTGCCAGACCTTATCTGCATCGTCGAGGCCGATACCGCTGAACCCATCACCACCGAGGGCTTGCGGTACGGGCAGCGCGTTGCGGTCATCGGGATCGCGACCCCACCCATCATGAGAACCCCGGAGGCACTCGCGGTGTTCGGTCCGGCAAGTTTCGGACTCGATCGCCCGTTCCTGCCGGTGGAGACACTCGAGCAACCTGTACTGGCAGAATAGCGAGCCGTGAGCAGGCTGCACGCGGTCCGGGAGGCCGACCTCGACGCGATCGCAGCGGGGGCGGTGGTCTTGGGCTGCGGCGGGGGCGGCGATCCACGCCTGTTCGTGGAACTGTTGCGTCCACTGATGGCGTCTACTTCGGTGGAGGTCATCGCGCCGGACCAGTTACCGGACGGGGCGTTGGTGATGCCGGTGGGAATAGTCGGATCGGCCCTGGCATTGGAGGAACAACTGCCCTCCGGACATGAGTTTGCGGACACCGCAGCAGCTTTGACGCGGTGGACCGGGAAAAGTCCGAGCGCAGTGATGACCTTCGAAGGCGGTGGACTCAACGCTCTCTCCGGCATTGCGGCGGCGTTGGCGTTGGGAATTCCAGTGGTCGACGCGGACCTGCTCGGTCGAGCGATGCCGCGGCTCGATCACTTCTCTCTCGCCGCAGCCGGGTTGGAATTGTGCCCGGTCACCCTCGCCCAGCCCGGCGGCCTCATTACCGTCGTCGACGGAGTAGATGTGCTGGGCGCCGAGGTAGCGGTGCGGTCGTTGATCGGGAGAACCAGCGGGTGGGGCGCTCTGGCGATCGCGTCGATCGATGCGCGGACTGTGCAGGAGGCGTGCGTTCCGGGAACTCTCTCCCGGGCACACGAACTCGGTCGGCACATCGGGACCCTCGGCAGTTGGCAGGAGATCGCCGAGGCAATCGGAGCACGGGAACGGGGGACAGGCCGAGTGCGTGCGGTGCGTCGTGGTCACCCGGACGCCGGCGATCGTCGGGGCAACGTGATTCTCGAACGCGGTTCTGCGGTGATTCGAGTCGAATTCGAAAGTGAGTTCCTGACCGTCGCGCTGGACGGCGAGATGATCTCGACGTGCCCCGACATCGTGACGTTGCTCGACGTCCGGACCGGCGCCTTCGTCTCGTGCGAATCCGTGCACCAGGGGCAGGACGTGGCCGTGTTGGTTCTGCCCTGCCCTCAGTGGTGGGCCGAAGATGTAAGCAGATTGAAAGTTGTCGGCCCGCGTGCATTCGGGATCGACCACGACGCAGTGCTGATGGAGGCACGATGAGCGCGAGTGTTTCGGCGTTGCTGAACAACCCGATTTTTGTCGGGCTGTATCGACTTGCCGGCAACGGTGATCCCGTCGTCACGACAGTGGGAGCACTCACCGGGGAATCGACACAGTCGGCCGAGGCCGTGTCGGGTGCGGCGAGTTCAGGATCAGTTCTGGTGATTCTCGATCGAATCGACATCGGAGAGTGGAGATTCGATGCTCTCCTTCGAAGAACGGTGGCGACCGGATGCCAGGTGGTCGCTGTGCACAGCACTGCGGCAGAGGATGCCAGTCTCACGTTGCTCGCCGATCGGCTCGGACTGGTGGTTCTCGGAGTATCTGACCCGTGGCAGTTCAGCGTGGATCTTCGTGATCTTCTCTCGAATTCGCGGGCGGTGGTGGCCGACGCGGTACTGCGGGCGACACACGCGGGCCAGCGGGCCGGTGGAAGCGTCGAGAATCTTCTGTCGGTGTTACTGAACACCTTTCAGCGTTCGTTCATTCTCCTGGACTCGTCCGGACGTCCGCTGACCGGTGCTGACCTATTGTCGGACGACGATCGAGCGGCCGCAGGTACGTTGTCGGGCCGCGGGGCGCCCACCACTGTCGAATTGGACTCCGGCGGGGTTCTGATCGCGTGCCCGGTGATGTCCGGCGCAGCCCGAGAGCCCTGGCTGGCCGTCCTGCTCCCGGTGCGTCAGAGCGTCGAAGAGGCTTCTCTCTCAGTCGTTCTCGATGTGGCCTCGTTGGCTGTCGGTCACCGGCTGGCCGTTGCGCGCATGGTCGACGAGCGTGAAGCGCGTCGGCGTAGCGCGTTGCTGGGTGAACTCGTCGACACGTCCGCAGACGCCACGCCCGGACTGCTCAGGCGCGCACTCGACGCCGGTTGGGCGCTGGACGGCTGGCACATCGGCATCAAAGTCCTGGCCATCGGCGAGGTCGACCTGGTGGCCAGGCGCACTGAGGTTGCAGACGCCCTCGCAGCGGAGGGAATCGACGCCAACGTTGTGGAACAGGCTGACGGCTGGGCAGCGTGGACGACTCTGCCGGGTGAGCCGCGACCGGAGGCGATCACCAGGATCGCCGAACGTATTCGCGCAGCTCAAGCGCGGTTGGAGCCCACAATGGAGACGTGGGTGGGAGTGGGACGCGCGCACGATGGCCCTGCCGGTATCGGAGCGTCTCTGTCGGAGGCGGGGGATGCCGCTCGTCTCGCCGGTTCCCGGTCGCACACCGGCCGGTTCCTGCACGTGGACCGCCTCGGGCTGGCGCAGTTGCTGCTGGCGTGGACGCGAACCGACACGTTTCAGCCCGCCGCCGCGGCACTGCTCGCGCCGCTACGAGATTCGAGTGGAGAGTTGCTCGAGACTCTCTCGACGTACCTCGACGAAGAATCGTCTCTGGCTCACACCGCAACTCGAATGGGCTTGCACCGCAACACCGTATCGAGTCGGATCGATCGAATTCAGCGCCTTCTCTCGGTGGATCTGGCCGATCCGGAAACCAGGCTTGCACTCCACCTCGCCTGCCGGACGATTACGCCGTGACGACGGGCTTCGCAGCTTCGTCTTGACAAGCACGGGACGTTCCTGCCATCCTCGTTGCCAGGTCACGAGTACCAGTGTTCAGCCCCGGCTTGCTGGTCGGCAACCCTCCTCCGCGGTGGGGTGCTCCGGGTGACGACCCGGCTGCGTTCGAAAACGAATGCGGCAAGCGCGGACTCTTCCGGGGCCATCTCCCGACGAACGAGTCCTTGAACGTGAGGATTGTCTTCGATGACTGCTGTATTGAGTGCCGACACCTGCTGCACCGCTCCGATCGCCAAGGTTTCGGGTGCTGACCTGCAGGTTCCGCTGGTTCAGGGCGGCGAATGCTCCTACGCCAACTTCGACTACGCCGCGAGTGCACCGGCATTGGCCCAGGTCACCGACCGTATCGCCGAGTTGTTGCCCACGTACGCCAGCGTCCACCGCGGTGCCGGCTACGCGTCCCGGATCTCCACCCTCACCTACGAGAACGCTCGTGAATCCGTTGCTCGTTTCGTGAACTGTGCCGACGATCAGGTTGTCGTCTTCACCCGAAACACCACCGATTCGCTGAACCTGCTAGCCCAGTGTGTCCCCGGCAGCACCGTTGTCCTCGACGTCGAGCATCACGCAAACCTGTTGCCGTGGAACGACGCTCGTATCGTCACCGCCGCAGACACCATCGAAGAGACCATCGAGCGTCTGATCGGTGAACTGTGCACCAAGCCTGCCGCACTGCTCGCAATCACCGGCGCCTCCAATGTGACCGGTGAGATCCTGCCGATTGCACGCTTGGCTGACATCGCTCACCGTTGCGGCGCACGTATCCTCGTCGACGCTGCTCAGTTGGCTCCCCACCGTCGCATCGACCTGCAGGAATGCGGCGTCGACTACGTAGCGTTCTCGGGCCACAAGCTGTACGCGCCCTTCGGCGCCGGCGTTCTCGTCGGCCGCCGTGACTGGCTCGACGAAGCTCAGCCGTACCTCGCCGGCGGCGGCGCCGTCCGTGAGGTGACCATCGAGTCCACCGAGTGGGCTTGCGCGCCCGCACGCCACGAGGCGGGTTCCCCCAACGTGCTCGGTGCGGCAGCCATCGCGACCGCCTGCGAAACCCTGCACGCCCTGGACTTCGACGTCATCGCCGAGCACGAGAAGGCACTCACCGCCCAGCTCACCGACGGCTTGTCTGCCATCGAGGGAGTCTCGTTGGTGCGGCTGTGGAACGACGCACCCGACGCCGTCGGAATCGTCACTTTCACCGTCGACGGATTCGAAGCGGGCGAGATCGCCGCATTCCTGTCTGCAGAACACGGCATCGGAGTTCGCGACGGACGCTTCTGCGCACATCCGGTGCTCGCACGCCTCGGCCTCTCCGGCGGCGCAGTTCGCGCCAGCCTCGGCCTCGGTAGCAGCTCGGACGACGTGACCCGATTGGTCGACGCCGTGAACATCCTGGTTTCGGATCAGCGTGATTGGAACTACGCGAAGACTGCCGGTGCGTGGAACCCCGTGCCCGAGACCCGCCCCTTCCTCGGAGCTGCAGACGACAATGCCGGCGCAGCCGAGTGCGTCTGAGCTGAGCTCGGTCCCCGAAAACTCGAACGGACAACTAGCATGGCAGCCATGGCACCAGCGGATTTTCCCGCCACCCCTTCGAGAGTGAGTATCACTCTCGGTCAGTGGTGCCGTCGCCATGTAGATCTGTGCCGCACCTCGTCAGGAATGTGTTCGAGCTGACGATTCGTCTCGCTCATCCCACACTTTTCTGATTTTCGGAGGTCTCACATGTCTTCACTCGCTTCGCATTCTCTGCACGTAGCGGTCGAGTTGACCGGATCCGGTCACCATCCGGCCGCTGAGGGCGCACCCGGCAACCTGCCCATCATCGGCGGCGACTACTGGGTGGACCTCACCGAGGGCGAAAAGGCTCTCGATTTAGCTTCATTCCCTACCAATGTGGTTCGGATTCGCGCTGCGGATCTGCGTGAGGCACAGCTCGAACGTGCACGGATACGCGCTGCCGTCGCCGAAGAAGGACGCGATCCCGACGGCGTCGCAGTGCTGGTCGATCTCGAGATTCTGATCGCGCCGGAGGCTCGCTCCGCTCGGAAAGAGCTTGCACAGTTGGACAGCGCGTTGACCTCGCCGCGGGTTCCCGTTTCGCTTCACTACGTCGGAACGCCTTCCGGTCTCGGCAGTTTGATCGCCGATATCCGAGCTGCCGATGTCGCCGACGGCGTTACGTTGTTGCCTCTCGCATTGCCCCGCACTCTCGAGCACCTGGTGGACAGCACCATTCCGTGGCTCCAGGATCGCGGCTTGGTGACACCGTCCACCGCAGTCGACGAGGTTCTCGGTCGTTTCGGACTGCCGCCCCGTCAGCGCACGCTCGCATCCTGATCGCCGCCGATTGCATCTGCGTACAGGTGGAACAGCGACGGTAGTTTGTCGACGCCGTCCACCTGTGCCAGCAGCGTCCAGCACTGTGCCGTGACGGAGCGCGCCCGCTTGCCGATCCAGTTGGTGGGCAGTAATTCCGGTGGCAGTAGCGAATCCGGTTCCATGGCTCGCGTGAACTCCGCCGCGAGCTCGATGGTCATCGTGACAGCATCGGTGCCCGGAGTGTTCTGCAGTTTGTGCAGGCGTGCGGTCGCTACGTCGAGCAGCCGTTCGTATCCGTCAGCGATCTCGTCCAATGGCCACAACTGCGCGGCAATCTTCACGGGGTCTTCGAGCATGCCCACTTTCAGATCTCGAGTGGTGAGAGAAGACAGGTGCTGTTCGACGTCGAGTTCGGCGGCCGCATCGAGAACGTACGGTTCCCAGGCGTGCGGCGAGACGTACAGACCGCCTTGGACGAGCGCGCCACCGAGGTAAACGACCCTGGTGCGCAGCGCATCTCGCGCTTTCCGTGACGACTCCGGAATTGCGAATCCAACCAGGTGCCAGCACCCGTCCCACGGCGTCGTGGTGCCGCGATCTTGTTGACAGGCCAGCCGAACGAATTCGACGTCGGGTTCCATCTCCCGCAAGGCTTTCGGCGTTGCTCGTAGCGTGGCCTGCCGCCCGCGACCTTCCTGAGTGAACTTTCCCTCGGTGACCAACCGCTTGATGCACAGCCGAACCTGTTGATCTGTTTTGCCGAGGGCGTCGGCGGTGGCATAGAGGGTGTGCCCGTCGACAGTTCCGTCAGTGCGCAGTAGCCCCTCGATCAAAATCCTCGTGGGTACATCGACGTCTCTGTCGGTCATCGCCCTGCCCTTTCCTCGCGTCTCGACATCTTCGCCCATAACTGTACTATCGAAGTCAAAACGATCGTTTTCACTTCGTACGTTAGGGCGAGAAGATGGCAGTGCAATCGGAGAGTGAGAGGAAGAGTAACCCTCGTTTGCGCAGGTGGGTGGCTATTTCCCTGGCGGTGGTCGTTGTCCTGATCGTTGGACTTGTGGGCTGGACGCTGTACCAGAACAGCTACGACATCCGCGAGGAAAAAGTGACGATCACTGGGGGATCGGTGCCGCTCCAGGGAGTCCTTGCACTGCCCGAGCATGGTGACGGCCCTTTCGGGCTCGTGGTTTTCGTCCACGGCGACGGGCCGGTCGATGCAACACACGACACTTTCTATCGGCCGCTCTGGGAGGCATTCGCAAAGGCCGGGTACGCGTCACTCTCCTGGGACAAGCCTGGGGTGAACGGGGCGCCGGGCAATTGGCTCGACCAGAGCATGGACGATCGGGCGGCGGAAACGGAAGCGGCAATCGAGTGGGCGCGGGGGCGTTCGGATATCGATCGCTCTCGGATCGGTCTGTGGGGTGCCAGCCAGGCGGGGTGGGTGATGCCCAAGGTGGTGAACCTCGACCCGGACGTCGCATTCGTCATTGCCGTGGGCCCGGCGATCAACTGGCTCCAACAAGGTGAATTCAATACCCGTGCAGAGCTTTCCGAGAGGAATGCGCCGGCCGAAGAGTTCGAGAAAGCGCGGGTCGACCGCGCGAAGAACTTGGATCAGTTGGCACGTGATGCATCGTTTGATGATCTGGTGGCCTCCGGCGAGGCCGACGGTCTCACCGAAGACCGGTGGAACTTCATCCGAAAGAACTACCTCTCGGATGCGCGAGCCGATCTCGAAACCGTGAAGGTTCCGGTGCTCTTGATTGTCGGCGGACAAGACGTCAACGTCGACGTGGCAGACACCGAAAGGGTGTATCGCGAATTGCTCGACACTCCAGGGCAATTGGTGGTCAAGAAGTACCCCGACGCTACGCATTCGATCGTGGACAAGGATCTCGAAGACTCGGAAGTGAGGTCCGCTCTGGTGGCTGTCCTTGCTCCCCGTTCGATCTTCACCCCCGGGTATCTAGCAGAACAGACTGCATTCTTGGAGGGAATTCATGGCTGACGGCATCACAGTCGTTGCTCTGGGCGGTGCCGGCGCCATGGGATCGGCCGCAGTCCGTGTGGCTGCCACCTTGCCGGGGATCGGCAAGGTGGTAGTCGCTGATCGTGATATCGATGCTGCGAAGCGACTTTCAGTGGATCTGGCTCGAACATCTGCGGAAGTAGAGGCTCGGAGTATCGACGTCACGGACAGTCGCTCGCTACGTGAATTGCTGGACGACGCAGACGTCGTCGTCAATACGGTCGGCCCGTTCTTCCGTTTCGGCGTCGATATTCTCCAGGCAGCGATCGAGACCGGGACTCACTATCTCGACATCTGCGACGACTGGGAGCCGGCCGTCGACATGCTGGAATTGGACGGTGCTGCCAGGGAAGCCGGAATCTGTGCGGTAGTCGGCATGGGCGCAAGTCCCGGGATGAGTAACCTCCTGGCAGCGATGGCAGTCTCGCGATTGGGCGTGGTCGACGATCTGTACACAGCCTGGCCGGTTGATGTCGACGGCGAGGACGAGTCGGTGGATGCCGTCAGTGCCGCTGCCGTTCACTGGATGCAGCAGATCAGCGGCAAGGTTCCGGTGGTTCGTGCGGGTCGAATCGCCTACGAAGAACCGTTACGTTCCATCGCACTGCAACTGCCCGGCGGACGCCGCGGAAACGCCTACGTGGTCGGGCATCCTGAGCCGGTGATGTTTCATCGGACCTTCAGTCCCTCAGGCCATTCGGCTGATCTCATGGTGATCACACCGGAAACTGTGGCGTTTCTCGACGTCCTCCGTGCGGATATCGACAGGGGGATAATCGATCTCGACGCGGCCGCTGAAGAATTGGGCAAGCCCTCGCTCCGGCGGATGATCCGCGCTGCACCTCGAATGCTCACGCGTGCCGACCACGGATCCCTGCCGTTGTTCTTCGCCTCGGCGACAGGAACGTTCGACGGAAGAGCGATGCGCGTCGTGGCCCGGATTGCAGACGATTCACCGGTGTCGGAGTTGCTGTCGGACATGGCCCGTGCGACTGGAATCCCTTTGGCGCTGGGCCTTGCTCAGGTTGTATCCCGGCTGGCCGACGGAACGATTTCGGATCGGGTCGGTGTGCACTCACCTGAGAGTGTCATCGATCCGGAAGTTCTGTTCACAGCGCTGGCGCGATTGTTCGATCGAACCGATTGGAGGGAGATCGTTACCGTCGAATCCGAGTTCCGCTAGTCAGTTCGCGGCGTGCGATCCGATGCGACTGCGGATTTCGGCGTCGACTCGGTCTGCGTCTTTGGGGCTGAACGAGGGTGCTCCACGGCCGGTGAGGGTGAGTACCACCGCAGTCTCCTTCCACGGACGTGAAAGATCCAGGCTGTACCACGAGCTGAAATCTGTTGTTCCCCAGATTCGTAGGCGTCCGCTCAGCCACGACATGACTCCGAGGTCGACGGATTCGATCTGCGAGTACGGGACGAACTTGCTGACAAACGGGAAGTAGTAGTGGCGGATCGTCACGCCCTGATTGTCGATCCGGACGGTTCGGTCCTCGTAGATTGTCGATGTTCCTGCACTCACAGTGATAACCCGGTTCCTGCTGGTCGATGCTCTCGGTGGCTGCCTGAAAACCAACCATACAGTCTCTATTGGGAAAGGCTGCGAGCGCGGGCGTCAAGCGCTGGTGGGCCTTGAGACGACGAGATCGCTCACTGCGATCTGGGCATTGCCGATTGCCGTCTGAACTGGTTCACAACTGCTCGATGCTCGGGCGAGCGCAAGAACTGCGGTGAGCAGGGCAGCGTCGGGTTGTCCTTCGAACGGTCCGCTCTCGACATCGAACTTTCCGGCCCGCAACTGCTTTCGGGCGTTGATTCCCAGTTGTGAAATGACCTCGTCCATCGCGGTCAGGCATTGGGCGAGCGCTCCGATCGACCAGTAGAGATCGGCTGCAACGACGGGTGTCCCCGACGCTACGGTGCCGGCGCGGCGTAATCGATTGTGGGTGTCGAGCAGTATCTCGGGCAGTCCGTGGTCTGCGCAGTGTTCCATCCCGCCGCCTCCGTAAGGTGTAAAGTTAGGTTATTCAATTACGGTAAGGCAGGGAGGTAAGGGATGCAAGTAGTTTTAGACGATTACGTATCCGGTGCGTCGTTTGCGACGGACCTGGTCAACACCTCACCCCGCGTGTGGGTGGAGGCCGGTGACGCGTTGCCAGACGCCCAGACGCTTCACGATCTACTGGATGAACACGGACTCTCGCCGGACGCGCTCCGCAACGGGCATCGGCTTACCAGCGGTGAACTTGCCGACGTCAAGGAACTCAGAGAGGGGATTCGTTCGATTCTCGATGCTCCGACTTCTGATGAGCTCGTTGATCGCACTCATCGACTCCTGCAGACCGTCCCACATCATGTTCGGCTCACGCCGGATTCCCAGAACGACTACCGGTGGAATGCAGTACCGGACAGCAAAATCGATCTCGCGGGTGAACTCATGTTGTTGATCGGTTACTCGCTACTGGGGACTCTGCGCACATTGGGGTACGAACGATTCCGCCCATGTGCATCGCCGACATGCAACGGGGTGTTTGTCGATACAAGCCGGGGAGGGCGACGCCGCTACTGCATGCCGGCGTTGTGCGGCAACCGAATCAACGTCGCGAATCACCGTCAACGGCAGCGTGATACATAGTCGCTGTGCTTGCCCGGTCGATAGTGACAATCGAACAGAGTACGGCCGAGTGTATGGGTCACTTCAACGAGATCCAGACCACGTCAGTCCCGCACCATTGTCGCCATGGCAACTTCTAGTAGATGGCGGCTCGTATGAAAGCTCGTTCTATCTCCGCGACAGCAGTTATCAGTGTTGGCGTGTTCACCCTGGCTGGGTGTGGCGGTGCGTCCAGCACCGAAGGTTCGGTCGGTGAGTATGCAAAGGACGGCAGTTTCACGACTGTCATCAACGCCGATCCCGGAAATCTGCACCCTCTGATCACCAACCTTACGTCGACGCAGATCGTGAACGCGTACTCGTACGATTCGTTGATCGACGTCGATGCGCAAACACGCACTGTGCGTCCGTACCTGGCGGAGAGCTGGACGGAAGAAGGAAACACGCTGAAGTTCGTGCTCAAGAAGGGCATCACCTGTGCCGACGGCACTTCCTTCACGGCGCAAACCGCGGCCGATGACATCAATTGGGTCATGGATCCTGAAAATGCTTCACCGCTACGCGGATCCACTGTGCCGATGTCGACTTCGGCCTCAGCGGACGGTGACGAACTGACGGTAACCACCGCCGAACCCGCGCCCTTCCTGCTCTCTCGAATCGGCGCGCTGCGGCTTCCGTGTGCGGCGACGCTCGAAGATCCGGCCAGCATCCGTTCGAGTAGCAACGGCACGGGTCTGTTCAAGGTCACCGAGGTTGTTCCCAACGATCACATCACGATGGAACGCCGCGACGGATACACCTGGAGCCCGAACGGGGAGACCACGTCTGACACTCTCGGGGTGCCGAAGACCGTGACGATCAAGATTGTCACCGATCCGAGCACGACGGCGAATCTTGTTCTCACCGGCGGGGTCAATGCCGCAGCGGTGACCGGTTCGGACGAGGAGCGAGTGCTGGCAGCTGGTCTTGATTCGAAGACGTACACCACGTTGTCCGGTGAGTTCATCTTCAATCATTTCGCGTCTCTGCCCACGGCGGACCGCGCTGTGCGACAGGCTCTTGTGCAAGCCGTCGATCTGGACGACTACACCGAGATCACCACCGGAGGTAAGGGAACCCGCGCACGCGCACTCGCGGTGTCGGAACCCCTCGCCTGCGATTACAACAGTGTCGAAGGAACGATTCCCGAGTTCGACGTCGACGCAGCCAAGAAGACCTTGTCCGACGCCGGCTGGAAGGCGGGTCCCGACGGCGTCCTGACAAAGGACGGTCGACCGCTTACCCTCAACGTGATTTTCAACAATGCCCGCGATACGAACTCTGCCGCCGCGGAATACGTAGCGACACAATGGGAAGGACTGGGGGCCAAGGTCAAACTGACCGGCGGCGACTACAGCTTCGTCATTGCCAACACGTTCAGCACCACTGACCTCTCGTCGTGGGACGTCTCCATCGGTTTGACGCTGGGCAGTGACACACCCAGTATCTTTGCCAAGTATTTCACCGGTCCGCCGAAGCCCGAAGGAGTGAACTTCGCTTCGCTCGACAACAAGAAGTACATCGAATTGTCTACTCAGGCTTCGCTTCTTCCGGGCGATGAGTCCTGCAAGGTGTGGGAGGAAAGTGAGCGGGCATTGTTCAACGACATCGACCTGCTTCCGGTGTCGACGACTCCCGCACACATGTTCTTCAACGGCGCGACGTCGATCTACCCGCCGTCGAGCGGAATCCTTCCGGGCTCGGCGATACGGGTCCTGAAGTAGATCGGGCCTGATATATGGGCACCGACCGATCTCGTCAGTTGGTGCCCATATCCGCTGTCCGAACGGGATCGCCACGTGCGTCGAAGGAGAATTTTTCGATAGTTTCGCGGATCGGCGCGAAGCTAAGGAGAGCCTCTGCCTAATCTGACCAGCCCGTCGAGAGTCTTCATCAGCACATGAGTCAGGTTGACGACAACGAGATGTGCCCCCGCTGCGAATGAGTGCCGTGCCTGTTCCGCACTTGAAACGATCTCCATTCGCTTCTGGTCTGCGGCCGCGGCTTGATTGTGCAATGTGGATAGTGCTTGCAATACGCGGATGTCGTGCGGACCGTCGACACCGAACGACAATGCGAGATCGGCGGGGCCGCCCATAACGCCGTCGATCCCAGGAACTGCCATTATCTCTTCGGCGTTCGCGCAGCCGGTGTGGGACTCGATCATCACGATTACCACGGTTCGGTCGACATCTGCCTGCAAGTGTTCGCGAGCTGGTACCTGGCCGAAACGCCCGGCCCGCCCGTACGTGGCGAAGCCTCGGTCGCCGACCGGGGCGTACCGGGCTTGCTGAACCACCGTGCGAGCCTGTTCCGCGCTGTCGACGTGCGGCACGACAATTCCCGCTGCACCGTGGTCGAGAACCCGCTGGATCAGCGCTGGCTCGTTTTGCCCGACGCGCACCAGAACATCCATGCCGTGCAGTTCTGCCGCAGTGATGTGCTGTCTCAAGGCAATCAGATCTGCGGGGCCGTGTTCACAGTCGATGAACACGTAGTCCATGCCGGCGACCCCGGCCATTTCGACCAGTTCCTCCGAGGGCATCCTGACCAGGACGCCGAGAAGGTGCTCACCAGAGCGCAACTTCGCCCTCATCGGGCCACCATTCCGGCGGAGAGATCTATATCGGCTGCGCATAGGCCCGGCATTGAGAGCATCGCAGTGACGGCCGTCGCCACCTCCTCCTCGCTGACCATTCGGCCGAGAGCTGACCGAGATACGAACGCGCGTTCTGCTTCCTCGTAGGTTCCGCCTGTCCGGTCGGCTTCCAGGGTGAAGTTGCGGTGCATCCTCGCACTGTCCACCGGCCCCGGAGAGAGTGAGTTGACATTTACGCCCAAGGGGCCGACTTCGGTTGCGAGGGTGGTGGTCAAACCGATTACTGCCATTTTCGACGCGCAGTATGGAGTTCTACCTGTGAGTGGACGTTTCCCGGAGACAGAGGCGATGTTGATGATGTCCCCCCGCCCGGCTTCGATCATTCCAGGCAGGAAAGCACGGCACATGAGAAATACGCCGCGCACGTTGACAGCGAATACGTCGTCCCAATCGTAGGTGGCAATTCCCGTCAACGGGGCAACGGGACCCGGTACGCCGGCGTTGTTGATCAGGATCGATACGTCCTCATCGGCGATCTTTTCCGCGAGTTCGTCGGCAGAAAACGCCTGTGCAACATCGCATGTCTCGGCACGAACTGCTTTTCCGTTGGCTGCGGCGACCAAGTCGAGTTTGTGGCGGCTGCGACCTACGACGACCACTCGTGCACCGTTCTTCACCAGTTCCGCCGTAATGGCCGCTCCGAGGCCACTACCGCCTCCTGTGACCAACGCCGTACGACCTCTGATGTACTCGCTCACAGTGATACGCTCGCGTTGTAGTGATCGCTCCAGTTAAGCTCTGCGGTACCGTATTTGGCGGCGCGAACGTCACCTGAGCGCGCGTGACCCTCGAACAGTTCTACGCGCGATGCCCGCCCGCAAACCTCACCCAACTGTGCGCTGGACGCCTTGTCGGTCACCTCGGAGTACGTGACCGTCTTGAGGTACTTTCCAACCCAGAGGCCACCTGTGTATCGCGCTGAACCACGCGTAGGGAGAACATGGTTCGTGCCGATCACTTTGTCGCCGTAGGAGACGCAGGTACCTTCACCGAGGAAGAGACCACCGTAATTGCTCATCGTCGCCAGGGCTTCGCGAGGATTCTCGGTGAGGACCTCTACGTGTTCGCTCGCGTAGGAATCCGCGAGTGCGTAGGCGTCGACGAGTGAATCGACGACGATGACTTCACCGTGGTTGCGCCATGCAGGTTCGGCGAAGTCTTTGGTAGGCAGGTCCGGAAGAATGTCGTCGATGTGCTTCGTGACTTTGCGCCCCAGTTCTTCCGAGGTGGTAATCAAGACTGCGGGGGAGTCCGGGCCGTGTTCCGCTTGTGAGAGCAGATCGACCGCAACGACGAACGGATCGGCGTGTTCGTCCGCAATGATCAGGATCTCGGTTGGCCCTGCAAAGAGGTCGATTCCGACCTCGCCGAAGAGTTGACGTTTGGCTTCAGCTACATATGCATTGCCCGGACCTGCCAGAAGATCGACGCGGTTGACGGTTTCGGTTCCACAGGCAAGCGCTCCGATCGCCTGGACGCCGCCGAGTAAATAGATTTCGTCGGCTCCGGCGAGGTGCATCGCTGCGACAGTAGCGGCGGGTATCTCGCCGCGGATAGGTGGTGTGCAGGCGGCGACGCTGGGTACACCCGCGACCTTCGCCGTCACAATGGTCATATGCGCGGAAGCAGTCAATGGGTAGCGTCCGCCCGGGACGTATGCGCCGATCCGGTTGATCGGAATGTGCCTCTGGCCGAGATGAACTCCGGGAAGAGTCTCGATCTCGAAATCAGTCAATGAGTCTCGCTGATGCTGTGCAAATGTACGCACTTGGTGCTGAACGAACTTGATGTCCTCGATTACCTGGTCAGGAACACCCGCGATGATCTCCTCGATCCGCGCTGCCGATAGGCGGAAAGACTCTGGGCTCCACTTGTCGAACTCTGTCGACCATTTGCGCACGGCTGCATCGCCATTGGCCCGGATATCGTCGAGGATCGACGACACTCGCTCGCCTACTTCTGTTCGATCGCGTCGTACGGACTCGGCGGGAACGGGGTTCTTCAAAACTTGGGGCATGTCTACTCCTGGGTGATGGATTCAGAGATGGCAGGAAGCCAGCCATTGATCATTCGAGCGATTTCTACCGGCTGTTCCCAGACACTGAGATGGCCGGCTCCGTGTAGGTGTTCGAGGCGAGACCGGGGGACAGCGTCGGCAATGTCTCGGTGAAAGTAGTCGGGACACAGTTGGTCTCGCGTTGCCGAGACAACCAGAGTGGGGCAAGTGACATTTCGCAATTCGGATATTGCGCCAACACGCGTGCATTGAGCGGCAAGTTGCCGCCGCAGAACGACCGGGCCGACCCGTGCAGCCATGGCGGTGAATCTGTTGGCCAAACTCGGTGGGGGAGTTTCGTCGGCGAACATCGTCGGCAGGATGTCTCGCACGATCTGCTCGAAGTCGCCGCTGGTGCATTGAGCTGCCATGCGGTACCAGGTTCGATGCTGAATGATTGTCGGTGCTCCGGCATTGGTCGACAAGGCGCAAAACCCTGTCACCCGTTCGGGTGCCGTTCGAAGTACCTCGAACCCGACGATCGCTCCAAGGCTCAACCCGGCGAGGACAAACGGTCCTTCGACTGAGGCGAGGACCTGCTCAGCCATTGCGCCGATTGTCGTGGCGTCGATCGACGCGATGACGGTGTCCGCGTCCAGTCCAGACCTGATCTCTGTCCAGAGGTCGGCGTCACAGAGCATTCCAGGGACGAGAACGACTGGCAGAGTGCTCAACTCAGGTTCCTAGTTTCCGTGGGACCAATGCGTATGGTGCCACGTAGCCGTTGTGGTCCAGGGCGTCGCCGGCATCTGCCGCGGCCTTGACCACTTCCTCGTCCCATTCCAGACGTACGCGACCGTCGCCGCTGTTGACCACTAACATCAACCCCGTCGATTCTCCGACGTTACGGATGGATCGGAACGCGCCCCGGGGGATGGAGAGTATGTCCCAGGATTCGAGGGTCACGGTGCGCGAGTCCGGGCCGCGATTGACAGTCACTTCCCATCGACCGTCTTTGACCATCAGCACCTGGCTCTCATTGTGGCGATGCAGTGAAACACCTTGTTGCGGTCGTGCTCTCAACCAAGCGATGTTGTGGCCGTGCGGGTTGTAGATGCGAGGTTCCTGATCAAGATCCTCGGTCATCCCGAAGCCGATCACAAGTCCGAGTTCCGCACCGCCACCGGCGATCCGAGAGTCCAACAGTGCTCGATCGGACCAGTCTATGTTTTCTGCGGTTGCGATCCGAGAAGCCATTTTCTCGACACTGAATCTGCGCAGCCCGGCGATCTGCTCGGCGCTGATCGGCTCCATCAGTGGTGTGTCCTCACGGAGCTGGTCACCGGCGATGGTGTCGATCAAAGTATTTTCGGCACTGAGATACAGTCCGTGTCCCTTTGCCTCTTCGAGAACAGTTGGGCCCCAGATGATACCGCCTGTGTTGTCCATGCCGAGGGCCGTGAAGAGGATTCCGTCATCGGGTCCGACATTGGTGAAACCGCGGAATATCCAGGTCGGGATCGATGCAATTTCGCCTTCGCGAAGCAGCGTTTCGCCCTCTGTGCCGTCGGCGCCCCATCGGAGTAGGTACTCTCCGCGGAAGCAGAGAAACACTTCGGCGGTGAAATGCAGGTGCAGATTGTTGGTTACGCCGTTGGGCATGGCCGCGCCACCGATTTGAAAGCCGTGAGGTTCACGGAGATTCACAACCTGGCCGGAACTCTGGGTGACCCCTCGGCCGATCATGGAGTAGTTCTTCTTCTGGTCCGAACCCGGAGTGCGGCAATCGATGAACGCTTGGTTGCAGGAGACGAAGTCATTCTGGCGGATGGTGCGCCGGGCCAGTTCCTCGATGGTGACAGTTACGTCGGACGACATGGGACCTCTCAATTGGCTTCGTGGGACTGTCGTGCATAGGAGGCTTCCAGTCGTCGTGCTGATGATTCGGCGCGATTGGAAGCTATGCATTTATACGTATGCATAGTAGGCCGACAGAGGGTTGTTGTGTCAATGCCCTGGTCCCTTTTCTGGAAAATGGCGGCGATTTCTCAGCATCGTCCCTGTTCGGAGAACTTCTTTTCGATTGACTCGCATACAGCTCGCTGTCGGGTCCGCGTGCGTCAGTCGACCGCCTATGATCCGTATACATAGTGCGGATTCTCGGCTCTGCCGGGTGGTTGAGGAATGAGGAAGCAATGGCGATCACCAGTCGCGATGTTGCACGACTGGCCGGGGTGTCGCAGCCGACGGTCTCCCGAGCTCTTCGTGGAGACCCGCGGGTTGCAACAGAAACTCGGATGCGGGTGGAAAGTGCGGTCGCGGCGCTCGGCTACGTACCAAGTGAGGCAGGACGCAGTCTCGTGACGCGCACGACCAAGCGTGTGGGGATCGTGGTCAGTGATCTGACCAATCCGTTCTATCCGCATTTGATCGGACCATTGCATGACACCCTCGAGAAGCATGGCTATCGGATGATGGTCTTCACCGAACGCTCGGACAGTCAGATTTCCATCGAGCAGCTAGTGGATGGTTCAGTGGACGGACTGGTGTTGCTGACCAGCAATGTGGGCTCCGAACTGCCTACCGAACTCAATCGGCGTCGGATTCCATTCGTGTTCCTCAATCGGGAGAGTGGCCAGGGGTTGGGCGATGCCGCTGTGGTTGACAATCAGTTGGGCGGGCGCATAGCGGCAGCCAGGCTCACTGCCCTAGGGCACCGGCGGATAGCCGGCATCTTCGGTCCTCTCGAAACCAGCACTGGTCGTGATCGTGAAATGGGCTTCCGGTTGGAGCTGGCGGATGCCGGAATCGGGCTTGTCCCCGATCTCACACGGCATGGCCCTTTCGAATTCAAAACGGGCTATCAGGCGATGACAGAACTCTTGGCTCTGCCGGAGCCGCCCACGGCCGTGTTCTGCGGAAATGATGTGGTGGCCATCGGGGCTGTCAACGCGGCGCTGTCCAAGGGCGTTCGGATTCCCGACGAAGTGAGCCTGATTGGTTTCGATGACATTCCCATGGCGGCCTGGGAAGTATTTCGGCTTACGACGATCGGCCACGACCTCGAAAAGATGGCTGCTGCCGCCGCTCAGTTGTTGGTTGAGCGGCTTCGTGGTGGCGTCGACAGCTCGCCGCGGAGGGTCGTGCTCGAACCGCAATTGATCGAACGTTCGACTCTCGGGGCACCGGCTCTCTGAAACGATCTTGCATACGTATATCTCAATGCTGTTCGTCGGTTGAATTGCGCCATCTAGCCGTGGCTGGAGTATCGACCGCGCAACGCTGGAGAATTACCTGTACCTGCAGTAAGAACGCCATTTGGGTTCTGTCCTGAGTGGGTCAGGGCTATGTCACCGCGCGAAATTTCATCGCGCCGGCTCTTGTTCTAGGACTGTACATACGCATACACTCTGAATTCATTGAGAGCTGCGTTACATTCGGTGATCGCCTCTCGCCCCAGCCCAGACCTTCTAAGAAGGAGTTCCGAGTGACCACCCGAGTCCCCCCGGCCCACTCCGAATCAGGGGACAGTGACCGATCCTGTCCCCTCGGAATTCGAGCGCAGAAATGAGCACAGTGACGATCGACCGCAAAACGGGAAGGCCGGTGAATCGCCACTCGGCGTGGCGGCGACTCGGTGTCCCGTACGCGCATCTCGCTCCGGCCTTGATTGCAGTGGCCCTGACGACGTTTTATCCCCTTGCGGTAGCGCTGATCAACAGTTTTCGGCACTGGCGGGTCAACGAGACCCGTGAACCGCAACAGTTCGTTGGCCTGGATCAGTACGCGAAGGCACTGTCTGACAGTAATTTTCACAATTCCGTCTGGGTGACGCTGATATTCACGATCGTATCGGTGGTCGCCTCGGTAGGTTTGGGTCTTGCCATCGCGCTGGTGCTCAACCGCACGACGTGGCTGTCGGGAATGACCAAGGCATTGCTCATCCTCCCGTTCGCTGTCGCCCCGGCTTTGAAGGGGTACTCGTGGCGCTTTATGTTCAACCCCGACTATGGCGTATACGACAAAATGATCAAAGCCGTTGCCCCGTTCACAGATTCGATCAACTGGTTGGGTGATCCATTCTGGGCGCTGATGGTGATCGCCGGCAGTGAGATCTGGGGATGGGCGCCGCTGATTGCTCTGATGTTCCTCGGCGGACTGGGTTCGATTTCACCCGAGATTCGCGATGCCGCGCGAGTTGACGGAACTAACGCCTGGCAAGAGTTCTGGAAGATCAGTTTCCCACTTCTTCGGCCTCTGATTTTGATCGTGGTGTTTCTCAAGGCGGTGTTCTCGGTCAAGATGTTCGATCAGGTGGTGACCACCACGGGCGGCGGTCCAGGTAGGGCTACCGAGACGCTCAATTTCTTCGCCTATTCACAAGGTTTCACCTTTCTGGACATCGGCTACGCATCGGCAGTGTCCTGGATCCTCGTCGTAGTTCTCGGCGCACTTGCCGCTGTGTACCTGATGCTCATGGGAAGGCAGGATTCGAAATGACCGACATTCTCGAACGCGCGAACACGCTCTCTCGATCGTCGACGACCAAGCGACGTCGTCGGCCGAAGAGCACGACTCAACGTGTATTCGACGTCCTGCGAACATTGACGACGTTGGCAATTCTCTTTTTCGTGATGTTTCCTATCCTCTGGCTGGCGTTGACCGCGTTCAAGCCGGAGCGCGAGGTCTTCAGCACCTCGATCATCTTCCGCCCCTCTCTTGCGAGTTTCCGCGAGATTCTATTCGGGGCAAACAATCTCGTCCATCCGATGTACAACAGCATTGTCATTGCAGTCGTGACGACGGTGCTCTCGGTTCCGCTTGCGTTGTTGGCCGCATACGGGTTCTCTCGCTATCGTTTCCCCGGTAACAAGCCGATTCTGTTGGCCATTGTCATCACCCAATTCATTCCCGGCGTCGCGATCGCACTTCCCTTTCTCACCATGTTCCGAGACTTGGGGTTGCTCGATACGAAACTGGCCTTGATCGTCGCCAACCTCGCCATTGTCGTTCCTTACAACACCTGGTTGTTGAAAGGTTTCGTCGACGGGCTTCCTATCGAGGTGGAAGAGGCAGCACGTTTGGATGGTTGCGGTCAGCTCAGACTCTTGTGGCGCGTGATCACGCCGCTCGCCGCGCCGGGAATATTCGTTGGTGTCGTCTTCGCTTTTCTGTTGTCCTGGAACGAATTTCTCTTTCCTACGTTCTTGGCGCGCGCCGACGCGATCACTCTGCCGGTGTCATTGATCTCGCTCGAACGACCAGAAGGGATCCAGTGGGGCCCGATGGCCGCTGCCGGCTTGCTCGTCATGGTCCCGATGATTGTTCTCGCAACTTTGGTTCGGAAGCACTTTGCGCAGGGTATGACGCTAGGAGCAGTGAAATGAGATCAATGTTCAGACGACGTGGTCGACGGCTGATTCCGGCCGCTATCGCCGTGGCACTTGCGGTGGTCGTCTCATCCTGTGGCTCCGGCCCGACCACCGAGGATTTCATGTCTCAGGTGAAAGATGGCTCGGTCGATGAGCTCAAACTGTTGGAGGGAAAACCATACGACGGCACCACCATTCGATTCCTGACATGCTGTGCTTCTTCCCCCCAATTCGCCTCGCTGAAGGCGCGCACCGCTGAATTCACCGAACGCACGGGAATCACGGTGGAATCGTCGAATGTTCCTTACGCAACATTCCTGCAGAAGATCGTCGCCGAAAGCGCAATCGGCGGGGGCACGTACGACATGTTGATCTGGCCGGACGCCTGGGGGCCGTCACTAAAGGTAGGTGTGCAGCCGCTGGACGAGGTAATGGCGAAGGACGGAATCACACTCGACGACTTCTCGGGTCCCTTCAGGGAGGCCGCCGCTGCAGGAACCGACGGGCAGACGATGGGTCTTCCCCTGCGCGGTTTCTCCTATAACTTGTTTTACCGCAAAGACATCTACGATCAGCTTGGTCTCGAAGCGCCGAAAACCTGGGACGAGTATTACCAGCAGCTCGCGCTCATCAAGAGCAAGACCGACAAGTATCCGTTGGCCGGGCAGTTCAGCCGTAACAGTGGACAGAATCTCTACACGTGGCTGACAATGCTGTGGAGCAACGGGGCCGAACTGTTCGACGGGGACGGCAATCCGACCTTCACCTCACCGGAAGCAGTGGCCACCACTGAGAAGTACATCGAATCGGTCCGTCAGGGATACACGCCACCGGCGTCCACGAACTGGGGTGAGACCGATGCGACAACGGCGTTCCTCAAAGGAAACGCTGCCACCGTCATGACTTGGTCGTGGCACCTCGATGACTTCACGAACACGGGCAAGGCTGCACCGGAACTCGACGGCAATGTAGGCGTAGCGGCGCTGCCGGCTTTCGCTGGCAAGACTCCGTCCAGTTACGCCTACACCTGGTTGACGGGAGTGCTCAACACGTCGAAGAATCAGGGTGCTGCTTGGGAATACGTCAAGTGGATGACCAGTGCATCTACAGAGCGCGCCGTGGCCCTGGATAAAGACAACCCCGCCACCACGACCGGAATCACAGTTCACAATTCGAACATGCTCGATCCGGAAGTCAACGCGGCCAACAAGGATTTGCCGGAGATCCAGTACGAAGTTCTCCAGTCTGCTCGCGCGATCCCGATGAATCTGGATTGGCCTCGAATCATGGACATTCTGGCAGTCGCCGTCAATGAAATGGCGAACGGTGCGGATGTGCAGAGCACTCTCGAATCTGCGGCAGACGAGATCAAGAAGCTCGACTGATGGACAGCGAAAATCACTACCAAGGAAGCGAATTGATGAATGCCGATCAGACCGAACAGGTCAAAGCAGTGCTGAACGAAATTGCCTACCAGCCATATGCAGACCCGGAAGAGTTCATCGTCGAGTGGACGGACCGGATTTGGGTAGAGCGCGGAGTTGGGCTGATTCGGGAAAATTACGCACCGGATTCGATAGTGCACGGCGCCTACGGCACCGGAATCGGTGTCGAACCTGTCGTTCGGAGCACGCTGACCAAGATCAGCGGCTTTCCGGATCGGGTGGGGCAGGCAGAAGATGTCGTGTGGGAAGCGCGTGGTGACGATGCGTTTTTGAGTTCTCATCGGATCTTCAGCAGTGGCACGGATACCTCGTTGTCCACCTATGGTCCGCCCTCAGGCCGACGGTACTCCGCCAAGACGATCGCCAACTGTCTGTACCGGCGCGGTGTGATGGAAGAAGAATGGGTGGTGCGCGACGAATTTGCAGTAATCAGCGATCTGGGTCTCGATCCGGAGGCGGTAGCCCGGGGCCTCGCGTTCAGTGAATTCACCGGGTCGGCGACGCTTTCCGGCTCAGTGGACGTCCTCGCCGGCGGAGACTCCGGCCCACGCCCGGATCTGTTCCGGGGCGAATGCGATTTCGTCCTCGAAATGATCGAGGAGGTATGGAATCAGCGCAACTTCGATCGGATCGGGCAATACGTCCCGCGAGACGTGCTGTGCCACACCACCCGCAACCGCACACTCAGTAGACAAGGCAACTTCCAGTCGTCGATCATCGACATGCTCGCTCCGTTCCCGGATGCGCGCATTCACGTTCGGGACATCGCCGCTAACTACTCCGAGCACCATGGTGGTCTCCGCGTTGCGGTTGTGTGGTGGCTCACGGGAACGTACACAGGGGTGCCTGCGTACGGACGGCCGACTGGCTCGCCAGTGCAGGTACTGGGATCGTCCCAGTTCCTCTTCCGCGACGGCAAGATTACGACGGAATGGCGTATCTACGACGAACTCTCGACTCTGACCCAGATCGTCCATGCGCGCGGCGACGAGCCGGCCGTCATTTCAGAAAGGGCATGACATGGCCACAGTGAGCTACGACAGCGCCACTCGTCGATACCCGGGTACCGAGATCGCCGCAGTGGATCAGCTGAACCTCGAGATTGCGGACGGCGAATTTCTGGTGCTGGTAGGCCCGTCCGGATCGGGCAAGACCACGGCACTGAGAATGTTGGCGGGCCTGGAGGACATCGACGAAGGCGGAATTTCCATCGGGGATCGTGATGTGACCATGGTTGCACCGAAGGACCGTGATATCGCCATGGTGTTTCAGTCGTACGCGCTGTACCCACACATGACGGTCGCTGACAATATGGGATTCGCGCTCAAATTGCGCGGCGAGCCCAAGGACGTGGTGAAGGAAAAGGTTGCCGAAGCTGCGCGCCTGCTCGACCTGAGCGCGTACCTCGATCGGAAGCCGAAAGCTCTTTCAGGTGGTCAACGTCAACGAGTTGCCATGGGGCGAGCTATCGTTCGAGATCCTTCTGTGTTTCTGATGGACGAGCCCTTGTCCAACCTCGATGCGAAACTTCGCGTCGAGACCCGCGCGAACATCGCTGCGCTGCAACAGCGACTCGGCACCACCACCGTCTACGTCACTCACGATCAGGTCGAGGCAATGACCATGGGGCATCGGGTCGCGGTGCTCAAAGACGGTATCCTGCAACAGGTTGCCAGCCCGCGAGAGCTCTACGAACGTCCGTCCAACGCCTTCGTTGCCGCATTCATAGGCTCGCCCGGCATGAATCTCGCGACCCTGGCCGTAGCCGGGGGTGGCGTTCAGCTTGGTGATCTCGTCGTGCCGATCGCCCGTTCAGCGTCGTCGGGGCTCAGCGAAGTGACATTCGGAATTCGTCCGGAAACACTGCATCTCGTCGGCGTTGCCGACGAGGGGTTCGAACTCACGGTCGAGTTGGTTGAGGAACTGGGTGCGGACGCATACGTCTACGGCACCGTTTCCGGTTCGACAGGGACACAACGGGTGAACGTGCGAGTGGACGGGCGCACTCCGCCGAAACTGGGGCAAACAGTGCGGGTGGGCGTGCGAAACAACGCCGAAGTGCACCTGTTCCATCCCAGCAGTGGTGAGCGATTGGCCGCCTGAACCGATTGCCGATGGAGGATTGTCCGACGCTATGAGGGGCGTCGGACAATCGTTTCGAAGACCAGCCGGCTCTAAATCAGCTGCCGGACGGGGTTTTACCCGAGAGTCGATACACGCGAGATGAGGACGCATGACAACCATCATGTATGACCTGACGTCACGTGCCGGCCAAATATCACAGCCCATGGTTGGGCGCAGTTCGCGGCGACATCGAAGTCGGACCACGAGCGACAATGCCAGGCATATCTTTGCCTTGGACAGGTTCACAGGCGAATGACTATCAGTGTGTTCGAGCTCTTTTCGATCGGTATCGGGCCGTCGAGTTCGCATACCGTCGGACCTATGCGAGCGGCGAGTATGTTTGTCGACGATTTGAACGCACTCGCCGTCCTCGGCGATGTCGCTGAAATACGGGTAGATCTGTATGGATCGCTTGCGGCTACGGGCGCCGGGCACGGAACGCTGTCTGCCATCCTCCTCGGACTCGAGGGATGTCGCCCCGAGAGTATTGAGCCCAAGGAGATGGAAGCGCGACTCACCCGAGCTCGCTCCACTGGCAGAATCCGACTCGGGGGGACTATAGACATATCGCTGTCGGAAGACGATATGGTGTTGCGCCCGTTGACTATTCTGGATGTTCATCCCAATGCGTTGGCATTCGCGGCAACCGCCGCAGGCGGCCAAGTGGTCCATAGTCGGACCTACTACTCGGTCGGTGGTGGTTTCGTTGTCGCAGAAAATGATTCGGAGCCGTCTACGCGTCGTGATGGACATTCCTTGTCGTTTGGTTCCGCGCAAGAACTTCTCGAGCTGACCGAACGCTATTCACTCTCGATCAGCGAGGTGATGCTCGGGCACGAACGAACACTGCGCTCGGATATGGAGGTTCGAGATCGGCTCTTGCACATACGCGACGTCATGGTCGAATGCTGGCACCGCGGAATCGGCCGAGACGGCTACCTTCCCGGCGATCTCGGCGTGCGTCGCCGCGCTCGTGACTGGTACCAACGTCTTCACGCGGAAGACCGCGCGCGTGACCTGGCCTTCGCTGAGGACTGGGTCAATCTGGTTGCTCTGGCAGTAAACGAGGAGAACGCTTCCGGAGGAAGAATCGTCACGGCTCCCACCAACGGCGCCGCGGGGATCATCCCAGCCGTCCTGCATTACGCCTTGCATTACACCCGGGCAGGTCAAGCGGACCGGGACAATGCGACTATCCGATTCCTACTAGTGGCCGGCGCCATCGGTTCGCTCTACAAAGAACGAGCTTCGATTTCCGGTGCAGAAGTGGGTTGCCAAGGTGAGGTGGGTTCCGCTGCGTCGATGGCTGCCGCCGGTCTGGCCGAAATACTCGGCGGCAGTCCGAAACATGTGGAGAATGCGGCAGAGATCGCGATGGAACACAGCCTCGGGCTGACGTGTGACCCGATAGGCGGTTTGGTGCAGATACCGTGCATCGAACGTAACGCAATTTCGGCGGGAAGAGCGATCAATGCGGCTCGAATGGCATTGCGCGGAAATGGAACACACCGCGTCAGCCTGGACCAGGTAATCGAGACGATGCGGATGACAGGTGTCGACATGAACTCGAAGTACAAGGAAACGTCGATGGGTGGCCTTGCTGTCAACGTGCCGGTGAACATTGTCGAGTGTTGACATCAATATTCGGTATCTAGACCAGGCTCACCTTCGGGTATTGATCATCCGAAGTGCGAACCGAAATACCACTGCGGCACCCGCACCTGCAGCCAGACCGGCGACGACATCGGCAAGAAGGACACCGACGCCTATGCCCAGGACGGCAGCAGCGGCGACGGCAAGGGCGACGTCAGCACGAGGAGCGGCGATCGCGGCATCCTTTCCCCGAGTATCGAACGAGCACCCATCTCAACGGAGCATGTCACGAAACTGTCGTCCGCAGGTGTATCAACAGCAAAATGTGTGAAACGCGTCGGCCCCGACGGAGTTGGACTCCGCCGGGGCCGGGCTATGTGTACTGCGCAGTGTGTATTGGGTGCTGGTTCAGTGTGTCGGGACGGATTCCTTCGAGGAAGTAAGGGACGTATCGGTGTGCTGGCTACCAATCTCCTTGCGGGAGTTGGAGCCGTTGAACCGAGGGAGGAAACCGGCCAGGACGAGTGCGATGACGGCGGATCCGGCAGCGAGGGCCATGACGACGCGGAAAGCGTTCTCCGACGGCAGCGTTGCCCCACCGATGGACATGGTCATCTGGGCGATGACGACACCCGCGATGGCGCTGGCGAATGATGTACCGAGGGAGCGCATCAGGGTGTTGAAGCTGTTGGCTGCACCGGTCTCGGACGGAGGAACAGCCCCCATGATGAGAGCGGGCATCGCGCCGTAAGCCATACCGGTACCGGCGCCGATGATCACTGCGATCACGATCAGTTCCCAAATCGAGTGCATGGCGAAAATGCCGATGCCGTAACCGATTGCGACGACAACGGCGCCGAGCATGAGCGTCACCTTGGGGCCGTGCGAATTGGTGATGCGTGAGGACAGCGGAGAGATCAGCATCATGATGATGCCGGAGGGAGCCATGACCAGACCTGCGGTGAGCATCGAACCGCCTAGGCCGTAACCAGTGACTTCAGGCAACTGGACTACCTGGGGAAAGACCATGCTGGCGGCGAACATCGCGAATCCGAACACGATGGATGCGAGGTTGGTGAAGAGCACCTGGCGGCGGATGGATACGCGTAGATCCACCAGCGGCTTGGGGGTGCGTAGTTCCCACCAAGCCCAGAATCCGAATATCAGGATCGCGGCGCCGAACAGGGAAAGCGTGAGGGTGCTTGTCCAACCCCAGTCGCCACCCTTGGAAATGGCCAGTAGTAGAGCGATGAGGGCGGCTGAGAGCGAGATTGCCCCGCCGAAGTCGAACGTGCCACCTGTGCGAACCGTCGATTCGGGGACCAGGACGACAACAAGTCCAGCCGCAAGAGCGCCGAGCACGGCTGACGCCCAGAACAGGACGTGCCAGTCCGCGTATTCCGCGATCAGGGCCGCGATCGGAAGCCCCAGCGCGCCACCGACTCCCAGCGAAGCGCTCATCATCGCAACGGCGCCGGCGAGTTTCTTGGGCGGAAGTACGTCGCGCATCACGCTGATACCCAGCGGGATGACGCCGGCCGCAAGGCCCTGGAGGATTCGGCCGGCAACGAGGGGGATCACGCTCGAGCTGAGTGCTCCGACCACCGAACCGGTCACCAACAGCGCCATGCTGATCAGGAGCAGACGGCGTTTGCCGAACATGTCGCCCAACCGGCCCATGGTCGGGACGGCGACGGCAGCTGCGAGCAGGGTGGCGGTCACCGCCCACGCGGTATCGGACGCCGGCGCGTTCAGGTACTCGGGCAGATGCGGGATGATCGGGATCACCAGCGTCTGCATGAGCGAGACGACGATGCCGGAAAACGCCAGAACAGCCACCACTGCGGTGGTGGCTGGTGACTTCGAGGTTTGTGGCGGCGTTGTTGGTGGTGGAGAAGTCGGTGGTGGAGAAGTGTTTGACGACATTGCGGTAACTCCATCGGAGGAAGTACGAAAGTGGTTTAAGTCAGTTGCTTGAACTAAACTTAAATCAAGTGACTGACTTAAGGGAAGGGTGTGTCTCCGATCGTGACGAACATCTCCGGTGCCGAGCAGCTTCGGACAGTCGAGGATGATGGTGACCATGACTACGAGGGCTGAAGATGCGACGGCCGAAGCCGGCGTCGCGGCAAATTCCGCGCGTTCTGCTGCAACCCGAGACCGCATCCTCGCCGTCGCCGAGCAGCTGTTCGCCGAACACGGAGTTTTTGCGGTCTCGAACCGTCAGGTGAGCGAAGCGGCAGGTCAGGGCAACAATGCGGCCGTCGGATATCACTTCGGCACCAAGACCGATCTGGTCCGCGCGATCGTGAACAAGCACTCCCAGCAGATCGAGAAGAAGCGCGGCGAACTGCTACGGAAGGTTGAAGGGTCGAAGGACGTTCGAGATTGGATTACGTGTCTGGTTCGGGCGTCGACCGATCACTACGCTGAAATGGGCGGCCCGACCTGGTACGCGCGGTTCAGTGCGCAGATTCTCACCGATCCAGTCCTGCGGAAAATCGTCTACGACGAGGTTCTGGCCTCGCCCACCCTGCAGGAGACGCTTCGCGGACTATCAGCCTGTCTCACTGACATGCCGATGAGTGTTCGACGCGCTCGCGCGGACATCGGACGCAATGCGATCGTGCACATGTTCGCCGAACGTGAGCGCGCGCTTGCAGAAGAGGGGCCGGATGAAGTCACGTCGTGGGAGGACTTCACGACCGACCTCGTCGACGCATTGGTGGGTCTTTGGACTGCCCCGATCAGCCGCTGACCGGCCGCTCATCTGCGCTGTCCACCCGTTCCGGCGGAACCCTGCGCAATGGATCTTGTGCCGGTGGAAGATCCAGGAGCAGCCCGACTCCCGCAAGAATGATGGCGAGCCCACTGACGAGCGCGAACGTGACAGGCTCGTTCAACCACAGCACTCCGATCGCTGATGCCGAAATCGGCACCAAAAGAGTGACGGCCGATGCCGCGACTGGGCCCGCCTGGCGAATGATCCAGAAATAGACCAGGTAGCCACCGGCGGTAGCCCCCAGCCCCAGGGCTGCCACGGCGATGAGTGGACCGACGGTTATGGGCCCCGGTGGGGGAGCGACGGCGGACACGGGCACCAAGAGGGCAACCGCGGCAAGTTGTTGGCCGAGGGCCAGTGTCATTGGTGGAGTGTCCTGGAATGACTTTCGTGCGTAGGCACCTCCGACTGCATACAGCAGCGCCGCAGTCAACGACGCGCCGACGGTAAGCATTGCGCGACTGTCGAGCGCTGACGGCATCCCGCCGACGAGCACCGAGACGCCGGCAATGCCGATCGCAACACCCGAGATTTTTCGCCAGGTGATCTTTTGCCGAAGCCAGAAAGCGGCGACGAATACGGTGAACATCGGAGTCGTGGCATTCAGGATCGACGCCGTCGACGAGTTGAGGCCGACGATCGCAGTTGCGACAAGCGTCAGTGGTCCGGCGACGTTGAGGGCCGCTAACAGAAGGAATGCGGGAAACCGGTGACCGACTGCGCGCCAGGTCGATCTGCTGGAGGCCGTTATCAGCGCGAGAACCAGCGCTGCGACTATGAAGCGGGCATGCGTCGTGCCGACGGCGCCGAAGGTTGGGGCAGCCACGGCAACCAGGGGAAACGAGCTCCCCCAGAGCATGCCGACCAACAGCAAAGCTCCAACTACGGCGAATCGGCTGCTGCCGATTGCTTTCCGATTCTTCATTGAGCCTCTTCGTCAAAGACCTTGCGGACCTGGATGGTCAATGCCTCGACCTACCCTATACCCCCAGTAGGTATCATGATTATTGTGTCATGATGATGCAGGTGGTCGAGGATTGCTTGACGGATAATTCGTTTTCCCACAATGGTTTATGTGGCGAGGTGATGGCCGTACGCGCCTCCGAACCCTCTCCAATATACCTATAGGGGGTATATTGAAAGATGTGTGAGGCTGGCTTCTCGGCTCACCGCCGTCCCCCCCGAGAGAACAGGAATCCCAATGAGCAGATGTGGCTGTGGCAATACCCCGAAGACTGACGCCAATGGCGTTGCAGGCACTGTCGGTACGGCGATGCCGACCGGCGGGAAAGACCTACTCAACTCTGGGAGTGGTGAACTCGTCGAATGTCGGGTCATGCCCGGCAGTGTGATCGAGAAGGCGCGTGCCGAAGCGGAAGGCCTGTTCCGTGACTTCGAAGGCAATCGGTACTGGTTCTGCTGCAAGGGATGTGGTCCTCGATTCGACGCAAATCCCAGGAAGTACGCCGACGTGAGCTGAGCGAAAAGTGGTGGTGCAGGCGATGTCTGCACCACCACTTTTGTTGTAGCGCCGTCGGTGTTCGGGCGGACCGTCATCATCAGACAGCGCGAGCACAAGCGCACTGGGTAGCCGCCAAGGTGCATTCGCCTTGCGTCGTTTCGTATGACGGGGGTGCGGGCAATTTAGCACCGGTCTCCCGAGGCCAAAGTGCAAATCCTGCAACGGCTCCCGCTGCGGCAAGCGCTGCGAGGATGCTCCAGGTGACCGCAAATCCCGCGCTCGTGCCGACCCATCCGGCGATCGGATAGGTGACAAGCCAGGCGAGGTGCGACAGCGAGAACTGGGCTGCGAACACCTCCGGTATACCTGTGGGGTCGACGGAGCGCCGAAGCACCTTTCCGGTCGGTGTGACGATCATGGCCATCCCGGCGCCGATGAGTGCCCACACTGAGGCTGTGAGTATCCACGTGAATACGCCGGCCACGGCGAGGGATGCTGCCGCGCCGGCGCTGAAGACCAGAACGACGGAACCTGCTGTCATCACGGTGCGTTCAGCGGTTCTGTCGAGAATGCGTGGAAGAAGCAGAGCGGTCACCAGCGTGCCGGTGCCCGATGCGGCAAGCATCCAGGCTACGTCGGATTGGGTTCCACCGAGCTCGTCGCGAACGTAGTTGACGGTATTGACCACCACGATCGAGCCGGCTGCTGCCACCACGAGATTGAGGGCCATGATGCCGCGCAGTCGCGGTGTGGTCACGAAGATTCGCACTCCGGACGCGATCCGATCCCACGCCTTGCGGTGAGTACTTCGGCGAGCGTTGGGGATTCGGGTGGCCAGCACGAGCAGCGCCGAGACGGCAAAGCCCACGGAGGTGGCGACGAACAACAGGTTGAACGTCATGAAGGACAACGCGACTGCGGCAAGAACAGGGCTGAGCAGACTTTCCATCGTGTAAGCGACCTGCGATGCCGACAGCGCGCGGGTGAAATCGGCCTCGTCGGTCACGATGTCCGGGATGACCGCTTGGAACGTGGGAGTGAACGCTGCCGACGCAGCCTGGAGAACGCCTACCAGCACGTAGATGTGCCAGATCTCGCTGACGAAGGGCAAGGCGATCACTACCGCTGCGCGAAGGACGTCGAGTGCGACGAGGAAAGCTCGTCTCGGCAACCGGTCTACGTACGCCGCTGCGAGTGGAGCGATCACGACGTACAGGGACATCTTGATAGTCAGCGCGGTGGCCAGCACGGCCCCGGCGCTCGGTCCGGCGAGTTCGTATGCGAGTAGACCCAACGCAACCGTCGCCAACCCAGTGCCGAACAGGGCGATGATCTGGGCGCTGAAGAGCAGGCGATAGTCGCGAATCAAGAACAGACGCATGCTGTTCCGTTCTGGCACGGTCCTAGCGGTCCGGTTCATCTGGTTTCACTCCCGCGACAAGATTGAAAGCTCCGGTCAGGACATTGAGGGCGACGATTCCGACTACGTCGGCGATCTCGCGATCACCGTAGCCGTACGCTCGAAGGTCCGAGATGTGTTCGTCGGAAATCGAGGCAGGTTCCCGGTAGACGCGCAGTCCGAGGTCGATCATTGCCGCGATGGCGGGATCGGCCGACGTGCCCGCGCGGGCACGCTCGATCTCGTCCGCCTCGACGCCGTTGGCGTGCGCGGCGGCAACGTGGGCTTCGAGGCAAACAGCGCAACCTTGCTGGACCTGCACAGCGATCGAGATTCGTTCGCTGATCTTGCGGTTCAACTTCGCTCGCTTCATTGCCCGGCTGAGTTGCAGATAGCCACCCAGCACGGCGGGTGAATGAGCCATCGCCGCAACCATGTCGCCGACCTGTCCGTGACGGTTGACGAGCTCGGCGAGCAGGTCTTTTGATGTGCCGACAGCGGTGGCCGGTGTGAGAGGTGCAAGGCGTGACATGAGGAGTCCTAAGTGGTTCCGACGGTAGTGGGTTCGGTGGACGATCGCCCGCCGAACCCACTACCGGAGTTGGTCAAGAATTGACGGTGGACTTAACGGTTCGAGGCTCTTCGACTTTGGGTGAGCGCATCACTACCGCGGTGATTGCTGCGCCCACCACTGCGATGACGGCTGCACCGATGAACACTGCGGAGAACCCGTTCGTCAGCTCGGTCAGGTCGCCGAGTTGATCAGCGCCGAACACTGCTGCGATCGCGGTCATCACCGCGAGACCGACAGCGGAGCCGACCTGGTAACTGACGTTGACGATGCCGGACGCCAATCCGCCCTCCTCTGGGCGTGCGGCCGAAATCGCCGTACCCAGTGAAGGAATGAACGCCAGCGTCATACCGGCCGCAGCTACCAGCGAGGCCGGCAGCACGTCTACCCAGAAGTTGCCGGTGGGCCGGATCAACGACATCCAACCCAAACCTATTCCCAGGACCAGCAATCCGGCGACGATCATTGCTTTTGCGCCGAAACGCGCCATGGCCCGTGGTGCCACGACGACCATGCCGAGCATGACGAAGATCGTCATCGGCAGCAGAGCCGCACCGGCGGGGAAGGCGCTGTATCCGAGCACTTGCTGCAGATACAGGTTCAGGAAGAACCACATCGGTATCCAGGCGGCGCCGAGCACGAGCTGAGCGATGTTCGCGGCACCGAGGTTGGGCGCCTTGAAGATTCCCAGACGCACGAGAGGCTCCCGACGCTTGGACTGGATCAATACGAATGCACCCAACAGAGCGGCCGACACGGCGAGCGCCAGCCACGTCTGCCCGGATCCCCAACCGACGTCAGGTGCTCTGACGATGCCGAAGACGCCGACAGCGAGGCCCGCGGTGACCGCCAGTGCGCCGAGGAAGTCGATCGACCCGGTACGTGCCGGTGCGTTCGGCATCAGGAAGGGAATGGCGATCAATGCAATAACTGCGATGGGGATGTTGAGATAGAAAACCCAAGGCCAGCTGGTGTATTCGGTGATGACGCCGCCGAGGAACACGCCGGCCGTACCGCCCGCCGGGGCGGCAGCGCCGTAGATGGACAGCGCCTTGGTCATTTCCTTTTGCGTGCTGCCGAACAGCATCATCAGCAGGGTGAGCGCCGATGGCGCGATGAGTGCGGCACCGGCGCCCTGAACTGCGCGGCCTGCAAGTTCGACGGCGACGTTACCGGCGGCACCGGCGACAACGGAACCGATCAGCAGGATCAGCCAACCGGCGGTGAACACTCTGCGGGCGCCGAACAGGTCGGACAGGCGCCCACCGAGGAGGAGTAGCCCGCCGAATGCGATGACGTATGCATTGAAGACCCAGGTGAGACCTTCCTGGGAGAAACCGAGATCGCTCTGCATCTGGGGGAGAGCGACACCGATGATCGAGGTGTCCATGATGACCATGAACTGAGCGGCGGCAATCAACGCCAACGCCCACCACTTACGTGTGGATTGCGGTTGTGTGGACATTCTGAATTCCTTACCTGTACGGGGTATAGGTGATGCTTGCGTGTTCCGGGGACGTCGTAAGCGAGCCGCTGCGACATCGGTGCAGTGTGACGATGAAATGTGTGGGGAATTGATGCTTTCGGAACTCATTCGACCGGCGCTCGACGTAGGTGCGCATCGGATCTCCTTCGAGTGAATTCAAAGTACTTCGGTCGTTCGTTGCATACCCTAGGGGGGTATGGTACAAATTGCAACAGGTTCGATTTCGAAGAGTGCAGAACCCAACGCAGACGGCAACGGAAGTGCTGCCGACCTAAGCTCGGGAGGGCAAGATGTTCAGCAAGAACGGCTACACACTGGAATTGGCAACGTCGGAGGCGGCTGTCGGCAGCAATGTACCTCTGCAATTCCGGATTCTGGATTCAGCGGGAACTCCGTTGACTCAGTACACGGACACCCACGACAAGCAGTTGCATCTGATCGTGGTCGGTCTGGACCTGACCGAGTTCCAGCACGTGCATCCCGAATTGGATGAGAACGGAAACTGGCACGTGTCAGTTGATTTCGCTCATTCGGGAGACTATCGAGTCTTCGCTGACTTCACCCCGGACGGCGGTGACGGAATCACGCTGAGTGCGGATGTACGCGTCGTCGGCTCCTATGATCCCCGGCCGTTGCCTGCCGCTGCTGCCGACACGACGGTCGACGGATACACAGTCTCCCTCGAAGGCGCGGCCCATGCCGGTCAGACATCGAAGCTCACGCTCTCGGTCAGTCGTGACGGAATCCCGGTCACAGACTTGCAGCCCTACCTTGCCGCGTACGGGCATCTGGTCGCGTTGCGTGCCTCCGACCTCGCATATCTCCATGTGCATCCGGACGGTCATCCCGGTGACGGTGTCACGCCAGCTGGTCCGGCAATCACCTTCTACGCCAACATGCCGAGTGCCGAGGACTACCGATTGTTCTTGGACTTCAAACACGACGGGGTGGTGCGTACAGCGGAATTCACGCTGACGGCCGACAATGCGACCCCACCTGTGTCCGAACATGCGAACCACGCGCACCACGGGCACTGAGATCGAATGCGTTTCGCAGCAGCGGGAAAACGGGCATCGGCAATCGCCATGCACCCATCTGTTCGTGCAGTAGCGAAGTGCCTGGCGATGTGCGCAGTGATTGCTCTGCAGGACAACGGAAGCCGAAGAGTATCCGCACATCGCCCCGGAAATGAGAATTGTTGCGACATCACGCGTTGACGAAAAGGAGGATATCGAATGTCGGAAGCGACAGAAGTTGGCAGTGCTCCAGGCAGTGATTCGACTGGCGATGCATGCTGCACGAGCGATTCGCACGGCTACATCTCCGCCAAGGACGACTACCTGGCGCGTTTGCGCCGTATCGAAGGTCAATCTCGTGGCCTGCAGCGCATGGTCGACGAGGACAAGTACTGCATCGACATCCTGACGCAGGTCTCGGCGATGACCAAGGCTCTCCAGGCGGTGGCCATGGGCCTGCTCGAGGACCACATCGGCCACTGCGTCGTCAAAGCCGCTGTTGCCGGTGGGCCCGAGGCGGACGCGAAGATCAAAGAAGCGAACGACGCGATTGCGCGATTGGTCCGCTCGTAGAGCTGTGCTCGACGACCATTGATACCTTGGTGGGCATGTTCAGTGTCGAGATCCGTCGTACATTCGCTGTGAGGCAAGGGCTTCCGGCACCCGTGCGGGACGCAAAGAATTTGCCGCCGCTGATGCCTGCCGAGGGATTCCGCGTGACGATGCGAGTGGCGTTCTCGTTCGAGGACGACCAACTCGGAGATCGTGGATGGTTTGTCGACACGGACGCTCTGGACGAAGCGATCGATCGATGTGCTGAGCGACTGGCGAGCGCCGTCTGGCCGGAGATGTTCGATTTTCGTCCGTCATTCGAGAATGTTGCGAAGTGGGCTTTCGGTGAACTGGCGCCCAGCATTCCCCAACTGACCTACGTCGAACTCGACAACGAGACGATCGGTGTGGCAACAAGATACGTCAGATCGCAGTGATCTGACGTATCTCGTTGCCACGCAGGGTTCGATCGATCGGCTACTGGTAGAGACGCAGTGCGGAACCGATGAATGTCTTACCGAATGCGAGTCCGGCCTTGTTGAAGTAGAAGCTCAGGACCGTATCTGCAAACGGGACTGCGGACACCGTTTTGGTGATCTGCGACTCGGCGTCCGCCCACTCCGCGCATGCTGCGTCGCCGGTCAAACCGGAGGCCTTGGCAACGGCTGCTTCGTAGGCGGGGTTGTTGATCGAAGAGAAATTCTTACCTGCTGCCGGAGCGGGACCGGAGAAGAACGGGACGAACCCGCTGGGAACCGAATTGTTGATCTGGATCCACGCGATGTCCCACTGGTTGTTGTCTTTGCCGCTGAGCATGACGTCGACAACCTTGGTCTGGTCGGCTCCTGTCACCTCGACGGTCGCGCCGAGGTCGGACCATGCCGTCTGAGTGAGTTCGGCTGCTGCGCTGCGCGCATCTTCGCCGGCAGCGTAGAAGAGGCGGAGGGTCAGCGGCTTTCCGTCCTTGCTTCGCTTGCCGTCAGAGCCGGCGGTCCAACCTGCAGCGTCCAGTGTTGCCTTTGCTGCGCTGAGGTCGAAGTCCGGAATGTTGCCTGCGACAGAGTCGTACACGCAGGCGCGGGGTTCGACGGAGACAAGACTTGTTGCACGGGTGCCCTGGCCGCCGGTGATCACTTCAGCGAGATCGTCGAGATTGACGGCCTGGACTAGAGCTTTTCGAACGGCGGGATCACTGGTCGGATTATCCGCAATCTGATTGAAGTACATCTGACCGGCGGGAAGTGGGCGCTGGACCGAGTCGAAATTGGCGGCATCGATGCGATCCTTGTCCGGACCGGCGATCGGAGATGCGCTCAGTTCGCCCGAGAGAAGCTGGTTTGCTGCGGTGCTGACATTGGGTGCCATGACAGCAATGACTGTCTTGGGGACGCCCGGTGTATCGGAGGTGGTGTCGTCGGGGCCCCAGCTGTAGCCGTCGCGACGCTCGAACGTGTAGTGGTCGTTGGCCGAGACTTCGGTGACTTCGAACATGCCGGAGCCCAGCGACTTGTTGTTCGAGGCGGTCGGATCTTCGAGACCGGCATCGCACATGATCGGGAGGCGACTGATGGTGAGGAGGAGGAACGGGGTCGGCGCCGGAGTGGTGACCGTGATGGTGCGGGTGGCGAGATCGGCAGTGGCCGAAGCGCCGATGGGAACTGTGGTGCCACGTTGTTGCGAACCCTTGGCCGGATCGGCTACGAAGTTGATGTTGTTCGCGACGGTCTGTGCAGTCAGCGTCGACCCGTCGGTACAGGTCACGCCTTCACGAATGGTGAAGGACGCGGAGGTCGGCGTTTCTTCCCACTTCTCGGCCAACCATGGTTTGAATTCACTGGTTTCAGGATCCTGGTAGACCAGGGAGTCGTACGCCAGCTTCGAAATTTCCGCGGTTGCCGCCGAGCCGGACATGATCGGGTTGAGTGCACCCGGATCGCCTTGCAACGCATACCGGAAGGTTCCGTCTGTCAGAGGCTCACCGCCGCCGGAGCCCGAGGACGTGCCTCCCGAGCTGCAAGCCGACAACACGAGCGCGAGCCCCGCGGTCGCGGCAAGCGTCGAATAGGAGCGGTGTTTCATTGTGCCTCCGTGAAGGAGCCGGGGCCCGGGAGTGAATCGTGAGGGCGCAGTCGAGTGTGACCGCTAAATCTTGGCGTAGGACGTGACGGGCATCTCGGTTGATCCTCACGAAAATCCGGCAGATTTTTGTTCGATTTCACGAAGGCTGGAGTTCTGGCTCAGTTCAGGGGGAGTCGAGGGCACTTCGACGTGGCCACCCGGTCTCCGTGAGTACTACGGCCGGAACCGAGGTCGCCGGGGCGATCGGGCCGAGACCGCGGAGATCTTCGTCGTCGTCGATCTCGGACCAGAATTTTTCAGAAGAAACATCGAGGCCGAGAACGATCCACGGCGGTCCGGCCTTTTGAAAGGCGAAGGAGACGTTGCCGGTTCGAGGAACCGTCGCATCGAACAAATGGTCTCCGACGGGATAGCCCTGCTGCTCGCCGATCAAAGTCACGGTCGTCGGTTCGAAGGATGCCTCGCGCAGAATCTGCTCGACTGCGCGGTCGAAGCTCTGCTGGGCGCTGAACTCTTTGTCCGGCTTCGAACCGCTGAACTCGGGAAAATGCGCACAACACAAAACATGAGAGCCTGCCGAGGTGCAGTACAGGCGAAACACGGGAAATCCACCGGCCACGACGCGTGACGTTAGCAGAGCGTCGAAATGAAGGAATTGCTGTTTCAGCAAAGATTGTTGCGTGAATTGTTGGAGATGTTCATCCTGGATGAATGAGCCACGAACACCACAATCACCACGAAAACTCTGAAACCACCGAGAATCCGTACGCCAAGGCGGACGCACAGTTCTGGAACTCGCTGTACGAGGAACGTCCCGCGCGCTGGAGCGGAAATCCCAACCCACAGTTGATTGCCGAAGCCTCCGACCTCGAACCGGGCACTGCACTCGACGTCGGTTGCGGCGAAGGCGCCGACGCTTTGTGGTTGGCACGTCGCGGGTGGAAGGTCACCGGCACCGACATATCGTCGGTTGCGCTCAGCCGCGCCCAGGCTCACGTCGAGGGCGAGGGCGTCGACATCGAATGGCTGGAAGCCGACCTGACGAAGTGGGATCCGCAGGGGCGCTCTTTCGATCTGGTGTCCGCGCAGTTCTTCCACATGCTCGAACCCGCGCGCGGGGAATTGTTCCGTGCTCTCGGAGATCTGGTCGCGCCGGGCGGGCATTTGCTGATCGTGGGCCACTCGCCCCACGAGTCGCCCACCGAGCATCATCGGGCCATGCTCCATACGCCTGAATACGTGGAGTCGCTGTTCACCGATGGGTGGAAGGTGTTGGTCTCGGAGTCGCGGGAACGAGATCTTCCCGCGACCCCCGAGATGCATCACACCACGGATACCGTTGTGCTGCTTCAGCGATTGAGTGCGAGTACCGACAGCAACTCGTAGGCGACGTGAGCCGCTGCGATACCGGTGATCTCGGCGTGGTCGTACGCCGGCGCTACCTCGACGATGTCGGCGCCGACCACGTTGAGTCCCACCAACCCCCGCAGTGTGTTCAACAATTCGCGAGAGGTCATGCCGCCCGCTTCGGGTGTTCCGGTGCCCGGGGCGTGGGCGGGATCGAGTACGTCGATGTCGACGGAGACGTACACCGGCCCACCGTCGAGGCGCTTGCGCATGCGCTCGACGATGCTGGCGACGCCGTCGACCTCGTAGTCGTCACTGCGGATCACCTGGAAGCCGAGGACGCGGTCGTCTTCGAGGTCCTTCTCGCTGTAGAGCGGTCCACGGATGCCGATGTGCTGCGAGCGCTCCATGTCGATCAGGCCCTCTTCGCTGGCACGGCGGAAGGGGGTGCCGTGGGTGAAAGGCTGACCGAAGTAGGTGTCCCAGGTGTCGAGATGAGCGTCGAAGTGCAGGACGGCGATCGGGCCGTGATCGCGGGCCAGTGAGCGCAGGATCGGCAGTGCGATGGTGTGGTCGCCGCCGAGCGTGAGCACGGAGGAACCGTCGGCGCGCAGGTCGGTGACGGCGGACTGAACCGTCGTGAGAGCTTCCTGAATGTCGAAGGGGTTGACGCCGATGTCGCCGAAATCGGCTACCTGCTGGTTGGCGAAGGGCGAGACCTTGAGCGCGGGGTTGTACGGACGCAGCAGCTTCGACGCAGCGCGGATGTGCCCCGGACCGAACCGAGCGCCGGGGCGGTAGCTGACACCTGAATCGAAGGGGATGCCGAGGATTGTCACGTCGGCGCGCGAGACCTCGTCCAGGCGCGGGAGACGCGCAAAAGTGGTCGGCTCGGCGTAGCGGGGGACGCGCGTGGCGTCGACGGGTCCGATGAACGATCCGGGGTTGTTGGTAGCCATGTGCAGAGGTCCCTGCTCTCGATTCGGCGCACACCGGGCGCCCTTCAGTGATGTAGCTCTCTGAGCAAGTATGGTTTCTTCAAGAGGCTCGGTTGTCAACCCCTGTTTCCTGAAAGGGACACGGCGGTCGTGAAGGAGTGGGTTCAGTGGCCAAGGCGAAGGAAGCGGTCGAGCCGGTCGGACCGCGCATCGGGGCGAGGCTCAAGGCGGCACGTCAGTCGAAGCGATTGACCCTCGACGACCTGGCCGAGGCCTGCGGTGTGACCAAGGGGTATCTCTCGAAACTCGAGCGCGATCACGTCAACGCGTCGGTGGCGACCCTGATAAAGGTGTGCGCGGTGCTCGAGATCCCCGTCGGATCCCTGTTCGAGAATGCGTCCGCCGGTGAAGTAGTCCGCGCCGACGCCATGCCGCAAATCAGCTTCGGCGGCGAAAAGATGACGGAGTACCTGCTCACGCCTACCAACGAGCGTCGAATCCAGGTGCTGCTCGGCGAGCTGGAACCAGGCGGCGGAAGTGGTCAGGAGTTCTACAGCCTGCCGATCGACGTGAACTTCGTACACGTGCTCGAGGGTGGCCTGCGGGTCTCGTTCGAGGGCGGTCGGACGGATCCGAACGGTGAGGCCGTCGACGCCGAGGACGTTGTGCTTGCGGCGGGCGATTCCTTCACATTCACGCCGACGCACAACCATAGTTTTCAGGCCGAAGGCTCGGCTCTGGCGAAGGTTCTGTGGGTCTTGAATCCGGCATTGCCGGAAGGGCCACGCGCGTCGCCTTCGTGAGACACGAATCCGTGAATGTTGATTCTTAGGAAACAAGAGTTGACATGATTGGCGGCACCCGTCACGCTGGTAGTTGTCCCCGTCACACACACCGTCGAAAATTGGCGTCACGGAACTCCTGAAGGAGCGCACCATGCATGTCGATTCAGTTCGAGTTGGCCTGTTCCAAGGTCCGCTCACCACCCCGGACACCTTTGCGTCGGTGGAGTTCAACCTCGCTGCAATCGACACCGCTGCCCGCGAGGCTGCGGCATCCGGTGCGAAGATCCTGCTGACGCCGGAGATGTCCGCAACCGGCTACGACATCGGCGAACTGGTGTCGCTGCGCGCGGAGCCGGCCGACGGCCCTATCTTCGATTCCGTCGCCGAGATTGCTCGAAGTGCAGGCATCGCCGTCGTCTACGGCTACCCCGAACTCGACGGGGGAGACGTCTACAACAGCGTGCAGGTGGTGGACCGCGATGGCACTTCGCTTGCGCACTACCGCAAGACGCACCTGTTCGGCACGCTCGACCGCGAACATTTCCGGCCAGGTGAGACCCTGGTGGTCGGGTTCGATTTCGAGGGCATCCGCTGCGGATTGTTGATCTGCTACGACGTGGAATTTCCCGAAGCGGTTCGGGCCCATGCCGACGCCGGTACCGAATGGCTCATCGTGCCGACGGGGTTGATGACTCCGTACGAACACATTGCGCAGCAAGTGGTTCCGGCCCGCGCATACGAGAGTCAGATGTTTGTCACCTACGTCAACCGCTGCGGCGCCGAAACCGAGCTGACCTACTGCGGTCTCTCGTGCGCCATCGCACCCGACGGTGCCGAGTTGGCGCGGGCCGGGGGCGGCCAGGAATTACTCTTCGCGGATATCGCCGCCGCCACCGTCTCGCAATCGCGCACCCTCAACACGCATCTCGACGATCGACGCCTCGATCTGTATCCAGACCTTTCTGTCACGACTGTCTCCAAGGAGAACCGTAGATGACCATCCCAGTAGCTCCGGACAGTTCCTCGGAACCCGGCAAGCAGCCGCCCCTCACGATGTTCGGGCCGGATTTTCCGTTCCCGTACGACGACTACGTTTCCAGTCCGGCGGGACTCGGCTCGGTGCCCGATCTGGCACTGGGTACCGAAGTTGCCGTGATCGGTGGTGGACTCTCCGGCATGATCGCGGCCTACGAGTTGCTCAAGGTCGGTCTCAAACCGATTGTCTACGAAGCTGATCAGATCGGTGGCCGGATGCGGTCGGTCGAGTTCGACGGGCACCCCGGGGTTGTCGCCGAGATGGGCGCAATGCGTTTCCCACCGTCGTCGACGACGTTGTTCCACTATCTGAACGAACTGGGTCTGCAGACCGAGGAGTTCCCGAATCCCCTTGCCGAGGTCACGCCGAGCACCGTCATCGATCTCAAGGGTGAGAGCCACTACGCGCACACTCTCGAGGATCTGCCGCCGATCTACACCGAGGTGGCGCAGGCCTGGCAGCGCACTCTCGAAGAGCATGCCGATCTGATTCCGTTGCAGCAGGCCATTCGTGACCGCGACACCGCAGAGATCAAGCGGATCTGGAACGACCTCGTGGTGCGCTACGACGACCAGACGTTCTACGGATTCCTCGCCGCGTCGAAGCACTTCAAGTCCTTCCATATGCGGGAAGTGTTCGGGCAGGTCGGATTCGGTACGGGTGGTTGGGATACCGACTACCCCAACTCGATCCTCGAAATCCTTCGTGTGGTCATCACGGCCGCCGACGACGACCACCGCGGCATCGTGGGTGGATCGCAGCAGCTGCCGATGCGGTTGTGGAACCGCGCCCCGGAGCACATGGCGCATTGGCCTGCCGGTACGACGGTCGCTTCGCTCAACGACGGCGAGACGCGTCCCCGCGTCACCGAACTCCGACGTACCGAGCCTGGCAACATCACCGTCACGGACTCCGACGGATTCATTCGCACCTACGCGAGTGCCGTTGTAACAGTGCAGAGTTGGATGCTGCTCAACAACATCAGGTGTGACGACGATCTGTTCCCGATCGACCACTGGACTGCGATCGAGCGCACTCACTACATGGGGTCGACCAAGGTGTTCGTACTCGTCGACCGCCCGTTCTGGAAGGACAAGGACCCCGTGACCGGCCGTGATTCGGTGTCGATGACACTGACGGACCGTATGAGTCGCGGCACGTACCTGCTCGATCAAGGCGAGGGCAAGCCTGGCCTGATCTGTTTGTCGTACACCTGGTCGGACGATTCGCTGAAGCTGCTGGCGCTCGACGCCACCGAGCGCATGAACATCATGCTGCGCTCTCTCGAAGAGATCTACCCCGGCGTGGACTTCCGCAGCCACATCATCTCGAGTCCGGTGACGCTCTCATGGGAAACCGAGCGCGACTTCATGGGTGCATTCAAGGCGAACCTTCCGGGGCACTACCGCTACCAGGAGCGCCTGTTCTCTCACTTCGTGCAGAATGATCTCGAACCGCGTCATCGCGGCATCTTCCTCGCCGGTGACGACGTGTCGTGGACTGCCGGCTGGGCCGAGGGCGCGATCCAGACCGCGATCAACGCGGTGTGGGGCGTCGTCAACCATCTCGGCGGCGCTGCGCCTACCGAGAATCCCGGACCCGGCGACGTGTTCGAGGAGCTCGCTCCGATCAGGTTGGGCGACTGAGCTCACCGCAACTGCCGAAATGTCGTGCCCGATGGGGGTTGGTACTCCTATCGGGCACGACCTCTTTCCGGTGATCCACGCAACACTGGAAAGTGTTCGGATCCAATAATTTCCAGGAGGGTGTTCAATGGCGAGCACATCATCGGCGACCAAGACCGCAGCTGCAGAATCGAGACCGGCAGGCGGTGATCGACCCGGTGACCCGGCGCTCGAACTGGTCGCCGAACTGGCGGCAGCGGGCCAGCGACTCGTCTTCCGGCAGGGTGACGACCTGAGCAGTGGTGACCTGACCTGCGTGGTGCTGTGGCCGTCCGGAGAGCCCTCCCTCTCCGATCTGTGCGAGAACTTCGAATCCCTCGGACTCCGAGTGTCGACGCACCGCCCGATCCCGACCGTTCTGGGTTCGGCGCACTACTTCACCTTCGAGCCGAGCACTTTCGACGGTGGTGCGCTGGAGAAGATGGCGGACGCCTTCGAAGCCGTCATCGCCGGCCAGACCCGAATGGACGCCTTCTCCAGTCTGATCGGACGAGCAGACATCACGTGGCGCGACGCAGAGTTGCTGCGCGCTGCGTGCCGTTTCCTCGCTCAGGCTCGTATCGGGTTGTCCGAGAGCTACATCGTCGGAGTGTTGGCAGCGAAGCCACTCTTCGTACGACAGGCGATCGAACTCTTCACCGCGCGTTTCGATCCCACCGTTGCGGGATCGCGTGAGACAGCCGTGGCTACCGCGGCATCGGCCATCGACGAATCAGTCGACGGTGCAGACACTCTGGACGAGGACCGCGTCTTGCGCGGCGTGCGTTCGTTCCTGCAGGCGACTCTGCGCACCAACTGGTACCTGCGTGGTGAGTCCGGCGACCCGCTGCCGTACGCGTCGTTCAAGATCGACTCGCAGTTGCTCTCCACCCCACAGAAGACCGTTCCCTTCCGCGAGATCTATGTCAGCGCACCCAATGTCGAGGGCGTTCATCTGCGTAATTCCTCCGTCGCCCGTGGCGGCCTGCGTTGGTCGGATCGATACGAGGACTACCGCACCGAGGCCCTGAGCCTCATGAAGACCCAGAGCGTGAAGAATTCCCCGATCGTTCCTTCGGGTGCCAAAGGCGCGTTCGTGGTTCGGGGCACGTCGTCACCGACTCCGGCGCAGGTGCAGGAGTCGTACAGCACCTTCATTCGCGGCTTGCTGGACGTGGTGGACAACATCGTCGACGGCGCAGCGGTACATCCGGCCGAAGTGATCGAGTACGACGGTGAAGACTCCTACCTGGTCGTGGCAGCAGACAAGGGGACTGCACGGTTCTCGGACGTCGCGAACGGCATCGCCGTCGAGCGTGGTTTCTGGCTCGGCGACGCTTTTGCTTCCGGCGGTTCGGCCGGATACGACCACAAGGCGATGGGCATCACCGCTCGCGGCGCCTGGGTAGCGGTACGACGCCACTTCGCCGAGCGCGACCTCGACGTCGACACCGATCCGTTCACCGTCGCGGGCATCGGCGACATGTCCGGCGACGTGTTCGGCAACGGAATGTTGCTCTCGCACAAGATCCGTCTGGTCGCGGCATTCGATCACCGCCACATCTTCATCGACCCGAACCCCGACACCGAGACGACGTTCGCCGAGCGCGCTCGGCTCTTCACCGTGCCGCGCTCGTCCTGGGACGACTTCGATCGCACCGTGATGTCGCCTGGTGGTGGCGTCTGGCCGCGTAGCGCTAAGTCGATCCGCCTTCCGCTCGAGGCGCGTCAGGTCCTCGGTATCGCCGAGGAGAAGCTGACTCCGCAGGAACTGATCCGAGCGATCCTGTGCGCTCCGGTGGACCTGTTGTGGAACGGTGGCGTCGGTACCTACGTGAAGGCGTCGACCGAAAGCAACGTCGACGCGGCCGATCCGTCCAACGACGCAGTTCGCGTCAGCGCTGACGAGTTGCGTGCAACCGTGGTGAGTGAGGGCGGCAACCTGGGTTTCACCCAGCGTGCCCGCATCGAATATGCCGCTGGCGGAGGACGAATCAACGCCGACTTCATCGACAACGCGGCAGGCGTGGCTACCTCGGACCGTGAGGTCAACATCAAGATCGCACTCGCAGAGTTGGACGCGACCTCGCGCAATGAACTACTCGCGGCGGCCCAGGACGAGGTAGCCGCATCGGTACTCGAGGCCAGTGAAGATCAGACCCTCGCGATCAGCCTGGCCGAGCACCGCGCTCCCGCCCTACTCGATCAGCACGAACGGTTGATCGAGAACCTGGTCTCGGCGGGCGCGATGAAGCGCCTCGAAGAATCATTGCCGGACGCCAAGGCGCTGGCGGTCAGGGCGCGAGCCGGGCAGGGCCTACTCCGTCCGGAACTTGCTGTGCTGGTGGCGCAGTCGAAGAACGTGCTGACGGCGGAATTGGGGGCGTCGACCGTCCCGGACAATCAGATCTTCGCCGATCGTCTCCCGCAGTACTTCCCGCTCTCCGTCGTCGAGGCTGCACCGGACGCGGTCCGCGCACATCGGTTGGGCCGCGACATCATCATCACCTCGGTGGTCGACGAACTGGTCAACCGCGTCGGCCCCGGCGTGCTGTTCCGGCTGGAGGAACACCTCGGAGTCCACAGTCCGGAAGCGGCTCTGGCCTACGCAGTGGTCAGCGAAGTGCTCGGCACCGAGGATCTTCGGCGCGAGATCTTGAACTCGGAGCTTCGCGCCACCGAGCAGTTGCAGGCTCTCGATCGCTTGCAGCAGTTGTTGGAATCCGAGATGAGCTGGGTGTTGCGTCGTCCGGGAGCAGCCGGCCGGTTCACCGTGAACCCGCGAGCCGACATCGATCGATGGGCAGCGCCGGTGCGGGCTCTCACCGAAGGGCTGTCGGCCAGCGACCGCATCGAGGCGTCTTTCGGGGCGCTCGCCCTGGCTGACATTGCGTTGCAGGAGAATACGACGGCCGCGGCCGCGGCGGCGATCTACCGGGAACTCTCCGACACCCTCGATCTGGGCGACGTTCTCGGGGGCGTCGACGTTGCCGTCGGTGCCTCGCATTGGGAGGTCATGGGCAGCGCTGCCGTCCACGCCAGGTTGACGGCGCGTTTCGCGGACCTCGTGTCCGGAGCGCTCGGAGAAGGTATTCCGGAGGTCGTCGAGTTGTGGACCGCCGCCAATCCGCAAGCGGTGCGCCGGTTCACGGCTTTGATGTCGAGCGTGAGCCGCAGTGGAGCGCTGGACACCGCCCGTCTCTGCACGGTCGACGCCGAACTCGAACTACTCGTTCGCGGTGCGTCCGGTTTCGCTTCGGTGCACGCCGCGGAGCGTTCAGCGACCCTCCCAGGCGAGTAGCGATAGCAGCAGTTCGGCTCTGACCCTGGCCTGTCCGAGGTCGCATTGCAGCAGTTCCTCGATGCGTGCGATGCGACCTCGGAGGGTGTGCCGATGAACACCGAGTTCGGCTGCGGCCGATTCCCATTGGCCGTTTGCCTCGAGATAGGCGCGCAAAGACGCGACCAGCGCGGTCCCGTGTGCCTGGTCGTGTTCCGTCAGCACCGGGATGGTGTCCGCAGCCATTGCGATCAGTGCCTCACGGGCAGGCTCGGATGCCAGAATCGTCGAACCACTCAGAGCGTCGAACTCGAGAATGCGGGCAGTGGCCGTCGTGAGATTGGCCGCGGCGCGGGCCTGGACGAGTGCGCGCGGTGCGTCCAGAAGACGGTGAGGGGTGCTGATTCCGGCCCGCACCGTCTTCGCCTCGGTGGGGGAGAGCTGCGCCAGTAGTGTTTTGGCAGTGTCGATTGTGTCGGTTCCGCGAAGGAGGACGGTCAGCGAACCGTCCTCGGATTGCGCGAACAACGGCCGGCCTGCTCGCGCGAGAGCGTTGTCGAGTTCGCGAAGAACAGGGCCGAGTCCGGATCCGCGAACGTGGACGACACGGACATTGCCGTGCGTATCGCTCGCTTCGTCCAAGTACGACGGCACACCGTCCTCGGGGATTCGGCCGTCGAGTAAGAGCCCGAAAGCCATGGCGTTGAGTCGAGTTCGCTCGGCCCGTAGTCGAACCGGTTTCTCGAGTTCGAGAGTGAGCAGCGAGACCGCATGCCCGAGCAGCACTCTGTCGATATTGCTCAGGGGCCCGGCGCCCGCCATTGCGAGGTAGCCGTGCCAGCTGTCGGTGACGCCGACGGGGGACAGTGTCAGCGTCCGTTCGGGTGTGCTCTGCGAGATCGACGCCGGAGCGTTGGGATCGCGGGTGGTCGCCGCGACCGCGCGAACCTCGGTGATCAACGACTTCTGGTTTGCCGGATGCACCGCGGTGATCCGATCTCCGACAAACGCCACCGAAGTTTTTGTGGCCGTGGCCAGTTCACGCACGATGGCAGACACGCCTCCGCGCAGCGCAACGCGGGTGATGCGTGTCTGTACTTCTGCCGCGCGGAGTACCGATTCGTATTCCTGCTGGCTCAGACGGGTCATCACCGCGCGCGTGACCGCCGCGAACGGGGTCGTGAACGGCACTTCCAGCAGGGGGAGCCCGCGACTGCGGGCGGCGGCAATCAGGTCTGCGGGCACACTCTCGTGGGAAAGGCCGGTCCCGAAACCCAGAGCCGATACTTCTGCGGCGGCCAGACGGTCGATGTACTCGCTGTAGTCGGTGGCGTCCGCGCCCACCAGTGCCAGCCCGGTGGTGAGCACCAATTCGCCGCCGGAAAGCCACGGGGTGGGGTCCGTCAGCTCTGTGGCCTGCGCAAACGTGACGGGGTGGGTGGCGGCTGCTCGGTCGGTGAGCAGAGCCAGCGAGAGGTGTTTCTGGCGCAAGAGCCACGAGATCGGAACCGTCACCTGATCAAGGCTAGCTGTCGTTGCCGATATGGAGTAGCCCCGCAGCGTCAGGTATCCATTTCGGCAGTGCTTGCGGTGCTTCGCGCGTCGCATACTCGAATGCAATACACAACCGAGAGGGTGGTCACATGAGTGCAATCGAATACCGGCTTCCGCAGGAGCGTCGCATCGTCACGGAGTTCCCGGGCCCGCGCTCGGCTGCGCTCGCCGAACGTCGTAAGAAGGTCGTCGGCGCAGGCGTCGCATCCACCCTTCCGGTCTACGTCGCCGACGCAGACGGCGGAGTCATCGTCGACGTCGACGGCAACTCGCTGATCGACCTCGGTGCCGGTATCGCGGTGACCAGCGTCGGCGCTTCCAACCCGGCCGTCGTGTCCGCAGTTCAGGATCAGGTCGCACACTTCACCCACACCTGTTTCATGGTCGCTCCGTACGAGGGCTACGTCGAGGTCGCCGAGCGTCTCGCCGAACTCACCCCCGGTGACCACGAGAAGCGTTCCGTGCTGTTCAACTCCGGCGCAGAAGCCGTCGAGAACGCCGTCAAGATCGCCCGTCACGCGACCGGTCGCGACGCAGTCGTCGTCTTCGACCACGCGTACCACGGCCGCACCAACCTCACGATGGCACTGACCTCGAAGTCCATGCCGTACAAGAGCGGCTTCGGTCCGTTCGCCCCCGAGGTCTACCGCGTCCCGATGTCCTACCCGTACCGCGAGGGCCTCAACGTCGACGGCTCCAAGATCACCGGTGAGCAGGCCGCACAGCGCGCCATCACGATGATCGAGAAGCAGGTCGGCGCTGCCAACACGGCCGCCATCCTCATCGAGCCGATTCAAGGCGAGGGCGGATTCATCGTTCCCGCAGAAGGATTCCTCCCGACGCTCGTCGCGTGGGCCAAGGAGAACGGCGTCGTCTTCATCGCCGACGAGGTTCAGGCAGGCTTCGCGCGTACCGGCGCCTGGTTCGCCAGCGATCACGAGGGCATCGTCCCCGACTTGGTCACGCTCGCCAAGGGCATCGCCGGCGGCATGCCGCTCGCCGCTGTCACGGGCCGCGCCGAGCTCATCGACGCCGTCCACCCCGGCGGCCTCGGTGGCACCTACGGCGGTAACCCCGTCGCCTGCGCCGCGGCATTGGCGTCCATTGACCAGATGCGTGAGCTCGACCTCTGTGGCCGCGCACGCACCATCGAGTCGACCGTCGTCGGCCGAATGAACGCACTGGCAAAGGAACTCGACGTCATCGGTGACGTTCGCGGTCGCGGCGCCATGCTCGCCATCGAGCTGGTCAAGCCCGGTGGGCAGGAGCCAGACGCCGACATCACCAAGAAGATCGCCGCCGAGTGCCTCGCTGCCGGCGTCGTGATCCTCACCTGCGGTACCTACGGCAACGTCATCCGCCTGCTCCCGCCGCTGGTCATCTCCGAGGAGCTGCTCGACGACGCGTTGACCGTCCTCGAGACCGCCATCCGCTCTGCAGCGCAGGGGAACTGACATGTCCAACGTCTCGGATCTTCTCGACTCGGTACCCAAGGGTCTCTGGCTCGGCGGCAAGCTCGTCCCGGCCGAGAAGACCTTTGCGGTCTACAACCCGGCAACGGGTGAGGAACTTGCCCAGGTAGCCGACGCCACCGCAGCCGACGGTATCCGCGCGCTCGACCTCGCCGCTGCGGCGCAGGAAGACTGGGCGGCCACTCCGGCACGTGTACGCGGCGAGATCCTGCGGACCGCCTTCGAATTGCTGCACGCCCGCGCCGAGGACTTCGCGCTGATGATGACCCTGGAAATGGGTAAGTCGTTGGCAGAGAGCCGCGGTGAGGTCAACTACGGCGGCGAATTCCTGCGCTGGTTCAGTGAGGAAGCAGTCCGCATCGGTGGCCGTTTCACGCAGGCTCCGGCCGGCAACGGTCGCATCCTGGTCACCAAGGAAGCCGTCGGACCGGTCCTCGCGATCACCCCGTGGAACTTCCCGCTCGCCATGGGCACGCGCAAGATCGGACCGGCGCTCGCTGCCGGTTGCACGATCATCGTCAAGCCCGCCGAGGACACGCCGCTGACCATGCAGCTTCTCGGTCAGGTGTTTGCCGACGCGGGTCTGCCCGACGGTGTGCTCTCGATTCTCCCGACGTCCGACGCGGCTTCCATCAGCGGACCGTTGATGGAAGATGCGCGTCTGCGCAAGGTCACCTTCACCGGCTCCACCGGCGTCGGAAAGCTGTTGGTGCGCAATGCTGCTGACAAGCTGCTCCGCACGTCGATGGAGCTCGGTGGCAATGCACCGTTCATCGTCTTCGACGACGCCGACATCGACGCGGCTATCGACGGCGCAATGCTCGCGAAGATGCGCAACGGCGGCGAGGCCTGCACCGCGGCCAACCGCATCTACGTCGCCAACTCGGTGCGCGAGGAGTTCACCGACAAGTTCACCGCCAAGGTTGCGGCACTGAAGGTAGGCGCCGGTGACGCCGAGGGCACCAACATCGGCCCGCTGATCAACACCAAGCAACTCGCAACCGTCACCGGACTCGTCGACGACGCCGTGTCCAAGGGCGCTCGCGTTCGCACCGGTGGATCGGCACCCGAAGGCCCCGGCTTCTTCTTCACCCCGACGGTCCTCGATCAGGTGCCCGCCGATGCGCGCCTGCTGAAGGAAGAGATCTTCGGACCCGTTGCGGCAGTAGTCGGTTTCGACACCGAAGACGAAGCGATCGCGGCTGCGAACAACACCGAGTACGGTCTCGTGGCGTACTTCTACACCCGCGACATCGACCGTGCGATGCGCGTCTCGGCCAAGCTGGACACCGGCATGGTGGGCGTCAACCGCGGCGCGATCTCCGATGCTGCGGCACCGTTCGGTGGCGTCAAGGAATCGGGCTTCGGCCGTGAAGGCGGAACCGAGGGTATCGACGAGTACCTCGATACCAAGTACGTAGCGCTCTAACCTGCTGTGCGCCTTTATTAACCGCGGGCGGTTAATAAAGGCGCACAGTTGTCTATTGACCTAACGGAGTCGGGCGGTAGTACTTGCCCTCGTGGTAGAGCAGGGGCGCGGCAGCGGATTCGTCGTCTTCTTCGGCGTGAACCCGCGTGACGAGTCCGATGACCAGCGTGTGGTCGCCAACAGGGATCAGCTGGTCGACTTTGACGCGCATCCAGCTGGGGGTGCCGTGCAGAACCGGCTCCCCGGTGTCGAGCACTGCCCACAGTGACTCGTCTGCAAAACGTTGATCGGCGCTACGCGCAAAGCGCTGGGCCAGATGTTGCTGATGTTCGCCGAGAAGGTGGATCACCAAGGACTCGGCTGCCTTGAGCGCATTGATGCTCGACGACGTCTCCGCGATGTTGAACGAGACGAGCGGCGGCTCGAGGGAGACGGACGAGAACGAGGTGGCGGTGAAACCCACCGGGCCGGTACCCGAATCGAGGGTCACGACGGTGACACCGGCGGGGTGGCGGCGAAGCGCCGCACGGTAGTCACCGGCGCAGATGCCGGTCGACAACTCGGGCGTCGCTGCTACTTCGGGGACGTCGGGGGTGGTGTGGCTGGAAACGGCATTCGGCTTGTCAGACAACGGGAACTCTCCGGCTGGAACTCGAGGTGTGCGGTGTGGTCGAGGTGACTGCGCTCGGCATACACAGACATGCGTCGGTGCGGCACAGATCTACGTGCCGTCGTCGCCAGTGGTTGCCGGCCGGGGTCCTTGTTGCAGTGCACATGGTGCGTTCAACTATAGGTGGACGCACGTCTGAGTGGGTTCGGACCGGTCTGCCCGGGAGCGCTTCAGTCCATGTCGACGGCGAGGCCGGCGGTGATTCGGAGGAGTTCGGAGTACGTCGTGCGAAAGACCGTGTTGGGGTGCCCGGCGGCTGCCCACAACTCGGGGTACTGCTCGAGGGCGGTATCGATGTACGTGGGCAGATTGGTCGGATGCCCGAGCGGAGCGACCCCACCGATCGGCTGGCCCGTCGCGGACTTCGCCATTTCCAGCGGCGCCCGCGTGAGCTTGCCTTCGAGGCGTTCGCCGGTGGCCTTCAGGTTGACCTGATGTGCGCCGGAGACCAGCAGCAGGACCGGATCGTCGTCGAGAAGGAACACCAGTGACTTGGTGATCGCGCCTACCTCCACCCCGACGGCCGCCGCTGCCTCGGCCGCGGTGTGCGTGGCGTCGGGCTGCGTGACGATGACGCCGTGGTGACCCCGCGAGATCAGTGTTTCGGCGACGTGCGAGGCGTTGGGGTGGAGGAGGCTCGTCATGAGTTCAGACTAGGACTAGTCGGCGTTCGCCACAGCTGGAGTCGGCGTCGTGTCGGTGGACTTTCGGTTACGACGGATCGTGAAGCCGAACAGCATGACCGCACCGATCAGCGCGTACAGGAAGAGCGTCAGGGCAGGCTGGCCGACGCCGACGTTGTTGAAGTAGACGATGCTCCGGACGCCCTCGGTGCCGGCGCCGGGTGTGATCCATCGGCCGATAGCGGCGTAGAACGAGGGAATCACGTTGGAGCCGAATGCGCCTCCCGCACTGGGGTTGCCGAGGATCACGAAGACGGCGATAGCCAGCGGGACTGCCAGAACGCCGATGGCGGCGCGCAATCCGAGTGTGAACATGGCGGTGCCGAACACCACGGCTGTTCCCAGGATCCAGAGCGGGAACCAGTGGCCGGCGAAGGTTCCGAGTACGTGTGAGGTGATGAGGGCGCCGAGGGCTCCCGATATGACCGAGTAGATCGCGATCACGCCCGTGTGTGCGCTTGCCTGGCGGAGCGTCTTCGGCGCACCGATGAACAGTCCGATGGCTGCCGCAAGGAGATAGCCGCCGACGACCCAGCCGACCGAGAGGTAGAAGCCGGAGAGGCCGCGGTTATCGTGCGCTCCGACGGGGATCTCGTCGCGGACGACGAACTGTCGGTCCTGCGTTGCCTCGACCTTCGTGAACACCGCTTCGAGTGACGTCGCGATGGAACTGCCGCCCGCGCTCGCGGTGATCAGGGTGTCCGGTCCGGCCGGGTTGATGACAAAGGCGCCCTGGATCTCGCGGTCGTTGATCATGCGGCGAGCGGTCGCCGTGCTGTCGACTACCTGAGCGTCGAGCGGGCTGCCGTCGATGGCGTTGAGTTTGTCGGCGATCTGCTGATCCATGCCGTCGGGTGTGCCCTGATCGGCGATGACCGCGATTTCGATGTCTCGCGGAGTCGGCTGATGGAAGGCGGCGACGTAGCTGAGGATGAAGCCCATCTGCAGCAGGAGCACACCGACGAACAGCGCGGCCATCACCTTGGGTGCGCCGTATTTCACCAGCAGATTGTCATGGTGGTGTTCGTCGTGGGTGGAGCTGTTGTCTGGTGCGGCGTGTGCCGGATGCGTAGTGGTCACGAAGAGTCCTGATCTTGTCGAAAGTAAAGAGCTTGTCAATACCCGAGGTATTGAATACTCTAGGTATCGTGACTGAATCTCGTCAACCGGACTGGACTCCGGTAACCCGCCCCGGACGTGACGTGGTGCGGCAAAGACTGCTCGACGCTGCGGCGGAAGAGTTTGCCGAGCGCGGATTCAGTGCTGCACGTCTCACTGAAGTTGCTCGCCGCGCGGGCTTCACCAAGGGCGCTGTCTATTCCAACTTCGAGTCGAAACAAGATCTGTTCGCTGAACTGTTTGCGCAACGGTCTCTCGAACTGGCCGGCCGCGTACTCGCCGAGATTGCCGGCATGAACCCGGCGGATGCGGCGGGCAAAGGCGGTGAGGCCATTGCAACGTGGATGGTCGACGATCCGGGGTGGTCACTGCTCGTCCTCGAATTCGGAGTCCTCGCCGGACGTGATCCGCAGATCGCTCAGGCGTACTTGCGTGAGCGTCGCCACTTGCGTAGTCAGCTCGTGGAGTTGATCGGCGAACGTGCCCGGGAGTGGGGAGTGGACGAGTCCTTCGATGTGCGGACCACCGCAATCTCGTTGATGGCCTTGATATCCGGGCTCGTTCTCGAGCACTCCGTGGATCCGGAAGAAGTTGACCAGAGCGTGATGGGCGCCGCTGTGACGGCACTCTTCGCCGGTGCCGTCGCACGGGCGGGATTGCCCGCCGTCTGAGTTGCTCGGTTGACAGGCAACAGATTTGAGAACTACCCTCTGGGTGCAGTACCTCGTTAGGTGAGGCTTCTGCACGAACACAGGCCACTGATCTCACGACGTCGAGAGACGCCCAAGGTTAGGACAGATCTCCCCGGCTTAAGGGGTGATCCAAAGTGGCTTCCCGGTTTGGATCGGGACACGTCGTGCAGTGCCAAAACTCGGACGTGGAGGTGTTTTCGCAGCTTGATGCCGGTTTCTTCCGGCAAAGGCGAGAGTACGTCGATATTCGGTTCTCCTGGCGTGTGCTGTGCGCATGCAATCGTGTGGCGTCAACGGACGCCCCGAACTTTCAGGAGGTGACCATCGTGGACGACCCGCCGAGTCGATATCCGACCCATCCTTCTGTACTTACCGACGGTGCTCGCCCCGGTCTTTCGCTCAGCCTCTGACCTTTTTGCACCCTCGGTTTCATCTGCGCGGCTTTGTCGCGTCCGCTGACGACTTCCATTGTCGTTCAGCGCATTCTGCTGCCCTGATGCACTGACGTGGTCTGATGCGTTCGGGCAGCCGAGGAGATTCGTCATGTCATTTTCCGTTCTCGCACTGCGGCCGCGGCCCACGAGAAACAGTGCACAACAAACACATTCAACAGTCTTGGCAAAGGAAAGCGCACAGGAATTGGTCGACTACTCGACCTCGGACACGCGCACCGTTCTCGCAGATCTGACCACGACGACCAACGGGCTTCGTGACGATCAGATCGACGATCTTCGCCGGCAATACGGGCGCAACGACGTCCGCCACGACCGCCCGGCGCCGGCAATCGTGCAGTTCGCGGGGGCGTTCAAGAACCCGTTCATCCTGATCCTGGTGTTCCTCGCCCTGATCATGGTCGCGACCGACGTGGTGTGGGCGGACCCGGAAGACGGACCTTCCTACGAGGGCATCATCACCCTCGGGTTGATGATCTTTGTCAGTGTGTCACTGAGGTTCTGGCAGGAATATCGCTCGAGCCGCGCCGCCGAGGCGCTCAAGGCAATGGTGACGACAACAGTCGCGGCCACCCGCAAGATCAACAACACCGTGGTCACGGCGGAGATTCCGATCGAGCAACTACTGCCAGGTGATGTAGTCCAGCTTGCTGCCGGCGACATGATCCCGGCCGATGTCCGCATCATCCGGGCCAAGGATCTACAGATCAATCAGTCCATGCTCAGCGGTGAATCGATGCCGGCCGAGAAGTCTGCGGAACCATCCTCGGGGATCGACGTCGATCGACTGCTCGAAGCCGAGAACATCGGATTCATGGGTACTTCCGTCGTGTCGGGCAGCGGCACCGCTGTCGCGGTTCACACCGGCAAGCGCACCTACTTCGGTGCCATGACAGCACAATTGGCGTCCAAGCGACCCGAGACCAGCTTCGACGTCGGAGTGCGCAGCGTCAGCTACCTGCTGATCAAGTTCATGCTGATCATGGTCCCCGCGGTGTTCATCATCAACGGACTGACCAAGGACTGGAGTCAAGCACTACTCTTCGGCGTCGCAACCGCAGTGGGGTTGACACCGGAAATGTTGCCGCTGATCGTGACTGCGAATCTGGCCAAGGGCGCGCTGCACATGTCGCGCAAGAAGGTGATCGTCAAGCAGATCAACGCGATTCAGAACTTCGGCGCCATGGACGTTCTGTGCACGGACAAGACCGGAACTCTCACCGAGGACCGCATCGTTCTCGGTGAGCATCTTGATACTGCCGGACGTAAGTCCGAGGACGTATTGCGGCTAGCGGCGGTCAATTCCGTGAATCAGACCGGATTGCGCAGTCTTCTCGACGACGCGGTGATCGAGGCCGCCGGTCCCGGAGTGGTCGAGGAGATCTCGCGTCGCCACGGGTTGGTGGACGAGATTCCCTTCGACTTCAAGCGCCGTCGACTCTCCGTGGTGGTCGACCACGGAGACGCCGATCTGATCGTCACCAAAGGTGCAGTGGAAGAGCTCCTTTCGATCTGTGAATCGGTGGAACTGGACGGGGTGACCCACCAATTGACACCGGGATGGCTGGCCCGAGTCGATCGACTGGTCGCGGAACTGAACGGTCAGGGAAAGCGAGTGCTTGCGGTGGCAACCAAGACAGTCGTCGAAGAGCAGCGCCGCGAGTACTCGACGGCCGACGAAGAGGGCATGACCCTGGTCGGGCTGCTGGCATTCCTCGACCCGCCGAAGGAATCTGCGGCCGGGGCGATCGAAGCCCTCGCGAGCCACGGAGTCGCGGTCAAGGTAGTGACGGGTGACAACGAACTGGTCGCCGAAACCGTCTGCGGCAAAGTCGGTATCGACGTGGGAACTGTTGTATCCGGCGCCGAGATCGAAGCGTTGAGCGACGAGGCCCTCGACGAGTTGGTGCAGCGGACAACCGTCTTCGCGAAGACGGATCCGATGCAGAAGGCACGTATTGTCGAATCGCTGCGCCGGGTCGGCCACACGGTTGGTTTCCTCGGTGACGGCGTCAACGACGCACCCGCACTGCGGGCCGCGGACGTCGGCATCTCCGTCGACACGGCGGCGGACATCGCCCGCGAATCCGCGGACATCATCTTGCTGGAGAAGGACCTCGGCGTACTCGAACAAGGAGTCATCGAAGGGCGTCGTACCTTCGGAAACATCCAGAAGTACATCAAGATGACCGCGTCATCGAACTTCGGGAACGTCTTCTCGGTACTCGTCGCCAGCGCCTTGCTGCCGTTCATCCCCATGATTCCCGTAGTTCTGTTGTTGCAGAATCTGATCTACGATCTCTCGATGCTCACGATCCCGTGGGACCGAGTCGACGACGACTTCCTCGCGAAGCCCCGTAAGTGGGAGACCAAGAGCCTGCGCCGGTTCATGGTGTTCATCGGCCCGATCAGTTCGATCTTCGACATCTCGACGTTTGCGCTGATGTGGTTCGTGTTCGCTGCCAACTCTCCCGAGCACGCAGCCCTGTTCCAATCGGGTTGGTTCATCGAGTCATTGATCTCGCAGACGCTGATCGTTCACATGATCCGCACCCGCAAGATCCCGTTCATCCAGTCGCGTGCATCGCTGCCGGTACTGCTCAGCACGGGCGCCGCCTGCGTCTTCGCGCTTGTGTTCCCGTTCACGTCCTGGGGTCATTCCCTCGGGTTGGTTTCACTGCCGTGGAACTACTTCCCGTGGCTGGTCCTCACTCTCGCGGCATACTGCGTCGTCACGCAGGTGGCCAAGGGAATGTTCATCCGTCGATTCGCGACCTGGCTCTAGGAGTTCACCGTGGAAATTCACGTCATCCTTGTGCGGATTGCGCTCGGGCTCGTCCTCGGCGCTGCCGTGGGGATCGAAAGGCAATGGCGCGCAAGGATGGCGGGTCTGCGAACCAACGCGTTGGTGAGCTTGGGTGCGACACTCTTCGTCATCATGGGCGCGTACGGGTTTCAGGGTCCGGACGCTGATCCGACGCGCGTCGCAGCGCAGATCGTCTCGGGGATCGGTTTTCTCGGTGCCGGAGTGATCATGAAGCAGGGAGCCTCGGTCACCGGTCTGAACACCGCCGCAACCTTGTGGGCCACGGCCGCCGTCGGCGCGCTGGCAGGCGGCGGAATGTACTGGGTGGCGGTGTTCGGTGCCGGCGCAATCATGTTGGCGAACACGCTGTTGAGGCCGTTGGGTCGGATGATGGATCACCAGCCTGCCCGCACCGGTCGCGAGGAACCGCCGGCGGACTACACCTTCGAGGTGACCTGCCACGGAGACGCCGAAGCCCACATCAGAGGTCTTACCGTGCAGTCCATTTCGAGGCCGGAGTTCCAACTGCGGTCAGTGCAGTCCTTCGATATCCCGGACAGCGACCGCGTGCGGGTGGTGGCCGAACTGGCTGCCGCCGAGCGTGACGACGGACTCCTGGAATCCGCCGTCAGCCGGCTGAGCTTGGAACCGTTGGTGACTCACGTTCGCTGGGAGGTGGAACCGTCGAAGTAGTTCCGCAGGCCAGTTAGCGCGCATGTTCCTGCGGCGCAAGAGAGTTCCCCGGTGCGATGTTCGCGCAGTTGGACGGTGCAGGCTTACCGTTCAATCGGTCGTCGACCCAAGCGAGCGCACCGGGGAGCCAGAGCATGGCGCCGAGGAAGTGGCTGATGGTGTCGTACTGGTCGTACTGAATCGCCAGGCCGGCGTCGCAGTACTTGCGTGCGAGGCTGCGGACGTCGCCCGTGATCATGACGCCGTCTCCTGCTCCGACGTCGGGGCCGCCGGGTTGGGTGCCCTCGATGGTGCCGTTGGCTGCTTGCGCGATGAACATCGGAATGGTCGGTGTCGCCGCGGTGCCCATGTTGATCTTGTTCACGACATCGACGTACTCGGGAACCGTATTGGGATCGGCGTACTCGGGTTTGACCAGATCCTGCCAGGTCAGTCCGGGATACTGCGCCAGCACATTGCCGATGGACGCGTCTTCGAGTCGAGCCATGACGTCGCGTCCGCGGTCGCTGAGATACTTCCCGAAATCGATGTCGTACGAACGCGCGACGCCGACGACTGCCATGCCGACAACGCCGCCCCACCCGATACTTCCGCTCGCGTAGCGAAGGTTGTTGGCCGGATTGACCAGCACGCCGCCCTGCGCGGCACCGATCAAGTTGTCGTTGATCTCCGGTGCATATGCGGGAGCGAGGATCGAAGCCCAGTTGGTGGCGATCGCTCCGCCGGAGTACCCCATCAGAGCGATCTCGGCGTTGTCGGTGATTCCGGTTTCCGGGACATCTCGAGCAGCACGCAGAGCGTCGAGCGTCATCATCCCGTATTCGGGTCCGGCAGCGAAGTTCGCATCCGGGCCCTCGGTGTCCGGGACGACGATCGTGTAGCCCAGCGCGAAGAGTGGGCCGAACAGAGCCGCTTCGATGCTCGTGAAGGTTCCGCCGATGTTGAAGTTGCGTCCACTCGGCGTCCAGTCACCGATCGGGGTGTTACCCGCGATGGCCCGCGACGGACTGTCGTCGGGGTTCAGCGAATCGTAAAAAGACTGGTACGAAACAACTTTGTTCGGTTGGGCGTTGGCCGGGCGCAAGATCGAGGTGACGTTGGCGGACGGCTGGCCGAGGGCATCGGTCGAGCGATAGAGGACCTGGACTGCCTGTATCGGGGTCGGGATGTTGAGCACGGTGTACGGCACGGTGCGAGTCTCGAGGACCGCACCCGGGGCGTACGACGAGAGGGGTGCCGCGCCGCCGTAGCTGTAGAAACCGTCATCGGGGGACTTGGCATGGGCTGGCTGCGCGAGCGCTACCGGTGCGCCGACGCCTGTCAGTGCAAGCGCGAGTACTCCGACAACTGCGCGAGATACGACCCTTGACGACATACTCGTCCTCCACATTGGTGTGCCACGCCCCACCCTGAGATCGTGGTGTGACGACCACCATATATTACTCGCGGGTAATGTGGGGATCGGTCAGATCGGGCGCCGTCTCGAGGTCTCGCCGTAGGAAGATCTCGGAGGATTCGCCCGGGAGTAACAAGACTCCGGCGTCGATGTATCCCATTGCGCGATAGAAGTTCTGGGCTGATTCGTCGGAGAGGGTGGAGGTGAGAACCCTCGAATATCCCGCACGGCTCATCTGTTTTTCCCAATATGTGACCAAGGCGCGCCCTGCGCCCTGGCTGCGCTTAGAAGACAGGACGGTCAGCATGTTCATGAACGGAATTTCGTCCCAGAACAAGCCCCATCGCAGCCACCCGACCGCTTCACCATTGTGCTCAGCGAGGAGCACCCGACCGCGTTTAACCACGGACGTGAGTTCCTCGGCTGCGATGTGCGAGTCATGCTCACGTAAGAACGGCAAGTCTGTCTGTGCTGCGACGCGAATGTTCACCACACAAGTCAGTATCGCCGTTCAGTCGGCGACGGCGACCTTCGGCTTCGACAAGTAGACAACTCCGGGGATGTGGTTGGGGTTCGTGGGCAACTGCACGTAACCCGCCCGGGAGTACAGGCGAATGTTCCGGACGCTCTTACTTCCCGTGAACAACTCGAAACTGGTGATGTGCGCCGGAGCATTCTGTTCCACGTGCTGCAGGAGGCGCCGGCCGAGACCGTTGCCCGCCAAGTCCGGCGCAACCATGAGACGCCCTATCTGCCAAGCGGTTCCGTCCGCTGTGCCTCGAACGGCCCCGACGAGCCGGCCGCCGCGTCGTGCGGTCCAGACGGTCGACTCCTCAACCCAGGCCCGGACCGTGGGAAGGTCCTCCTGGAGTGGGGGTATGTCCATGCTGTTGTTGGAAATTGCTTCCGAAACCCAGCAACAGCGTTGTAGAACAAGGATTTCCGCGGCGTCCTCGTCGGTTGCGCGTTCTATGACTATCTCGTCCATGGTTTCCTTTACGAATCGGTTCTTCGCACCCGCAGGGCAATTGTTCAGCCGCAGGCTGAATGTGGCGCGCGGCTGAACAATAGCCGCGCGGCTGTGAATGCAGAAAGTTCCGATTGAGGCATAACAAACAAAACGCCCGCGACCAATTGGTCGCGGGCGTTTCGAAAAAGAACGTCAGACAGTTGCCGGAGTGTTCTCGTCCAACTTCGGGTCTTCGTTCGCGATTCGCTTGTTGCGAATGAGGCTGCTGATGAAAGCAGCGCCGATCAAGAAGACACCGACCAGGCCGGTGATGATCTCGTTGATGTGAACACCGATGGACACCATCAAGATGACGGCCAGAGCGCCGATGGCCCAGTGGGCACCGTGCTCGAGGTAGACGTAATCGGAGAGCGTGCCCTTGCGGACCAGGAAGACCGTGATGGAACGGACGAACATCGCGCCGACGAAGCCGAGGCCCAGGGCGATGATGATCGGGTCCGCCGTGATGGCGAATGCGCCGATGACGCCGTCGAAGGAGAAGGACGCGTCGAGCACCTCGAGGTAGAGGAACAGGAAGAACCCGGCCTTGCCGGTTGCCTTCGCGAGCTGCGTGGGTCCGCCGGACTTGGCGCCCTCTTCCTCTTCGCCTTCTTCCGGCAGATTGAACAGTTCACCCAAACCGTTGACCGCGATGTAGGTGATCATGCCCAGAACACCCGAGATCATGACGGTCGAGACCTTGTCGTCAGCGGCGAGGAACGAACCACTCAGTACCAGGATGATGCCGGCCACGACGACCGAAAGCTGATCGAGCTTGCCGATGCGAGCGAGGGGCTTCTCCAGCCAGGACAGCCAGGTGATTTCACGCTCTTCGAAGATGAAGCCGAGGAAGAGCATCAGCAGGAACATGCCACCGAAGGCAGCGATCTGCGGGTGAGCGTCCGTGAGGATGGTTTCGTAGCTAGGCTCGTTCGTGCCGGGGAAGTACGCCGCTCCGTCCGGCGGCGGGTTGAGCGCGAGGTCGAGTGCAGCTACAGGACCGAGTCCGGAAGCAGCCCAGACGATCACGAGCGGGAACACCAGGCGCATGCCGAAGACAGCGATGATGACGCCGATGGTGAGGAAGATCTTCTGCCAGAATTCACTCATTCTTTGCAGAACAGTGGCGTTGATGACGGCGTTGTCGAACGAAAGCGAGATTTCCAGAATCGACAGGATGATGACGAGGAACAGTGCCTCGGGTCCGCCGTAGATGAACGCAACGATCATCGCGAGGATCGAAATTGCGATGGATAAACCGAATATTCGCAGTACCACGGAGCGTGGCCCTTTCTAGTTGGTCAATGCAGAGTGGTTACTGCAAGCGGTCTCTCACCGCATCCGAACGTGAAAACGGGGAGGGTTCCACAGACTACTGCGGAACCTTCCCCGAGTCAGCTCGTCGAGAGCGAAGATCAGACGTTGACGCCGTAATCGCGCGCGATGCCCGCGAGGCCGGACGCGTAGCCCTGGCCGATTGCGCGGAACTTCCACTCTGCACCGTTGCGGTACAGCTCACCGAAGACCATGGCGGTCTCGGTGGAAGCGTCCTCGGAGAGGTCGTAGCGAGCGAGCTCGTTGCCGTTCGACTTGTCGACGACGCGGATGTACGCGTTGCGGACCTGGCCGAAGGACTGCGAGCGAGCTTCTGCGTCGTAGATCGAGACGGGGAAGACAACGCTTTCGACCTCGGCGGGAACCGCTGCGAGGTTCACGTCGATCTGCTCGTCGTCGCCTTCGCCTTCGCCGTCCGTGTTGTCACCCTTGTGCTCGATCGAGCCGTCGGGCGAACGGAGGTTGTTGAAGAAGATGAAGTGCTGGTCGGAGAGGACCTTCTTGTTCGAGCCTGCGCCGATTGCGCTGGCGTCGAGGTCGAAAGCAGCTCCGGTGGTGGAACGCGCGTCCCAGCCCAGGCCGACGACCACTGCAGTCAGGTTCGGGGCCTCCTTCGTGAGAGAGACATTGCCGCCTTTGGTCAAGCTGACGCCCATTCAGGGGTCCTTTCAAGAGGAGAGACAAGGCCCACTACGACGCGAAGTCGTCTTGGGAGTGTGTTTACCTCCACCACCCTAACCGCAGTTCCGGTGTGTTCGCCGTAACAGCAGAATTACGAACCGAGAAGCGAAGTGCTGGACCCGTAGGATTCAATCGTGGTGGGAAGATGGTCGGAGCGCTTCAATCGGGGGGCAAGAGTGGGGGAGTCGGTCAGTCGTGCGCGGGAGGCGCAGACGGCCATGGTTTCGGCGTTCCTCGACATGGACAAGCGGCAGACAATCGCGTCGGCAGCAGTCGACGCTTCCGCCGAGCTGTACCCCGAGCGAGGGCTGCGCGCGGAGTGGGAACCCGTTCGTGACCGGTGCTACCAGGCAGCGTCGGACTACCTCGACACATCCGAGCGATACGGCAACGATCAGGTACTTCACCAGAACCCGAACGGTGCTCGGGCGGCGTTCGAGAAGTCGGTAGCTGCACTTGTCGAGGCAGCGCAGGGCGTCGACGCCTTCTACAACGGGCATCGTGCGCACCTCGAGCAGGCGACGGTCACGATGTCCGCCATTCCCGTCCTCGGCCAGCAGGCCCGAACCCTGGCGAACGCCGTCCGGGAAAAACTGGCTGCCACCGATCAGCGCTATCGCGAGTACCCGTCGGTGGTGACGGCCTCCGAACACCTCGACGACGCGGTTGCAGCGCTCGACAAGGCGCGCTCATCCGGTCGCGCCGACGCAGTCCGCACGCGGGCCGAGAGTGTCCGCGAAGCGGTATCGGCGCTCGAAGAAGCATTGGCAGAAGCCCCGTCGACCCAGCACCGTGCCGAGATGACGATTTCCTCGGTCTCGACCAGGTTGTCGGCAGTGCGCACTCGAGTGGACCGCCTGGATCCGGCGTACTCCGCATTGCTGCGCGAGTTCAACGCCGCGAGTTCCGCTGACCTCGTCGACAACAGCAGTCGCAGCCGAGCACATATCGATCAGGCCGACATCGATCTCAAGGAAGCGAAGCAGTCGCTGGCTGCGGGAAACCCCGAACATGCACTCGCTTTGATGGCCGAAGCCCGCGTGCACCTCGCCGACGCCGAAGCGTGCGCCGATGCCGTGACGGACCGTCTCGCTACTCTGCGTGCAGTTCGGGCAGATCCGAGCCAAAAGGAACGTGAGGTTCGTTTCCGGTTGAAAGACGCCCAGATGTTCGCTGTTAACCAAGGGTTGGTGGCGGAGTGGGGCTCCGTACTCGATGCTCAACTAGCAAGGATCGAGCGAGCGAGTGCGTCACTGTCGGGAACTCATCCGGACTACTGGTCGTATGTATTACAGCTGGACTCGGTATCGACGTTCATCACCGAAGTTGTCGAGAAGATGCGGGCGCGAGCCGGCAAGAACTGAATGGTCGAGCCGATCGGGGGATCGGAGTTGCTCGACGCGTTGTCACAGGGGGGCGTTTCATGGACTTGATTGCGGTTACAGAGAGAAGAGAAATGCAGCACTTTCAACATCTCGAGGATGACGTGCGGGAGCAACTGTTCCTGCATGCGCCTCGATCGTTCGCGGATTCCGACGAGAGGGATCTGCTTGCGATTGCGCTGGGTGCAACTCTCTACGTTCCCGCCACTCGGGCCGGGTTGGCCGACGTCGTGTCCAAGCGTGCGTCCGAGGGCGTCAGCTCGATGGTGCTCGATCTCGAGGACGCTGTCGCCGATCACGAGGTCGAATCGGCGCGAGCAAACGCGGTCGAAGCTCTCGACAAGATCGCGTCCACCGACGCCGTCGGAATGCTGCTGTTCGTTCGGGTCCGCGAAGTCGCGGACATCCACAAGGTCGCTGCATCGTTGACCGAGGGTCGTGCAGCCCTCACCGGGTTCGTCATCCCGAAGTTCGGCAGCGAGTCCGGCCCCGTGTTCCTCGACGCCGTCGCGGATGCATCGGAGTTGCTGGGTAAGCATCTCTACGCGATGCCGGTGCTCGAATCACCCGCGCTTGTTCACCGTGATACGCGGGATCTCGAATTGCGCACCATCAGTGGGATTCTCGCGCAACACCGCGATCGAATTCTTGCGGTCCGCATCGGCGCCACCGACATGTGCAGCACCTTCGGCATCCGTCGCGACCGCGATCTGACCATTTACGACGTGCGCGTGGTGGTTGACGTCATCGCCGACATCGTCAACTATCTCGGCCGCGCCGACGGTTCGGGTTTTGTCATCACCGGGCCGGTGTGGGAGTACTTCGCCGATCACGAACGCATGTTCCGGCCGATGCTGCGCGCCACCCCGTTCGAGGAACACGACGCCGTCCGGTTCCGTCAGCATCTTGTCAGCCGCGACCTCGACGGTCTGCTTCGTGAGATCGCGCTGGACCGAGCCAACGGAATTCAAGGCAAGACGGTCATCCACCCGTCGCACGTCGCGGCGGTCAATGCCCTGTCCGCGGTCACGCACGAGGAATACCACGATGCCCTCGACATTCTCGGTGCCGACGCTGGTGGAGTTCAGGCCTCCGGCTACCGGAACAAGATGAACGAGATGAAGCCGCATCGCAATTGGGCGCGGCAGACCGCGCTCCGCGCTCACGTGTTCGGTGTGACCAACAAGGGGATCACGTTTGTCGAGTTGCTGACGGCGTTGGTCGATCGATGACAGAGCTTGTCCAGTCCAAGGATGTTCCCTGGGCTACAGCAGAATTCGGCTTGGACCTCGTTCACGGTGATTCGTCACTCGGGCATTCGGTGCCCGATCTGGTGATCCCGGGTCTTCGACGGAATCCGCGCCGCGCGCACCTGCTGGTGTCCACCGTCCTGGGTAAGCACGTGCCCACCGAGCCGTCCGTGGTCATCGGTGCTGCCGACGACCTCGGGGACCTGGTGCGAACCACCCTCGGTGACGGTGTGGACGTCGTCGTGCTCGGGTTTGCCGAAACTGCAACAGGTTTGGGTCACTGCGTCGCAGCTCGCCTGCACGCTCACTGCTACCTGCACTCCACGCGCCGAGACGTACCCGGTGCTACGACGCTCGCCGGGTTCGAGGAGGGGCACTCGCACGCCACGAGTCATTTGATGCAGCCCACGTCCGCCGAGTTGTTCGAGAACGACCTGCCGCTGGTCCTCGTCGACGACGAGATCTCCACCGGCGCCACCGCGATCGACGCCATCCGGGCGCTGCATGGTCAATGCCCACGAAGCCGCTACGTCGTGGCCTCGCTGGTGGACATGAGAACCGAGGAGCACCGCGCCGTCAGTGAGGCGGCGGCCGCGGAGTTGGGCGTGCGGATCGATTACGTCTCTCTCGCTTCGGGTTCGACGGTCCTGCCCGACGGCCTGACCGAGCGTGTCACGGCTCTGGATGCTCCGGACCTCAATCCGATCGGTGACCGACGCGGCACGCTGTCCCGCCTGGATCTGCCGTGGCCGGCACATGTCCCCGACGGTGGCCGGCACGGATTTCTCGCCGGCGACACCGAGGCATTCGAATCCGCCGTCGAGGCGGCGGTGTCCATCCTCGGGTCATCGATCGACCCGTCGCGTGCTGTGATCGTGATCGGTCACGAAGAGTTGATGTACCTGCCATTGCGCATCGCTGCGGGCTTGGAAAGCTCTGGGCGAGCAGTTCGGTACCAGACCACAACTCGCTCACCCGCGTACGTCGTCGACGTGCCGGGATACCCGCTGCGGCGCGGGTTCACCTTTCCGGCACCGGAACTGGGTGAGAACGAGCCTCGATACGTGTACAACGCGCAGTGGCCTGATGTGGCGGTCGACGCCCTTGCGCTGCTGGTCATCGACGAGCCCGCCGACACCGATCGGTTGACGGCGATGGACGGAGTGGTCGAGGTGTTGCGGAACTCCGGCACCGACGTCCTGGTCGCCACCGTTCGCGGGGCCGATCCGTCGGCGCTGCGAGATTTCAGAGCAGGAGAGTCGACATGAACGAACCATTGGTCGGACCCGATTTCGGTTCGTACGCGCCGGGTGAAGTGAAGTGGCTGCTCAAGGATCTCTCGCATGTGGATCTCGAAGCTGATGTTTCCGTGCGCGAGAAGCGTATTCAGTCGGGTGAGGCTCACTATGCCGAGTCTCTTCCCATCGAGTACCAACCCGATCAGGCGTACCGGGATCTGTTCGAGACGGTGCTCGCCGAGAGCGCTCCTCGCCTGGCGCGCGCTGTCGGGACCGTGATGGACCTGGTGCTGGCCGAGCGGGGGAGTGACATCACGTTGGTCTCACTTGCCCGGGCCGGGACCCCGATCGGGATTCTGATGCGGCGCTGGGCGCAGCAGACTCGCGGATTGACGCTGCCGCACTACGCGGTGTCCATCGTCCGCGGCAAGGGCATCGATTCCGTCGCGCTTGATTACCTTGCGCACCATCACGACTCGGAGAACGTCGTCTTCGTCGACGGCTGGACCGGCAAGGGCGCCATCGCCCGCGAACTCGATGCAGCGTTGACGGAGTACCACGAGGCGGGCGGAGCGAAGTTCGATTCCGATCTGGCTGTTCTCGCAGACCCCGGCCACTGCGTGCGAACGTACGGCACTCGCGACGACTTCCTGATCGCGTCCGCGTGCCTCAATTCGACGGTGTCGGGCTTGGTCTCACGAACAGTCCTCAACGACACCCTCATCGGGCCTGGCGATTTCCACGGCGCCAAGTTCTACGCAGACCTCGCCGACGTCGACGTCTCCAACAGGTTGCTCGACGTGGTCTCAGCCGAGTTCGACTCCGTCCGTGCCGATGTCGCGGATTCTCTGGCCGCAGTGCTCGATTCCGATCGGACGCAGACCTGGGCAGGCTGGGAGTCGGTGGAGAAGGTGCAGGCCGAATACGGGATCTCGACGGTCAACTTCGTCAAACCCGGTGTCGGAGAAACAACCAGGGTGCTACTGCGCCGGCTTCCCTGGAAGGTTCTGGTGCGCGAACTCGAAGCCCCGGAGCACGCACACATTCGGTTGTTGGCACAGGCCCGTGGGGTTCCGGTCGAGGTCGTCCCTGATCTCGCCTACTCGTGTGTCGGGCTGATCAAGGACATCACGTGAGCCGTGTTGACACCGCTGCGTCCCAGGTCCTGATCGCCACCGATCTGGACCGCACGATGATCTATTCACAGGCCGCGATCGGCGGCGATCCCAGTGGCTCCGATCTGGATTCGGCACCGAGCCCGCTGTGCGTCGAGTACTACAACGGCGGCCCGCTCTCACACATGAGCGTCGAATCGATCGAGTTGCTGACTGCGCTAAGCTCGCGGGTTCCGGTGATTCCGACAACCACCAGGACCATTGCGCAGTTCCAGCGGATCGATCTTCCGGGCGGACCGTGGAAGTACGCGATCACGAGCAACGGCGGAAACATCCTGGTGGACGGCGAAGCCGATCGCGACTGGCGAAACGAGATCGACCGTTCGACCCGTAAGGCCGGCGCCGAGTTGCCGCAGGTTCAGGCGGAACTGGAAACGCGGATCGACTCGAGTTGGGTCAGCTCCATTCGTGTTGCCGACGACCTGTTTCCGTACCTGGTCGTCGATCTGGCCGTGATGCCGAGTGATTTCGAAACCGAATGGAATCACTGGTGCGTGACGCGGGGCTGGAACGTCTCGCGTCAAGGCCGGAAGATCTACACGATGCCCGACGCGGTCTCGAAGTCACGCGCGCTGGCAGAGGTTCGCCGCAGATTGGTCGAGTCGGGTGATCTGGATCAGTCAGCCGTCGTGATCTCGGCTGGTGACGGTGCGTTGGATGCGGACATGCTCGAATACTCCGATTCTGCGATCCGGCCGAGGCACGGTGAGCTGGAAGAACTGAATTGGCAACGGCCGACCGTTACTGTGACAGAAAGGTCCGGTATCGCAGCGAGCGCGGAGATATTGCGGTGGTTCTCTTCCGCGCTCGGGTAATACACGCTCTCTATGAAGGGGATTTAGTTGTCTGTATCGCTTGCCAAAGGGCAGAACGGCCCGCTGGACGTCTCGGATGTAGTTGTGTCGGTTCAGTTGGCTGCAGCCGCTGACCTGTCTGCACTCCTCGTGACGAGCAACGGAAAAGTTCGTTCCGACGCCGACTTCGTCTTCTTCAACCAGCCGACCGGACCCGGCGTGCAATTGGTACCCAACCCGGGTGGCATTGCCTCACTCCGAGTCTCACTCGCCGGCGTACCCGCCGATATCGAGCAGGTTCGCGCCGTCATCACGCTCGACGACGCGTCGTCGAACTTCGGGCGCACTGCTGCACCGACCGCTCGGGTTTCCGACGCGACCGGGAACGTGTTGTACGAGTACGTGATCGACGGTCTCACCACCGAGTCCATCGTCATCGCACTCGAGGTGTACCGCCGCCAGGGCGCGTGGAAGGTGCGCGCTGTCGGCCAGGGTTACGCGGGTGGATTTGCCGCGCTGGTCACCGATCACGGTGTGTCCGTCGACGATGCGCCCGCGCCGCCGCCGCCCACTCCGGTCGCGGCTCCGGCTCCGATCACCCCGCCCTCGTCTGTCGCTCCTACACCGCCGGCATACAACCAGCCGCCGCAGCAGCAGCCTTCGTACAACGCGCCGCCGGTTCCGCCGGCCCCGCCCGCGTACAACCAGCCGCCCGCCTACAACCAGGGACCGACGCCGCCGGCCTACCCACCGGCACAGCAGCCTGCGTACAACCAGCAGCCGACTTACAACCAGCAGCCGACGTACAACCAGGCGCCCCCGGCGCCTCCCGCGCAGAACCAGCCGCCGGCGCAGCAGCCCGAGGTGAGCCTGGTCAAGGGACGTCCCGTCAGCCTGACCAAGGGCCAGAAGGTCACGCTCCGCAAGGAGGGCGGCGTCGCGCTCACCATGATCCAGATGGGTCTGGGTTGGGATCCGATCAAGAAGAGCGGCCTGTTCGGAAGCCGGACGGCCGACGTCGACCTCGACGCTTCGGCGCTCCTGTATGCCGATGGCAATCTCGTCGACGTCTGTTACTACGGTCAGCTGACGTCCAAGGACGGCTCCGTCCGTCACATGGGTGACAACCTGACCGGCGACGGCGACGGTGACGACGAGGTCATGCTCGTCGATCTGCAGCGGGTCCCGGCTCACGTGACCACGGTGATCTTCACCGTGACCTCGTACCGCGGGCACACGTTCGAGCAGGTCTCCAACGCTTTCTGCCGTCTCGTGGACAGCACCACCAACTCCGAGCTCGCCCGATACACGCTCCAGGGCGGCATGGCGTTCACCGGAATGGTGATGGCCAAGGTGTACCGCGCGAACGGTGAATGGAAGCTGCAGGCCATCGGTGAAGGTATCCAGGCCAAGCACGCGGGAGAAGCTGCGCCGCAGCTGGGTCGCTTCCTCACTGCTTGAGTCGAGACTGCATAAGTTCTGACGAATCCGGTTCGGCGGTAGGTGGTTTCGATCGCCGTCCGCCGAACCGGACATCGTTGTCCCTTCTGTGCGTTAACCTCATGCGGCATGTCGAGCCGTCAGTCGAGCGGCCGTGCGCGAGAGGACTTGGCACAGTAGATGATCATTCGAGGGAAACGTCTCGGTCGGGCGGCGGCTGTCGCAGGCGTTGTGCTGGCGCTCGTGAGCACCGGGATCGCGCAGGCTTCGGTGCCGCAGTCGGAAACGCTGTCAGGTGTATCCGGCACCGGGATCAAGTACGTCGCCCTCGGTGACTCCCGCGCCTCCGGCCCAAGGCTGGAACCGATGTACCCCGACGCCTGTTCGCGTTCGTACGAGAACTTCGCGGGCAAGATCTCGCGGGCACTCGAGGTCGCCGAGTTCGCCGACGTCTCCTGCAGTGCGGCCCGCGCCGAGAACATCATCGACACCCCGCAACTGATTCCGAACTACTGGCCGGTCCAACTCGACGCCGTCCACCCGGACACCGACCTGATCACCATCTCGATCGGCGGCAACGACTCCAACAGCATCTTCCTCGGCCCCCTGTGCGTCGCTCCGGGACCAGGAACCGATCGTGGATGTCGATACGACCCGCTCGCGAATTCCGTCGCCCAATCCGGAATCGACCGGGCTGCCGGAGAATTGGATCGCATCCTGACCGCGGTCACGCAGCGCGCGCCGAACGCTCGCATCTACCTGATCGGTGAGGGCGGCATGATTTCCTCTCGCGGATGCTGGCCGAACATCCCGTTCTCCGACGCCGACGCAGCCTGGTTCATGGACTACTTCGCGCGCTACAACACGAAGTTCGACGAGGTCGCCCACGCCCACGGTGTTCGTACCGTCGACATTGCGGCGGCGAGCATCGCCGGCGGGCACGACGCGTGTGCGAGTGCAGATCAACGTTGGTTCGAGGGCCTGTTCTCGGAGTCGTCGGCGCAGCGCTTGCACTTCACGGACGCTGGGATGACCGCGGTGGCCGATCTAGTGGTGGCGGACCTGCGAGGCTGACCGAGAGAGCCGGGTCATGGCATAGTTCGCTGCTGTGGGTATGACTTTTGTTCCCGGACAGAACGCGCCGCTGCCGGCGCCCGTGGTGACGTTTCGAGCCGAGAGCCAGACACCGTTCGACGTGTCGGCGCTGGTAGCGGACGCGAACCTGCGGGCATTGACGTCCGCTGACTTCGTTTTCTACAACCAACCGTCCACCGCTGGAGTGCAACTCGACGAGAGTGGCATCCGGGTGGAGCTCGATCGACTTCACCCCGATGCGGCAGCGGTGTTGTGCATCGTGAGCGTGGATCCGGCAGCGACGGCCGCGGGCGTTTTTCGCACGGCGGGGCTCTCCGCCACCCTGAGCGATCAATCCGGTTCGGTCCTGGCCGAATTCGCGATCCCCACCGCAGGTACCGAAACAGCGGTCATCTGCTGGGAGCTGTATCGAAAGTCCGGTGCGTGGAAGATCCGGGCCGTCGGGCAGGGCTATGCGGGTGGTTTGGCGGAACTGATCTCGGTGCACGGCGTCGAGGTGGACGACGAGCCGGCACAACAAGCCCCGACCGCTGCGCCCGCGTGGGACTCCGCGGTGGAGCCGTTGGAGGTAGGGCGAGGTCTCGAGCGTGCGTGGGTGATCTTCGAGGACGCCTCGCGATCTGCCGCTTCCTTCGTCTCCAGCAGCGAGTACGCGCTGGCTCGGTTGGACGAGGATCTGACCGCAGCCGTCGCAGATCCGTCGTTGCGGAACTCGGCAGCGGGAGTGGCGGCGCGCGATGCCGCACAGAAGCGGCACGACGACCTCGTCTCACTCGCGCGAGACAACCACGCCCGTGACAGCGCCCAGCTTGCACACGAACTCGGCGTGATCGACGGCGTGCTCCCACGGTCGATGGCGTCGTGGAAGTCGGTGTCGTGGGCGGGTACAACTGATCCGGCGCAGATCACGGCCGTCAGCGACGGAATGCGTCTTGGCGAGCTGTCGGCTCCGGACCGCGGCACGCTCACCGTTCCATACTGCGTCCCGTTGCCGCTGCGCCGGCCGATCTGGGTGGACAGTACGTCGAGCAAAGCAGCGCTCGGTCTGATCAGTGCCGTCACCGTGCGCGTCATGGCCGCAGGCCCGATGCCGCTACTCGACGTCGTCGATCTGACCGGCTCGCTCACACCATTGACCGATCGACTGGCACCGATGCTCGCGGGGCCGGTCATCACCGCTCACACCGAGATCTCGGCGCGCTTGCGGGCACTGGCCGAGGCCGTCGACATGGGCGAACTCGCGCGAATGAGTGGCGTCGCCGATGGCCCGAGTTCCCTTCGCCTGTTGATTCTCAGCGATTTCCCGCACGGATACTCCGCCGAAGACGCACAAACCGTCATGTTCCTCGCCGAACGCGGGCCGGCAATCGGTTTGTCGATACTGATTGTCGGAGAGGACGAGTCGAACTTCGCGGAAGAATCCGTCGCCGCACTGTCCGAGGGGTGCCAACATCTTTCGGCAGCAGGGCAGACCGAGGTTCACGATCCCTGGACCCGCACGCAATGGCACTTCACCCCGGACGTGCTCGACCCGATCTCCGAGTCGCGAATTCTGGCAGTGTTCGACCGCACCTAGTGGCCGATGGCGGATTGCCGAGCGCACAGGCAGAGTGGTGGTACGACCACGCGCGGTGTGTGGCGGCAATACTCGAGGAGACTCATGGCATTCTGGGATCAGTTGAAGGCTAAGGCTCAGGAGATGAACGGCCAGCTCAAGACAAAGACCAGCCAGTTCCAGAACAAGGAATTCAAGAACGCGAGCATGGCAATGTGCGCGTTGATCGCCGCCGCAGACGGTTCGATCGATCCGTCGGAGCGTCAGAAGACCGCCGCGCTGATCATGAGCAACGAGTCGCTCGCGGTCTTCCCGCCGGACGAGCTTCGTGAGCAGTTCGACTGGTACTGCAGCAAGCTGTCCTCCGACTACGAGTTCGGAAAGGTCGAGGCAACCGCGACCATCGCCAAGCTCAAGTCGAAGCAGGATCAGGCTCGCGCGGTCATCCAGATCGGCATCATCATCGGCGGCGCGGACGGCAACTTCGACGAGCACGAGCGCGGCGTCGTACGCGACATGTGTTTTGCCGTCGGAATCTCTCCGGCCGAGTTCGATCTCTGACCGATTCAGAGTATGAAAGCGGGTGCAGCGCGAAAGCGCTGCGCCCGCTTTTCTTTTCAGTACTCGGGATAACCGTCCTCGGGTCCGAGCATGCGCTCGATCCTCGTCCGCGTGATCTTGGCGAGCTCGTCGACGCAGACCTTGCGCTCGACGGAGCGTTCGTTGGACATGCGCTGGCCGATGTTCTCGAGCAGGTCGTCGGCGTCATGGCCGTGCGAACACCACAGATACCGGAAGCCGAAGTTTCGCTCGTACTCCTCGCCGGCGCGATAGATGGTTGCCATGACGGCGTCGTCCGGAACCCAGATCGAGCATTGCTCGAGGTGGGACGGCACGCTGTTCTTGCGCACGCCGACCGGTGGATGGCACTGCAGGGCGCGTTCGACGTCCTCGTCCGAGAGGTTGAGAATCGCGTCCTCGGCGCGCGAGAGGATCTCCGCGTGATCGGCGAACGGACGTCCGTCGCTGACCCATCCGGCCCACGTCAGCGAGCAGCAGCACTCGAACAATGCGTGAACCGCCTTCTGTCGCGGTAGTTCGTTGAAGCGCTCCAACCCGATCGATTGATGTAGCAGCATGTGACCTCCCGGCCCGTTGTGCCTTCAGGCGCGCTTGACATGCCGCACGGTAACCAGATGCGCGGCCACTTCGATAATCCGCCGCTTCACCTGGGAAAGGAAGGTTTGCTCACCGAGTTTTCAGGTTCTTAACGCGGCGTAACGAGCTGATCGGGGAGGTGGGAGTGCGTGCGGGTCGCTGAAGACGGCCCCAGTCCCACACTCGCTCCAATTGCCTGCACACCTTGTTGATTGAGCGAGTATTCTTAGTATTTGCAAAATATGTAGACCGGTCTATTATTGGGCTATGGCATCCAAAGGAGATCTGACAAAAGCGCGGCTCACCGAGTCCATGCTCGAGCTCATTCAGGCCAACGGCTACAGCGGCACCGGTCTCAATGCTGTGATCGAGCATGCAGCAGCACCTAAGGGGTCGATCTACTTCCACTTTCCCGACGGGAAGGAAAGTTTGGGCGTTGCAGCGGTTGAGCTCGCCACGAAGCAGTTCGAGACGCTGATTGCAGAGGCCGCGGTATCAGCGGGCGGTGCGGCCGGAGCTGTCCGCGCTGCGATCGAGGCTCTGACGGCCATCGTCAGCGAGAGCAACTTTCGTCTGGGCTGCCCGGTCTCCGTCGTCACTCTGGAGATGGGCGCAGAAAGCGAGCGACTGCGGCTGGCGTGCGCCACTGCCTTCGAATCGTGGATCGCACCGACGGCCGCGTTTCTGGGGGCCAGCGGTCTCGGCGACGAAGAGGCGCGGTCTCTGGCAACCGTCGTTGTGTCGACGATTGAGGGGGCGGTCATCGTCTCTCGCGCTATGCAGAGCACTCAACCCCTCATCGCGGCCGCTGACGTCGTCACGGAGCTCGTCAGCCAGCGCTGCCCGACAGTCGGAGGGACGCGGTGACGCCGCACGAAGGCTCCCGCCACGCCCTGGTCTTCGGAGCCTCGGGCCTGGTCGGGCGGCACCTCGTCCTGACTCTTGCCGAGGCAGGTGCGAAGGTCACGGCGGCAGTTCGGACCGCCGAGTCCGGATCGCGTGTCGAGCGATGGGTCAGCGAGCACGGCCTGACACGAAGTATCAGCACGACGATCGTCGACTTCGATGCTCCTGAGGTGGTCTCCGGCGGCCCATCGGCATTTCCGTCCATCACCGAGATCCACAACTGCGCCGGGTCCTACCGATTCGGAATGACCGCCGAGGAGGCGCGCAGCGCGAACGTCGGCATCGTCGAGAAGCTGATCGACTTCGCCACGGACCTCCCCAACCTGCAGCGCGTCGTCCATGTGTCGGGCTACCGCGTCGGCGGACAAGACCCCAAATCTGTTCCGTGGTCAGACGATCACCGCGCTTCGGTCTACAAGGAGCTTGGCGCATACGAAGCGTCGAAAGTGGAGTCCGACGCAATCTTCCAAGCCCGAGCCCTCGAGCACGGGGTTCCATGGACCATCGTCAATCCCTCCAGTGTGATCGGCGACAGCGCCACAGGGGAATCCGACCAGTACATCGGGCTTGCCGGCACGATCGAGCAGATTTGGGATGGTGCCGCGGCAGCGTTGCCCGGAAACCAATCGACGTTTCTCCCGATCGTCACGGTCGACTACCTGGCGGCTTTCATGACGGCCGCAGCGGTCGACCCGGCTGCCGAAGGCATGGCCTACTGGGTTCTCGACGACGACACCCCGCCGCTGGCGGACCTGCTCACACATGTCGGTCGACATCTCGGCGCGAAGGTCCCACGGGTACGAATACCGATCGGTGTCATCAAGCGGCTTCCGCAGCAGATCACCAAGGCGGATCCTGAGACGCTCACCTTCATGTCCGCCGACCGATATCCGACAGCGTCCGCCGTCGAGTTCGCAGACAGACACGGGATACACACGCCAGACGCGCTGCTGTCCCTCGAACGATGGGCCGACTACTTGGCCGCACATCGATTTGGAGCGGCCCTGACTGACAGCCGTCGATTCGTCGATGTCGGCGGCCTGAGGACATTCGAACTCGGCGTACCCGGATCCAGTCGAGCGGTCCTTCCCGGTTTGCCCGTAAACGCCGATACGTGGGCAGCGGTAGCGGCCGGCATCGCGGGGCGGGTCGTCGACCTGCCCGGGCTCGGCCTCAGCGGCGGAGTCGGCGTTCAGGACTGGGAACAGTGGCTTCCGGCGGTAGTGGCTGGGGAATCTGCTGACCTCGTCGGCCACTCCATCGGTGCGGCTGCGGCCGTAGTTGCGGCTGATCGGTTACCGGAGCAGGTCAAGTCCCTTACGTTGATTGCGCCGTTCTTCCTCCAGCCTCCGATAGGTCTTTCAGCCAGACTGAGGCCGCTCGTATGCGCCTACCTCCGACACGCGAACCCAACACGGCTGTCACGACTACTGACGGGATCAGAAGCGAGCGCGGCCGCTCTCGATTCCAGTGTCAGTGACCTCGAGCGAAGCACCGCGAAGAGGGTGGCCGAGCATCTCGCCCTTGCGGAATCGAAGCAGTGGCGTTCCGAACTCCAGGAGACGCTCGGCAGATTCAGTGGCCCGGTCCTCATCATCACGGGAAGCAACGACCCGATCGCCCCGGACGCGGTCGAGCATCTCGAGTCACTTCCGAACGTCGAACTGAGGTCGGTGCCCGGTGCCGGCCATCATCCACAACTCACCCATAGCGATGCTCTCGTCGACTTACTCAATGGATCGATCGTGTGACAATGACGCCGGAAGTTCCAGCCTCTGGCACTCCCGACCTCCGACTCACCTCTGTCGAACCTTTGTCGTTCGCGTGGGCGTCGGTGGCCGCGCCGCGTCAACCGACGTGGACGTGGGGTCGCCTGGACTGGTCGGGTTCGGCGCGGCGAAGGACCTCACGGGTCACCGGAGCGGTTTCGCCCTCACCGATGAACAGGAAACGGAGCAGGTACATGATCGGGTTTCCCTCGGTCCACTCGAAGTAGACGTCGGGAATCACTCCGGTGATGTCCCTCGTCCGCAGGAGAACCGCCGCGATGGTGTTGGGGACTGCCGGGCTGTCGACCCACAGAATCCGGTGCTCACCGCGCTGTCGCCCGTGGACGAGGAGGTCGGTGCTGAATTCGGAGGAGTCCGTGACGTTGACCTCGATGAAGATGATCGACTCGCCCTCGGGGATGTTGCTTTCGGCGCGCTGCTGCGATTCCTTCTGCCGATACTCGTCCTCGTCGAGGCGGTCGACGTCGTGCGCCACCATCGCGAGGTAGCCCTTCTCGGCTGCCTCGGTGATGAATTGCAGCGCGGTCTCGTCGAATTCGACAGAGGTGGCGCGAAGTTCGAAGGCTCGCGAGATTCGGGAAAGGAAGGACACCACAATGATCGCGGCGATGAAGAACGACGCCACTTTCACACCGTCCGGGCGTTCGAAGATGTTCGCGATCGTCGTGTAGACGAACAGAACTGCGACAAAACTGAACCCTACGAACAGTTTTCGCTGACCGTGCTTGCGGGCGGACAGGGCAACGGCGACGGTCGCCGACGAGATCAGGACGAGGACGCCGGTTGCGTACGCGGAACTCTGAGCGTCGACACCGGCGTCGAAGTAGATCGTGACGGTGATGGCGATGACGCTGAACACGAGGACCAGAGGACGCACGGCGCGGGCCCACGACGGCGCCATGCCGTAGCGGGGGAGATACCTGGGGACGAGGTTGAGCAACCCTGCCATTGCCGACGCACCGGCAAACCAGAGGATCAGGATCGTGCTGAGATCGTAGACGGTTCCGAAGATCTCACCCAGATAGTCGTGTGCGAGGAAGGCAAGTGCGCGACCGTTGGCAGCGCCTCCCGGCTGGAACTCGTTCTCCGGGATCAGGATGGTCGTGACCAGGCTCGACGTCAGTAGAAATCCACTCATGATCAGCGCTGCCGTGGTGAGCAGGCGTCGTGCGCCTTTGATGCGGCCACGTGGATTCTGTTCGGTGTCGTGCGGATCGCCCTTGATCTGCGGCATGACCGCGACCCCGGTCTCGAAGCCGGACAGGCCGAGAGCCAACTTCGGGAAGACGATCAGCGCGATCAGGATCATCATCGCCGGATTTCCGTGCTCGGTGGTCATGGCGCGCGTCCAGTCGGTGACCAAAGACGGCGCGGTCGCGATGTGCCACAAACCTACGGAGATGACCACCACGTTCAAGGCGAGGTAGACGGCGACCAATCCGACCGCGATACCGATTGCTTCGGTGAATCCGCGGAGGAATACCGCAGCGAGGAGCGCGAGCAGAACCAGGGTGACGGCGACGGTATGTCCGGAGAGAAATGTTGGTGCAAAAGGATTCTCGACGAGGTGTGCCGTGGCGTCGGCAGCCGAGAGCGTCATGGTGATGAGGAAATCGGTGGCCGCGAAGCCGAGAAGCACGAGAACGAAGATCTTGCCTCGCCACTTGGGCAGCAGCTTCTCGAGCATGGCGATCGAACCCTCGCCGTGCGGACTCTCGCGAGCCACTCGCCGGTAGACCGGCAGCGCACCGAACAGCGTCAGCAGGATCAGTACGACTGTCGCGATCGGAGCCAACGTGCCGGCCGCCAGTGCCGCGATACCGGGTTGGTAACCGAGAGTGGAGAAGTAATCGACACCCGTCAGGCACATCACTTTCCACCACGGGTGGCGCTTCTCCTTCTTCGGCGCCATCCGGTGTGGCCCCAGATGTCCGGCGGGTTCCTCGGTGATGTCCGCGAGCAGCCAGGCCTCGGTGCGTTGTTTCACCGACGGAGCCGTGTTTTCGGCCGGGACCTCGTTTTCGGCGGCGGTCACCACGGCGTCACGGCCTCAGATACACATCGTCGAGCGTGACAGTCCGCAGGTTTCGGCTCCGGATGATGTCCACCAGTTGCGGATACACGTGGGTCACGGGCAGATAGTTGAGGTGCCCGATCACTATCGCCCCCGGATTGAAGTACTGGTTCGCCATCTGGAGGATGTACTCCTCGGTGATCAACGAAGAATCCGACAGTGATCCGTACCAGAGGGTGGGCACGGTGTATCCGACGCTCGCTGCCACGGAATCGACTGTTGCGTTGTGCCTTCCGTACGGCGGTCGAAAGTACGGCGCGGCATCCACGCCGTAAGTGTTGCGCAGGAACGTGCCGTTCTTCGTCAACTCCTCGGCGATCTGCTGCTTCGACACGGACGTCAGATCCGGGTGCGAGAAGGTGTGATTGCCGAGCTGAACTTGTCCGCTCTCGACCAGCGGCCTCAGAAGTCCGGCATTTTCGGTCCACGAGTTGTATTGCCCGTTCACGAAGTACGTCAAACGGATGCCGGTGTCTTTTGCGAACTGTGTGTAGAGACGCACGACTTCGGAACTGGCCCCGTCGTCAACCGTCAGGGCGAGCAGATCTCCACCACCGGGCAGTGCGGTCAGCGATCCGCCGGCGGGCAGCGGCACCCGGGCAGACGGCGGTGGAGGCGGCAACAACGCAGGCGGGAGATCCGCGCCGGGCACGGCATCTGCTGGTTCGTCGGCTGCGGCGATAGCCGTGCCGACCGAACGTGACGAACAAGCGGTTCCCATGGTCACCGCGGCGGTTCCGGTCAGAGTTGCTGCTGCGAGGGCACTGAGGAAGCGTCGGCGGTCCACAGGGCGGAGCCTAGAGCAGATTTGCCCAATTCGGACTTCATTCTCAGCGTTTTTTCAGCGAATGACCAGCCGTCTCCGGTATCGACAGGTTTTACTCAGGAACGGTGGATAGCGTGTCGGCCGTGGAACCGCGACCTCGACACTCGGCAACCAGGCACAGACGTAGGCGTCCACCGCAGCGGTCGACGCTCTCGGTGGGGCGCAAGCTGGCGGCCGCCTCCTTGTCGACGACGATTCTGGTCGGCGTCGGAATCGGGTGGTACGTGCAGTCGGATCTGACGTCGGGGCTGTACCGATCGGACGCGCTCTCCGCCCTCGGTGACGACGCCGGCAGTTCGCTCGACGGGGATACCAACATCCTGTTGATCGGGCTCGACAGTCGCAAGGCGATGGACGGCAGCGACCTGCCGGCAGAGTTCGTCACCGACAAGCTGCACGCGGGGGACAGCGACGTGGGTGGATACAACACGAACACGCTTATCCTGCTCCATGTTCCGGGCGACGGCGGTAAGGCCAGTGCGGTGGCGATCCCACGCGACGATTACGTCGCGGTACCCGGCTACGGAATGGCCAAGATCAAGGAAGCCTACGGAATGGCGAAGGCTGATGCGGACGCCAAACTCGTAGCAGACGGTGTGACGGATCCTGCTGCACGAGAACAACAAGCACGCGAAGTCGGAAGGCGCTCGACGCTGACCACCGTGCAGAATCTGCTCAAGGTCCCGATCGATCACTTTGCCGAAGTGAACCTGATGGGCTTCTACGACGTCGTCTCGGCCATCGGCCCCGTTCAGGTGTGTCTCAACAATCCGGTGCAGGACGACTTCTCGGGTGCCAACTTCCCCGCGGGGGTCCAGACTCTCGATGCGTCACAGGCACTTTCGTTTGTCCGTCAACGCCACGGTCTGGACAACGGGGACTTGGATCGCACGCACCGGCAGCAGGCATTCATCAGCGCGGTGATTGCCAACCTGAAGGGCTCAGGAGTCATCGGCAACATTCCGAAGATGACGGCACTGGCCGACGTGGTGAAGAAGGACGTGGTGATCGATTCTGCCATGGATCCCGTCCGATTCGCTTCTCAGGCAAGCGCTCTCGCGGGTGGCAACATCGATTTCTACACCCTGCCCATCGAGGGTTACGAGACCGTCGATGGTCAGGACGTCAACACTGTCGATCCGGCACGTCTGCGTAGTGAAGTGTCGAGAATCTTCGCGGGAGGTGACTCGGCATCTGCACCTGCGATGGACACCGCGATCTCGACCGGGAACGAAGTTGTGGACATCCGCAACGGAACCGCGACGGACGGGTTGGGCGCCGCGTTGGCGTCGGCGATGAAAGCGTCGGGCGTCGAAGTCGGGGAGGTGAGCACCGCAGCTCCGACGGCAAAGTCGGTGGTCAGCTATGGGGTCGGAGCCAAAGCCGTCGCAGAGGCGCTGGCCGAGCAGTTGGGTGTGGTCGCGGTGTCGAACGAGCAGGCAGCGGCCGAATCAGTGTCTGTACTGATCGGTGAGGACAACGCGAAGACCGCGTTCTCGACCGCTCCGGTGCAACCCGGTCCGTCGGTATCGGCCGGCACGGTTCCCGATACCGGAGCGCAGGGATCACCCATCCGAACCGACTCGAATGGCGGCATCCCCTGTGTGGACTGACTCTCAGGTAATTCGCACGAAACTCACGCTGATTTCTTCGGTCTGCGGGTCTACATTGGAGAAGTCGAACTCAGTCGGGTACTTCACCTTTGGGGTACCTGACTGAGATTGCGTAGTTGAAAGGATCACCGACATGGCTACAACAGCAGCGGTACAGAATCCGACACGCTCACGTGCCAGGACCATGTCCTTGTCCGAGTACGTGGCCGAGCATCCCGCCCAGCGCGTTTTCCCGCCGACCAGTGAGCGGGCGGCCAGGATGGCGATGCTCATCATGTTCGCCCTGATGGCCGTCACCCTCGTCGTACTGGTACTTGACGAGGCAGGAATCTTCGGATGAAGGCAGCGGTCTTCGGCTGAGCCCGACCTTTAGTTACTCTTGAGTAATGACTGAACAGAAGAGCTGGAATGCGTTCACCGTCGAGCGCGAAGACAACATCGCCCAGGTGACGCTGATCGGGCCGAGCAAGGGCAACGCGATGGGGCCGGATTTCTGGAGTGAACTCCCTGAAATCTTCGCCGACCTCGACGCCGACCCTGAGGTGCGTGCAATCGTCATCGCCGGTTCCGGCAAGCACTTCTCGTTCGGACTGGACTTGCCGGCGATGAGCGGTGAATTCGGTGCCGTCCTCGCAGACAAGGCTCAGGCAGGTCCGCGCACCAAATTCCACGACATGATCAAGCGCATGCAGTCGGGCATCAATGCCGTCGCGGACTGCCGCAAGCCCGTCGTCGCAGCTGTGCAGGGTTGGTGCATCGGCGGCGGCGTCGACCTCATCACGGCGGCGGACATCCGCTACGCAAGTGCCGACGCCAAGTTCAGCATCCGCGAGGTCAAGGTCGCGATCGTCGCAGACATGGGCAGCCTCGCGCGACTGCCCGCGATTATCGGCGACGGACACCTGCGTGAATTGGCTCTGACCGGCAAGGACATCGACGCAGCGCGCGCCGAGAAGATCGGTCTCGTCAACGACGTTTTCGAAGATGCCGACGCGGTACTGGCCGCGGCGCGCGCGACCGCCAAGGAGATTGCGCTCAATCCGCCGCTCGTCGTCCACGGCATCAAGGACGTGCTCGATCACACCCGCAGCGCGAGCGTGAACGACAGCCTTCGCTACGTCGCAGCCTGGAACGCGGCGTTCCTGCCTTCGCAGGATCTGACCGAGGCCATCACCGCCGTCTTCCAGAAGCGCCCGCCCGTCTTCCAAGGTGAGTAGAAACTTCCAGGGCGAGTAATAAACAGCACAAAAAATCCCCGCGCATCTTCCGATGTGCGGGGATTTTCGTAAGGCCTGAGAACTTAAAGCTCAGTGCCCGCCGTCGGCGGCGAGACGCTTGATCGAAGCCTCGATCTCGGCCTCTGCCTCGGCGCGGCCGACCCAATTTGCAGCCTCGACGTGCTTGTTCGGCTCCAAGTCCTTGTAGTGGACGAAGAAGTGCTTGATCGCATCGAGCTCGAACTGTGAGATGTCACCCAGGTCCTGGATGTGATCCCAGCGGGGGTCACCGGCCGGAACGCAGAGGACCTTGTCGTCCCCGCCAGCCTCGTCGACCATCTTGAACATCGCGACTGCGCGAGCCTCGACGACGACGCCGGGGAAGACCGACTCGGGGAGCAGGACCATGGCGTCGAGCGGATCGCCGTCCTCACCCAGGGTGTTTTCGATGAAGCCGTAGTCGGCCGGGTAGCCGAAAGCTGTGTAGAGGTAGCGATCGAGTTTGACGCGACCGGTTACGTGGTCGACCTCGTACTTGTTGCGCTGACCCTTGGGGATCTCGATGGTGACGTCGAACTCCACGCCGATTCCTCGCTGTCGTGTCGGTAATGATTCGTCGGAAGGATATCGGGTCAAGGATAAGGTTGCCTGACCACCCAGTAGGCAGAGCACAGACGGAGGGGCGTTGGCGGGCCAAGGAAAGAAGAAGATCGGCTCGTTAGAAGAGAGTCGACGGCGTAACTTCCGCATCCTTCTGGCGGTCGGTGCAGTGGTTGTACTGGCCGTCGCCGGAGTTGTCGTCGTGAAACTCGGTACGTCGAACGACACTGCCGGCAGTGCGACCGTGACTACGTCGCCGCAGCCTGCGCTCGTGACACCGTCACCTCAGGTAGTGCCCGTCCCGACGGACGCACCGATTCCGAGTGCGTCGGGAATCGCCGCGGCGATCGGCCCGGCTGTGGCCAACCCGGATCTGGGGAAGTTCACCGGAGTTGTCGCTGATGCGATCACCGGAAACATTCTGTGGAGCGCAGACCCGTCGACGCCGATGACGCCTGCGTCCACGACGAAGGTGCTCACCGCATCGGCGGCACTGCTGAAGTTGCCGCTCGACCACCGGCTGGCCACGACGGTGGTGCCCGGAGCGAGTCCCGGCCAGGTCGTTCTGGTCGGCGGCGGTGACCCGACGCTGACGGCGACGCCGAAGGGGCAGAGCGGGTACTACGCCAACGCCGCTCACATCGCGGATCTCGTCGACCAGATCAAGGCTGCCGGTACGCCGGTGACCAGCGTCGTGGTGGACTCGAGCTTGTTCAAGGGTGACAACATGGCCACCGGCTGGTTTCCCGCGGACATCGCGGCGGGCTACATCACGCCGATCGAATCGGTGATGATCGAAGGCGGTCGGTACGACGGCACTCAAGACGAGTCACCGCGCTCGGAAACTCCTGCATTGGACGCGGGCAAGGTTCTCGCTCAGGCGCTCGGTGTCGATCCCGCCAACGTGAGTCTCGGCGCGGCGCCTGCCGGTGCCAAGCCGATCGCGACCGTGCAGTCGGCACCGCTGAGCGACCGGTTGCTGCAGATGATGGAACATTCCGACAACGTGCTCGCCGAGACCATCGGGCGTGAGGTTGCGATCGCCTCCGGAATCGAAGCGTCGTTCACCGGAGCAGTCGACGCGACCGGCAAGACCCTGCAGGCCGCCGGGTTCGACTACACCGGAGTTTCGCTGCACGATTCCAGCGGGTTGTCCGTCGACGATCTCATTCCCGCTCAGGTACTCGATCGCGTCATGACCGCTGCGGCCGGTGACGGTGATCCGAAACTGCGTCCCCTGCTGGACTACCTTCCGGTGGCCGGCGGAACAGGAAGTTTGTCCGACCGCTACGCGTCCGGAAACCGAACCGGTGCGGGTTGGGTACGGGCCAAGACGGGAACTCTCTCGACGGCCAGTGCGTTGTCAGGGTTCGTGGTCGATCAGAACGGGCGAGTGCTCACCTTCGCACTGATGTCCAATGACCGGCCGCCAGAAGTGAGCCGTCCTGCCCTGGACGCGATTGCCGGAGCATTGAGGAATTGCGGGTGCCAATAGTGGCCGAAAAGACTCCACAAGATGATGAAGCCTCGGCTCCGCTCGGTGGTGCCGTCGACTGGAGTCTGGCCGCCAAAGCCGGGATAAAGCTGGCGCGTGGCGGCCCCGCGATGTCTCGCTACACGGCCGAGACTGCGACGGCAGAACTCGCCGAAGCGTCCAAGCGTGCAGAACTGCCGGTTCGTGAAGTGACCGGTTTGGCCGACGGTCTACCGGTCCCAGCCGCTGACGTGTTGGACCGGGCTGGATGGATCACGGCAGCCTCGCGGTCGATGGCGCATCTCACCGGCGCCGACCCCGACGGCAGTGGCAATCTCATTGTCGGAAAGCCGGCGGGCCTGCAGGCCGGCGCAATGCTGGCGTACCTGTCTTCGGCGATCCTCGGCCAGTACGACCCATTCACCGGTGAACACGGCACGCTGCTTCTGGTCACACCGAACATCGTCTCCGTCGAACGGTCCCTTCGGCTGAACCCGAGCGACTTCCGGTTGTGGGTCTGCCTGCACGAGGTCACGCACCGGGTCCAGTTCTCGTCCTCGCCGTGGCTCGCGGACTACATGAAGGAATCCGTCGAAACGCTCGGTGCGACGGTGGACGAGTCGATGACCGACGTTGTCGGGCGCCTCGCCGCAGAGCTTCGCTCGCGGAAGGAACCCGACTCCAGTGACGGCGCGACGGCGGGCGGCATCATCGGCCTGCTGCGCGCCTCACAGGCAGAACCCCAGCGTGACGCGCTGGATCGGATGCTCGTACTCGGCACCCTCCTCGAAGGGCATGCAGACCACGTGATGGACGCCGTCGGTCCCGCTGTGGTGCCGTCGGTGTCAACTATCCGCGCGGCCTTCGACAAGCGTCGGCAGCGCAAGTCCAACCCCGTGCAGCGGATCATCAAGATGCTGCTCGGCATGGACGCCAAGATGGCGCAGTACGTACGCGGCAAGGCCTTCGTCGACGCGGTGGTTCTCACGGTCGGCATGGAGCAGTTCAACACCATCTGGACCGGGCCGGAAACCCTGCCGTTGCTCGACGAGATCGACAACCCCGACGCGTGGGTGAAGCGCGTTCTCGGCTAGATGCTGCTGCCCGAGACGCCTGCCCTGCTGGCGCTGCGACAGGCCGTGCGGGCGTGGACAGTCGCATACGAACCACGACGCCGGGTGATCGTCGCCCTGTCCGGGGGAGCCGATTCGCTGGCGCTCACCGCAGCAGCCGTGGCGGAAACCGAATCGGTCGACGCATTGATCGTGGACCATCGCCTGCAAGTCGGTTCCGATGCCGTCGCACGCTCGGCCGCAGACCAGGCGCTGGCGCTGGGTTGCCGGACCGCGACGGTCCTGACCGTCGACGTAGCCGATGGTGGGAGTCTCGAAGCCGCCGCACGTGAGGCTCGGTACAACGCCCTGCGCGGCGCCAGAACTGACCTCCCGGTTCTACTCGGACACACACTCGACGATCAGGCCGAGACCGTGCTTCTCGGACTCTCCCGCGGGTCCGGTGGGCGATCGATTCAAGGTATGACGGCATTCGACGCCCCCTGGGGGCGGCCGCTACTCGGCATCCGTCGATCGGTGACCAGGGCGGCCTGCGTCGACCTGGAAATCACGCCGTGGGAGGACCCGCACAACAACAATCCCGAGTTCACTCGCGTGCGTCTGCGGCACGAGGCGTTGCCGCTGCTCGAAGAAATTCTCGGCGGGGGAGTTCCCGAAGCGTTGGCCCGAACCGCGACGCAGTTGCGTGAGGACGGCGAGGCGCTCGACGAGTACGCCGAGGCCCTACTCCTACGGGTTGTCGTCGACGGGGAAGTGGAAGTGGACACACTTGCCGAAGCGCCTACCGCAATCCGTCGACGCGCTCTGCGCGCCTGGCTGCTGCAGGGCGGCGCAAAAGCATTGACGGACAAACAGTTACGCGCAGTCGACGCCCTGGTGACCGACTGGCGGGGGCAAGGCGGCGTCGCGATCGGCGGCGGAACACCGGAGGCGAGGTTGGTGGCGGCCCGGCGACGTGGCAGGCTGATCCTCGGATTCGAAGACCGACGAAGGGTTTGACGCGTGTACGAGGGCGACATCGCATCGGTACTGATCTCCGAAGAACAGATCCGTGCGCGAACGGCGGAACTGGCTGAGGAAATCGCCAAGCGTTACCCGGCAGGCGCCCCCGAAGGGGATCTCCTGCTGATCGGCGTCCTCAAGGGAGCGGTCTTCTTCATGACCGACTTCGCCCGCGCCCTGCCGATCCCGTCGCAGATGGAATTCATGGCCGTCAGCTCCTACGGATCCTCGACCTCGTCTTCGGGCGTCGTCCGCATCCTCAAGGACCTCGACAAGGACATCGCCGGTCGCCACGTGCTGATCGTCGAAGACATCATCGACTCCGGTCTCACGCTGTCCTGGTTGATGCGCAACCTCAAGACGCGTAACCCCGCTTCGCTCGAGGTCGTCACCCTGCTCCGCAAGCCTGACGCGGTCAAGATCGACGTCGACGTCCGCGACGTGGGCTTCGACATCCCCAACGAGTTCGTCGTCGGTTACGGCCTCGACTACGCCGAGCGGTACCGCGATCTGCCGTACATCGGCACCCTGGACCCCGAGGTTTACGGCGGCTGAGCCTGCTCGCCGGTTAACACTCTTCACACTTCAGCCTCTTCTGCATCAATCCTCCGAACGGACGACAGACAGGTCTGTGAGGCCTCGCTAGATTCACGGAATGCGCTATCGACGGCCTATTCGGTGACTCTTCCGCCACCGCCTCCTCCACCGCCGCCCCCTCCGCCACTGCCGCCCGAGGGCGAGCAGCAGTACTGGAATGCGCAACCGCAAGGCGTTCTGTACCAACCGCCGACCACCAACGGTTTCGCAATTGCAGCCCTGGTTGGGGCGCTCGTACTGGCGCCGGTCGGAATCGTGCTCGGCCACATTTCGCTGGCGCAGATCAAGCGAACCGGTGAGCAGGGGCGAGGACTCGCAATCGCCGGTCTGGTGATCGGCTACATCTTCACCGCACTTCTGGTGTTGTCGATCGTGTGGATGTTTCTCATTGCCAACGCCTTCACCCGTGCGTTCGACGACTACGACAGCGCGTCTTCTCTCTACTACACATCTGAAACGTCGAGTACGACGTATTCGACCTATTCGACCACCACATCCAGGACGGTAGCGCCGACGTACAGCGGAAGCGACACGGCGACGGTCATCGCAAATGCCTCGGTAGGCGACTGCATCGTCCGAAGGCTCGGAGCGGACAAGGGCGACGGGACAAGCGAGACGTATGTCAGTCCGGTCTCGTGCAGCTCGAGCAGCGCCACCCACCGAGTAGTCAGCCGCGGCACGTCCACGTCTGCGTGCGCCGCCGATTGGGTTCGTAAAGAGAGTCCGGTCGTAGTGCTTTGCCTGGCGGACGAATGATCGACAGAGGAAGTCACGGCCGATGACGTTGCCGCCCCCGCCCCCGCCCCCGCCCCCGCCGCCCCCGCCACCGCCAATGCAGGCTCCGGCTACCGGACATCCGCCGGCCGCTCGCTCTCGTGGCCGGGGATGGATTGTTGCCGTTACGGCTCTTACCGCCGTCGCGGCCCTCGCCGCGGGCACCGTCACCGTTGCCACGATTCTCCGGTCGGGAGACTCCGACGGACCGGTGGCAGGCCAGCTGGTCAACACCTACCCCACTCGGCCGACGCCAGGATGGTCGTTGGACGTTGACGATGTTCTGCCGGGCGGAAGATTTCTGTGGCCTGATTCGCTCGGTGCGAGCTATGGAACGGCAAGATTCATCGAGTTGGGACAGACTCTGATCACAACGGTCGGACCACAACAGGGTCAGCAATCCCAACTCGTTGCTGTCGACGCCGAAAGCGGATCCATTCGATGGCAAACGCCGGTCGCCGGCACGGTGTCGTGTGCGACCGCCGCGATCGATGCAGCCCTACCTTGTGTCGTCAGGAATCCTGGTGGAACAGCGCGAGTCGTTTCCTTCTCGCTCGACACGGGGACGATTCGTTCGAGTGTCGACACAGATACAGCCACCCTGGTCGAGGTTTCCGACGGGGCACTCTTCACCGTGGGCGGCAACCAGTCCGGGCAAGTTATTTCGCGCGGAACCCCCACCGACCTCGACGCGGCGTGGACAACGACAACTCCACAGGAAACCGACTGCGTCGGATCCGGCGATTCGCATTCGTTCGAGATCGTGGACGGCATCGTCTACTACTCGAGCATCGGATCGACGGCGCTCAGCGCGGTCGACGGCGCGCTGCTTTCGAATCCGAATCTCGGTGGCTACGAGGCCCTTCCAGGTCAGGGCTTTGCCGGCGTCCTCTGCGCGATGCCATTTCCGTCGGACGGATACTCCAGCATCGTGTCCGACCGTGACGGGACCGAGAGATTTCGAGTTGGCGAAGACAGACCGGCATCGCCGTGGCTTGTCTCGGCATCGAACTCTCGTCCGTACATCGGTTCGCATGGCGCGTACAACATCAGTGACGGCACCGAGTTGTGGTCGGTCACCGGCGGTGATCGCTTCTCGTTACACAGAATTGTCGGCGACATCGTGCTGGGCAACGACTCGGACACACTTTCCGCCTACCGAATCGACACCGGGGAGCAGTTGTGGTCGACCAAGATCGGTGACTACTTCTCTTTCTCGGTCTCGGACGGTGAGCGAATTCTCGTCCATCCCAACGACGGCAGGGTTCTTGCCGTCGAACTCGACGACGGCTCCATCAGTTGGTCACTCGATTCCCACACCAACCACTGGTCGTGGTCGAAGGCCCACGACGGACTCGCCTCGATCTCCAATGACGAGTTCGTCTACTACCCACCGACCGGCGGACCGTCGGGAGCGCCAGGCAAACTGCCCGCTGTCCCTGAAGCAGACGGAGGCGACGAGTACGTCACGAAATGCGGACGGACACCGACCCTGACGCCGGTTGAATACCGCACGCAGGCAGAGGGTCTCGTCGTTCGAATGGAAATGAAAGCATCATGTCCCGGCGGAGACATCGTCTCAACCGACGCGCTTCGGGTGTCGATCACCGACACCGGCCAGAGCGTTGCGTCGGCGGTGTTCGACTTCTCCGAAGCACCGATCTATCTTCCCCGAACCGATGGGACGAACACGACGAACTCGATCCAACGCGAGTTCCTGTACGACCTCGGTAGCTTCTGGAGGCTGCCGAACACTCTCGGTGAGTCTTCGAGTCTGACCAATTCGAGAGCGTCAGGTGCTCAACTCGTCGAATGCGAGGACGAGGGGACGAGTGATACCAGCCTGACATCCGGGCCGGCATCGCGAAGTGACACCAATACGCCGATCCGACCCACACGTAGCGCGCAGCCGACAACGGGCGACGTCGAAACTGCGAGTCTCGACGCCCTCCGGGCTCAGGCCGACGCCGATCGCCCCTTTGTGATCGGTGACCTCGCGAACAGGTGGGTGGCTCAGATCTCCTCCAAGCGGGTCGGACTCGATGCGGCGGATATCAATGGCGCTCCGGTGCATTGGACTGCTGCCCAGATCCTGCGACAGCATCTCGAACTTCGTCTCATGTATCCGGAGGTACGTCTGCTCTGGAGTGACGAATGGCGGACCTTCGATCTCCGTGGTTGGTGGATCACCGTCGCAGGCTTGACGTTTGCCGATGCGGATGCGGCCAACGGGTGGTGCGATTCGAAGCGGATCGCAAACGATCAATGCTTCGCCAAGATCGTCAGTAACGATCGTGATTCGTCGGGAACCACCAAATATCGGCGATAGCGCCTGACCCGTTCGGCGCACTTCCCACATCTGAGGAGCTTGGCGAATGACCGAAGACAACTCGCGTCAACACAGTGAACCGTCGACAAACGGTGTGCCCCAGCCTCATGGCATCTATCCGTCGGCGCAGGGCTATCCACCGCCCCAGAGCTATTCACCGACGCGATCTGCGTTCGAGGATATTCGGATCGGTGACTACACCCGCGACGGCACAGCCGCGGTACTGCTGTTCGTGTCGTTCTTCCTACCGTGGAGTGTCACCGTCGGGATAACCCGCGTCGGTTCGAGTGGTCTTGTCGTGCTTCTGGTTCTGCCGGCACTGCTGTCGCTGGCGTCGCTGTCACTACCGTACGTGGCGCGCCTCGGAATGCTCGGGCCGAATTGGAATGTGGGGCAGATACGGGTGCTGCGTCTGGTGGCCAACGGACCCCTCATTGCCACTGTCGCAGGTCTTGTCGCCTACGACGTCATTCGTGGAATGTTCCGATTCAGTGAGAGTTCGAGTATCTTCACCGGCAACGGGGTCGGCGCCGGAGCGTGGTTCGGGCTTGCCGGCGCCCTGCTCTCCGCTCAACCGCGAGCGGCAGAAATTCGCATCGACCCTCGAACCGCGCCGCGATGGTTGGCGTTGGTGAAGCCGCTTGTGTTTGTGGCTTGGGGGTCGTCAGTGGCCTCGGCGCTACTCGCGCTGATCTACATCCTGGTCTCCGCCAGTCGCTACCGATATTACGACGGGCCGCAGACTTTCGAGAGCCTGATCGTTCTCTTCGTGTCGTCGGCCGTTCCGATCGTCGTGGTGGGTGTTGCGGCAGTCGGTCTCGCCAGACGGTTTGCGTCCTGGCGCCTCACCATCGCCGCGCTCGGCATCGCTCTCCTCGCAGCCGGATTACTCCACTCGATCAGCGAGGGCACAAGTGTCGAGCTGTTCCACACGGTCACGGCTAGTCCGTACTACGGCATCACGTTCTTGATTGCCGCAGCCGCAATTACATTCATTCCATTCGGTGTTGCGTCCGTCGGCGACGGGACGCACCCCGGATACGTCTGGCTCGCAGCGGCACGAAACGGCATGCTGTTGATCGCGGTGTGGAGCTTCGGTGTTGGATTCACTCAGATCGCAATGGCAGCAACACAATTTGGCATCGTGCCGTGGGGAGATGCGTTAGTGCTCGCTGTTCTCGCGATACTCGTCGGGATTCTTGCCGTCGTCGGAGTCAGAGCGCTGTCGCTCCGCTATTCTTCGTCTGATCCTCGCCCGTCGCGCGAGGTTGTTCTCGGAGTCTGTGTCGCGCTGCTCGTTCTGATGATTGCTCGTCTAGTTGTACAGTCGACCATGTACGGCGAAATATATTACAGTGCATGGATATTCGATCTTGCTCTGGCGGTGCTGGTGGTTCTGCTTGCTCGCGCTCTCACAGTCTCACCGGCTGTTCGGAATTTGTATGCGGGGGTGCAACTGTTCGCGTCGGCCACCACGGTTACGGCTGCGGTACCGAGTCTTGGACAGCCCGTTCAGCCTTCGAGGCGTGCTCTCGAGGCTGCGGATCCGCGGACTCCGGCGGCGGTGCTGTTCGAGATTGCGTCGAGTTCGCCGGAGTTGCGGCCGGCGATTGCTGCGAATCCGTCGACGTACGACGATCTTGTGACGTGGCTCGAGGCGTTGGGTGATCCTGCTGTGGATGCGGCGTTGGATCGAAGGGCTGCTGGGCAATTCGGTCTACCCGAGCCTCAGCCTGAGCCTGAACCTGAACCTGAACCGGTGCCCGTGCCCGTGTCGGTGCCTGCGCCGGTGAAGCCTTCATGGCGTGCTCTCGAGGCTGGAGATCCGCGGACCCCGGCGGCGGTGCTGTTCGAGATTGCGTCGAGTTCGCCGGAGTTGCGGCCGGCGATTGCTGCGAATCCGTCGACGTACGACGATCTTGTGACGTGGCTCGGAGCGTTGGGTGATCCTGCTGTGGATGAGGCGTTGGATCGAAGGGCTGCTGGGCAATTCGGTCTACCCGAACCCGAACCCGAACCCGAACCTGCGACCGAGACCTTCATCTCGAACGCACAGGAATCCCGCTCCGGTAGCGACCCCGTGCAACTGGCCGCACCGCCACTGGTCGTGCCGCAACCGAACCCCGGGTATGCGCCGACCGGCGTTCCACTCCGGCCTGGTGGTTTTCGGCCGGCCGGAGCCGGGATACGAGTTGCCGCGCGATTCATCGATTTTGCCATTCTCGCAGTCGTGTCGGTCGTCGGCGGCATGATCTCCACCGCGACGCTCAGAAACGGTTTCGACTTCGATGCCTACCGGACAAGTTCGGGTCTGATCGGCCTCCTGATCGGGATGGGTTCGATCGTGTACTTCGTTTGGGGAGAGTCAGCATTCGGGGTAACCCTGGGCAAACTTGCGCTCGGAATAGGCGTTCGCTCGGTAGGAGGTGCGCGCCCGACCCTGGCGCAGTCCTTCAAACGGAATGCATTCGTGATCCCCATGTACCTCGGATCGGCTGTTTCGGCGTTGGCCATGCTCGGTAGTGGTGACGAGCTCGTCGGCATGCTGAACACGATGTCGTTGGGCAGTATCGCCAGTATCCTGGGTACTGTTGTAACAGTGGGTATTTCGATCGCGATCATTGTCTCGATCAGTGCTGCACCGGATGTACGCGGTTTTCACGATCGGATGGCTGACGCCGTCGTCGTGGTCACCAGACAGTGAGCGAGCGCGCTTCGAGGGAAACACGCATGCCTTCAGGGCGTCAACAGTTTCTTCTGCACCTTGCCCATGGCGTTGCGGGGCAAGCTGTCCACCAGACAAACCTGGCGAGGACGCTTGTGGATCGACAGCGATTCGGCGACGAAGTCCGAAACCACGGTGCAGTCGGCTACGTCGCCGACGATGAACGCGACTATGCGCTGGCCGAGGTCGTCGTCCGGCACGCCGACGACGGCGGCTTCGCGAACACCCGGGTATGCGAGAAGGGCCTGTTCCACCTCGCCGGCACCGATGCGGTATCCACCGGATTTGATCATGTCGACCGACTCGCGACCGACGATGCGGTGGAATCCGCTCTCGTCGATCACCGCGATGTCGCCGGTGCGGAACCAGCCGTCTTCGGTGATGGATTCCGCTGTCTTCGAGGGGTTCCCGAGGTACTCGTCGAAGAGCACGGCTCCCGCGACCTCCAGTTGACCTAGCTGCTCTCCGTCGTGCGCCGACAATTTACCGTTCTCACCGCGCAACCTCGTCCTGACTCCGGGAACGGCGTGCCCGACCCAACCCGGGCGGCGTTCACCGTCGTGCGTCGTGCTGACGGTGATGAGGGTTTCACTCATTCCGTAGCGCTCGACGGGAGCCAACCCCGTCAGCGATTTCATCCGCTCGAACAACGGAACCGGAAGTGGTGCACTGCCGGACACGAGCAAGCGCGCAGACTGCAATGCTGCCGCCGCCGAGGGATCACCGCACACGCGTGACCAGACGGTCGGAACACCGAAGTACAACGAGCCACCCGCTGCGGCATACGAATCCGGGGTCGGTCTGACGGTATGAATCAGCGGCGAACCCACGCGCAAGGCGCCCAACACGCCGAGAATCAACCCGTGGACGTGGAAGAGGGGCAGTCCGTGGACGAGTGTGTCCTCTGGCGTCCAATTCCACACATGAGCGAGCGCGTCGAGATCCGCTGCGATCGATGCTCGCGAGAGGACAACGCCTTTCGGAGCTCCGGTGGTTCCCGAGGTGTACATGATCAGTGCAGTAGCTGCCGCGCTCGGTTCGGGATAGGACGTCGCGGATCGCGCGTGAATATCGATGGGAATCAACGGGATACTCGAATCCGTCGGCCCTTCTCCGAGTATCAGTTCGGCCTTGGAATCGGCGATGATGTGCTGACGTTCGAACGGGCCGGAGTCCGGTGGGATCGGGACCACGGCAACACCGGCGATCAGCGCGCCGGCGACGGCGACCACTGTCTCGAGGCCGGCGGCGGCTTGTACTGCCACTCGCTGTGCACCGTGGATTCGATCGGCGACCGCGGTGGCGGCGGCAAACAAGTCGGCGCGAGAGAGGGTTGCGCCTTCGCCGAAACTGACCGCCGCTCCGTGATCGTCGAAGATGCGGGGGTCGAGGGAGCGCAGAAGTGTGGATTCGCTGTTCATCGCGAGTTCCCTTTCTTTGAGCGAAGATTCAGACGGACCAGGGAACAACGAACAGCAGCCAGGCGAGAATCGGCGTCACCACCATGATGGTCATGCCCCACCGCATCGTCAGCCCGAACACCACGTCGCGTTCTTCCGGAGCGGCGTTCGCGACCACCAGCGCGCCGTTGGTCGAGAACGGACTGCAATCGACCAGAGACGAGGAGATTGCCAGCGCGATGACCAGACCGGTTGCATTGACCTGACCGGTCATGAGGAATGGAATTGCCAAAGGGATGAGTGCGCCGAGGATTCCCGTGGTGGATGCAAACGCCGACACGATCGCGCCGATCAGACAGATCAAGAACGCCGCGAGAAGTGGAATCCCCACGTGTGCAACAGAATCACCGAGCCACTGGACGGTGTTCTGGTTCTGCAGAAGAGCGACGTACGTGACGATTCCGCCGATGAGGAGCACGGTGCCCCAGCTGATCTTGTCGACGGCGCCGCGGGCGGAAGCCGGGAAGATCAGGGTGAGAAGTACCGCGACAGTCAGTGCGGTGAAGCCGACGTCAAGGTCGAAGACCAAGGCGCCGAGTGCAAGCGACGCCAGTCCGAGCAGGGTGAGTCGCCGCTCGAGGTTGAGTGCTCCCTCGTGCGGAGCGGTCCCACCCGAGGACTTGCCGCCACTCTTCGAGTTGTCGCCGGAACCCGAACCGGTGATGGTGTCGCTCCCGCCAGACGCATTGCCGACTGCGTTGACGAGCACGCGTTCGGAGGCGCCGCGCGCAATCAACGCGCGTCCGCCGAACGAGACGTACGCGATGGCAGCAACAACGGCCGCGGCCGCGAAGGTCGAGACGAACAGCAAGGCCGGGCTCGACGGGAGGCCGTTCTGACGCATGACGTCGTTGGTGATCACACCGAAGATTCCGATAGGGGAGAAGCTGCCCGCCGTTGCGCCCTGGACGACCATGAAGCCCATCAGCATGGGGTGGATCCGGTAGCGGGTGGCGAAGCCCATTGCCACGGGCGCGATGATGGCGACGGCAGCGGGACTGACCGCGCCCATGGCGGTGACGGCCGCGCACACCGCGAACATCGCCCACGGCACGAGGGCCACTCGTCCTCTGACCGCGCGGACTGCCGCGTGAATGATCCAGTCGACCGTGCCGTTGTTTCTGGCCAGCGCGAACAGGTAGGTGACGCCGACCAGGATGACGAAGAGGCTGGCCGGGAAGCCGTCGAGGATCTCGCTGGTATCGACGGTGAAGACCAGTGTTCCGACGACAAAGGCAGCCACCAGGGCGAGCGCACCCATGTTCACCGACCTCACGGTGGATATGACGAACACCAGGACAAGTACTGACAGGGCTATGACATTTGCCATCGAACTCTCAATCCGTTCGCGACCAGCTTGTGGTCTGCATCACTTGGAATTGGCCTAGCCTCTCTGCCACTGCTCCATTTGTCAAGTACACTCCGAGGCATGAATTCGACGTCATCGCCCGGCTCGCGCTCGGGCCTGCCCGGACGATTGAAGCGTCCGCGCCTGTACGAGCAGTTGGCCGAGCACATTTCGAATTTCATCGAGGCTCAAGGTCTTTCGCCCGGTGATCGGCTTCCTCCCGAACGCAGCCTGGCTGCCGAACTCGGCGTGAGCCGCGCATCGCTGGCTCAGGCGCTCGTTGCTCTCGAGATCCGGGGCCGAGTCGAAATCCAGCACGGCAACGGTGCAGTGATTCGTGAAGCACCGACGCCCGACGCGGGCCGCTCCGCGGACTCGGGCGTGCGGCTTCAGGATCGGACCGTCGACGAACTGACTGCGGCGCGGGAAGCGATCATGGCCGGGCTGGCTCGGGCGGCGGCGTCGAATCCCAACGCTGCGCTGCGGGTCGCGATGTTGACCGACGACGGGACCGCGAGAAACTTCGCCGAGACGTGGCGTTGTGTCAGGCACCTTGCCGGAGGTGGCTTATTGGCTGATCTCGACGACACGATCGCCCAGCAGGCGGACGTGCCCGAGTCGTCGGCTCGGCTGTCTGCGCGACTCGATCAGCTCGCACACCGCATCATCGACGGTGACCAATCGGGCGCCGCCGACGCTGTTGCGGGAATCCTCTCCGACACGGCCTGACGAATAACGACGGACGAGCGTCGGAAAAGCGCACGATAACCGCTGTGAGCATGTTCGCTCACAGGAAACTGTGCTGCGACGTAGCCCGGGAACCTGATCGGCAATGCGCACGTTGAACACAGTGACGACCGTTCCAACCAAGCGGCACGGCTGCTGGCGGGCATCGATGGGGCCGATCGCGGTAACCTGCAGGTGTCCGGTTGGCAGCCGGAAGGCGACCTGGCAGACCCGCACTCTCGAAAGGACCGGCCACATCGGCCGACCTGTATGAACCGTAAGACTGTGTTCCGTAACGTGCTACTCGTAGCCGTCGTGCTGTTGGTGATCTATGCCTTCAGCTACTTCAGCAACGACACCCGCGACTTCAAGACCGTCGACACGTCGGTCGCGATCTCCCAACTCGACGCCAAGAACGTTGAGTCGGCGCAGATCGACGACCGTGAGCAGCAGGTTCGTCTGTGGCTCAAGAACGGCAACGACGCCACCGACGGTAAGACGCAGATCCTGGCGAAGTACCCCGCGAGTGCGTCGGAGCAGATCTTCGACAAGGTCGAAGGCGCCGGTGCGGACAAGTTCAACACGACGGTCACTCAGGAGAGTTGGCTGACGTCGATCCTTCTGTTCGTGCTGCCGATGATCATTCTGTTCGGCATCTTCTTCTTCGTCATGAACCGGATGCAGGGCGGCGGTGGTCGTGGCGGAGTCATGGGATTCGGTAAGTCGAAGGCCAAGCAGCTCACGAAGGACATGCCGAAAACCACGTTCGCCGACGTCGCCGGTGCGGACGAGGCTGTCGAAGAGTTGTACGAGATCAAGGACTTCCTGCAGAACCCGGCTCGCTACCAGGCGCTCGGCGCCAAGATTCCGCGCGGTGTGCTGCTGTACGGCCCTCCCGGAACCGGTAAGACGCTGCTCGCTCGCGCTGTCGCAGGCGAAGCCGGCGTCCCGTTCTTCACCATCTCCGGCTCGGACTTCGTCGAGATGTTCGTCGGTGTCGGTGCTTCGCGTGTTCGCGACATGTTCGAGCAGGCCAAGCAGAACAGCCCCTGCATCATCTTCGTCGACGAGATCGACGCAGTCGGTCGTCAGCGTGGCGCAGGCCTGGGCGGCGGACACGACGAGCGCGAGCAGACGCTCAACCAGTTGCTCGTCGAGATGGACGGCTTCGGTGATCGCACCGGCATCATCTTGATCGCCGCAACCAACCGCCCCGACATCCTGGACCCAGCACTGCTGCGTCCGGGACGCTTCGATCGCCAGATTCCGGTCGGCGCCCCCGACCTCGCCGGCCGCCGCGCGATCCTGCGCGTGCACTCGCAGGGCAAGCCGATCGATCCCAACGCCGATCTCGAAGGTCTCGCCAAGCGGACCGTCGGAATGTCGGGTGCCGATCTCGCCAACGTCATCAACGAGGCTGCGCTGCTCACCGCACGCGAAAACGGGACCGTCATCACCGAAGCCTCGCTCGAGGAATCGGTGGACCGTGTTGTCGGTGGACCGCGGCGTAAGAGTCGCATCATCAGCGAGCACGAGAAGAAGATCACGGCGTACCACGAGGGCGGCCACACGCTCGCTGCCTGGGCAATGCCTGACATCGAGCCGGTCTACAAGGTCACGATCCTCGCTCGCGGTCGCACCGGCGGTCACGCGATGACCGTGCCCGAGGACGACAAGGGTTTGATGACGCGTTCCGAGATGATCGCTCGTCTCGTCATGGCAATGGGCGGACGCGCCGCCGAAGAGCTGGTGTTCCACGAGCCCACCACCGGAGCGTCGTCGGACATCGACATGGCGACGAAGATCGCCCGCGCGATGGTCACCGAATACGGCATGAGTGCCAAGCTCGGCGCGGTTCGCTACGGCCAGGAGGGCGGGGATCCGTTCCTCGGCCGTTCGATGGGCGTGCAGTCCGACTACTCACACGAGATCGCTCGTGAAATCGACGAAGAGGTGCGCAACCTCATCGAAGCAGCGCACACCGAAGCGTGGGCAATCCTCAACGAGTACCGCGATGCGCTCGACCTCATCGCTACCGAACTGCTCGAGCGTGAGACGTTGACTCGCAAGGACCTCGAGAAGATCCTTGCCGGCGTCGAAAAGCGTCCGCGCATCACGGCTTTCAACGATTTCGGTGGGCGCACGCCTTCGGATCGTCCGCCGGTGAAGACCCCGCGTGAACTCGCGATCGAGCGCGGCGAAACCTGGCCGGAGCCCGCTGCCGCACCAGTTCTCGTCAAGGCCGGCGCAGCCAACAACAGTGTCCCCAACGGCGGTGTCCCCAACAACGGCAACCAGGGACCCTCGAACGGGTATGCACAGCCTTCGTACCCGCAGCCGAGTGCTCCGCAGCAGACTCCGCAACCGGGAACACCCGACTACGGAGCGCCCGCCGGATGGTCGGCACCGGGTTGGCCTCCGCGTGAGAACCAGTCGCCGACGTACCCCGGACAGCAGTCGGGTGGATACACCGGTGGACAGAATCCGAACCCGCCGAACCAGCAGCAGGGCCAGTACGGTCAGCCCCAACACGGTCAGCCCCAGCCCGATCAGGGGCAGTACGGTCAGCCGCATCCGGGACAGCAGGCGTACCCGGAGCAGCCGCACCCCGGCCGCCGCTACCCCGCGCAACCCGACTACCCGGTGCAGTACCCGGACGGTGGACCCTTCGCCGATCCGAACCGGGGAAACCCGACCGGCGAAAACCAGTGGCAGAGCCCCGCACCGGAACAGCCGCAAACTCCTCCGCCGCATCATTCGGCTGAGGACGAGGGACCGAGCACCGTTCGCTGGGACGGACCGGACGGATCTCGCTGACCTTGCGCCACTAGGCTCTGCGGCGGGGGACCTGTGAACAATTCTCGAGGAGAGTTCGGTTGTCGGTGAATGATGTGGCCAGTGAACTGGTGTCGCTCGGAACGGGCCGCCCGTTCGATCAGGCTCGGGCAGAGGCTGCCGTACGGGAATTGTTGATCGCGGTCGGTGAAGATCCCGAGCGCCCAGGCTTGCTCGATACGCCGGCCCGGGTTGCGCGCTCGTACAAGGAGATCTTCGCGGGTCTGTACTCCGAGCCCGACGACGCGTTGAACACGACCTTCGACGAGGGTCACCAGGAATTGGTGCTCGTGCGAGACATTCCGATGTTCTCGACGTGCGAGCACCACCTGGTGTCCTTCCACGGCGTCGCCCACGTTGGCTACATCCCGGGAAAGTCGGGCAAGGTCACCGGTTTGTCGAAGCTGGCGCGTGTTGTCGACCTGTACGCCAAGCGTCCGCAGGTTCAAGAACGCCTGACCAGTCAGATCGCGGATGCTTTGATGCGCAAGCTCGACCCGCGTGGAGCCATCGTCGTCATCGAAGCCGAGCATCTGTGCATGGCGATGCGCGGTATCCGCAAGCCCGGAGCCAGCACGACCACGTCTGCGGTTCGTGGGCTCCTGCAATCCAGCGCGGCCTCACGGTCCGAAGCGCTGGACCTCATCCTTCGTAAGTGAGCGAGATGTCCGCGGCTCCCGTTGCAGACAGCGATCCGGCCCGGATGGTCGTGATGGGGATTCTGAACGTCACCGCCGATTCGTTTTCCGACGGTGGCCAATTCCTCGACCGTGACGCGGCGATCTCTCGTGGGCTCGAGCTGCAACGCATTGGCGTCGACATCGTCGACATCGGCGGCGAGTCGACGCGTCCCGGTGCCACCCGAGTGGACCCGAAACTCGAGGCTGACCGTATTGCCCCGGTGATCGAAGAACTGGTTGCTGCGGGAATCCGCGTCAGCGTCGACACGATGCGTGCTTCTGTCGCCGCAGCCGCGATCGAAGCGGGTGCGGGGATCGTCAACGACGTCTCGGGCGGTCGCGCGGACCCCGACATGGCGTCCGTGGTTGCCGACGCCGGAGTGCCCTGGATCCTCATGCATTGGCGTTCGGCCCGCGACTACGTCCATCGTGGCAGTGCCGATCACTACGACGACGTGGTCCGAGACGTCCGTGACGAACTGCTGTCGCAGGTCGACCTGGCGTTGAAGGCGGGCGTTGATTCGTCGTCGATCATCCTCGATCCCGGCCTCGGGTTCGCGAAGAACGCCGACCACAACTGGGCTCTGTTGCGGGCCCTGCCCGAGTTCAACGCACTCGGATTCCCGGTCCTGGTCGGCGCTTCCCGTAAGCGGTTCCTCGGGTCTCTGCTCAGCGATCCCGAAGGCAATCCGCGCCCGCCGGCCGGCCGTGAGACTGCGACGGCCGTGGTCTCCGCCCTTGCAGCGCGCGAAGGTGCTTGGGGAGTTCGGGTGCACGACGCACAAGCCTCGCTCGACGCCATTGCCGTGGTCGACGCCTGGAACCGTGGACGAGAAAGGGCCTGACATGGGGGACCGAATCGAATTGCGCGGGCTGAAGGTTCGCGGCAATCACGGAGTGTTCGACCACGAGAAGCGTGACGGTCAGGACTTCTTCATCGACATCACGGTGTGGATGGACCTGGCGCCCGCCGCGGCGTCGGACGATCTGACCCAGACCCTGCACTACGGCGAGTTGGCGGAAGCCGCCGCAGCCATCGTCGCCGGCCCTTCGCGCGATCTCATCGAGACCGTCGCTGCCGAGATCGCTGACGGCGTCATGAAGGATTCGCGAGTCGAGAGCGTCGAGGTCGTGGTCCACAAGCCGTCGGCGCCGATTCCGCTGGTCTTCGCGGACGTCGCCGTCGTCGCACATCGGACCAGGTCGGCATGACGCGCGCTGTTCTGTCGATCGGTTCCAACATCGGCGACAGCGTGGCTCACCTGCAGTCCGTTGTCGACGGGCTGGGCAGCGCCGTCGTTGCTGTCTCACCGGTCTACTCGACGGCGCCGTGGGGTGGCGTCGAGCAGCAGGATTTCTACAATGCGGTGGTGGTGGTCGACGACCCCGAGGCTGACAGTGCTGAATGGCTTCGCCGTTCGCAAGCTCTCGAAGAAGCCGCAGATCGGGTGCGCGAACAGCGTTGGGGACCCCGAAGCCTGGACGTGGACGTGGTCGACTGCGAAGGCGTCGTCAGTTCCGATCCCGAACTCACACTTCCGCACCCCCGGGCTCATCTTCGTGCCTTCGTGCTCGTTCCCTGGCTGGACGTCGAGCCTGATGCGACGCTGATCGTCGACGGCCAGAAGTTGTCGGTGGCAGAAATTCTCGGCGGCCTCGATCGCAGCGAACGTGAAGGTGTGCGCACTACCGATGTGGTGCTTGCGCGGTGACCGAACAAGACAAGGGTTTGAAGCCGACCCGGATCAGTGAACTCGCGGTTCTGGCCGCGGTTGCGGCCGTGGCCACCTGGATTCTGATTCGCGTGTTCTACGGTTCGATGCCGCCCATCCCTTTTTATGCGGGAGCGTCGCTGTACTTCGTGGCCGTTGCCGAAGCCGTCTTCGCTTTTGTCATTCGTGCGCGCGTCAAGAATCGTCAGGTCGGCGACGGGCTCAGACAACTCCATCCGATCACTGCCGCCCGCGCGCTGGCATTGGCAAAAGCATCCGCTTTGGTCGGTTCAGCTACCGTGGGTGTCTGGGTTGGAGTGCTGGTGTATCTCATCCCACAGCGCTCGGTTCTGCACGCCGCGGCCTCCGACACGCCGGGCGCGTGGGTGGGGTTGGGCGCCGCAATTGCGCTGGTAGCGGCAGCTCTGTGGCTCGAACATTGTTGCAAGACGCCGGAAGATACACCTGACGAGCCGGCGCACTGACAGCCTGGTCGGCAAATCACCCACCGAGGTACGTGGCGACCCCGGTCTCGGCAAGTACCCTGGCAACCATGACAAATTCTGGTCGATCGAAGTCTGCGCGCCGAAGCAAGCGCAGCGCGAGCCAGATGATCATTGCTGCTCTTCTGGCACTTGCTGTAATTGCTTCGCTGTTCCTGATCTTCAGCAACAGCGTTCAGCTTCTTCGGGTGGGACTGGTCGTCGCTCTGTGGGCAGCCACCCTCGGCGCTATCGCCATGACCAAGTATCGGCGTGAGTCGGCACTGGACAAAGCCAAGGTTGCCGATCTGCAGACAGTGTACGAACTGCAGCTCGAGCGTGAAATTTCTGCTCGACGCGAGTACGAACTGAGCGTCGAAGGTCGCGTGCGACGTGAGGTGACCGCGGATGCGGAGGAACTGGCCGGGCTGCGCGCCGAATTGGTCGCGCTGCGCCGGAACCTCGAAGCGCTTTTCGAAGGTGGACTGTTGCCCGAACAGACCGCGCTCAAGACCGATTCGACGCGAGTACCGGAACTTGGCGGTAGTTCGTACGGTGCGTACCAGCCGGCACCGTCGGGACTGTACGTTCCCGGCGCCGGCCAGAGCGGGCCCAGCCAACCGGCCCCGAATGTCGGCGGGTTGGCTTCGCCCAACGACGATCCGGTGACTGCTGAGACAACCGTCGTGTTCGCGGAGACGTCGTGGCGCGACAGCAGCTTCGTGGCGCCGCGCGTCATACCGACGCAGAAGTCGCAGGAGACGCCGAAGTCGCAGGAGACGCAGAAGCCCCAGGATCAGACCCGGAACCAGGCCCCGAAGAATTCTCCGGTGAGTGCTGTGAGTTCCTCGCCGACACGAACGGCGAAAGATGTTCCGGTGGAGAAGGATCCGGAGCCGGTCGAGCCAGAAATCAAGCCTCCCGCCCAGGCCCCGAACATCGAAGACGCCGTCGTCGAAGAGGCGCCCGAGGTTGTTCCCGAGGTTGTTGCGGAAACAGAACCTGAGCCCGACGCCGAGCCGCGCCGTCGTCGTCGCGCTGCCCCGGAAGATGCCGCGAGTGGTGCTCATTCCAACGGATTGACCGTCGCCGAAATAATGGCAAATCTGAGTTCGGCCAACCCGTCCGAAGGCTCCGGTCGACGCCGTCGCCGAGAGGACTGAGTCGCAGATCACTCGCCCGGCCATGGCATGACGGTTCGGGCGAAGGATATCCTCGGACGCAGAACGTCTGGTACCCGCCGAGCGGGACTGGAACGAACGAGAGGAATCCGGTGACTTCCTTCGGGATCACTAATGGACCTGCACCTGCGCGATTGACGGTAGGAATTGTCTCCGCAGGCCGGGTCGGAACAGCTGTCGGTGCCGCGTTGGAGCGAGCCGGTCATGTTGTCAGCGCTTGCTCCGCAGTCTCCAGTGCCTCGGTCGCCCGCGCTGTGAAGCGGCTTCCCGATACCGAAATACTTCCGGCTGCCGACGTCGCAGCTCGCTCCGAACTGCTGGTTCTCGCTGTTCCGGACGACCAGCTTGCTGATCTCGTTCGAGGGCTCGCGGCCACGAAAGCCGTCAAGCCGGGCACGCTCGTTGCCCACACGTCGGGCGCCAACGGCATTGCGATCCTGGCTCCCCTGACCGAACTGGGCGCACTGCCCTTGGCTATCCATCCGGCGATGACGTTCACCGGTCACGACGAGGACACTGCGCGGCTGTCGTCGGCGTGCTTCGGAATCACGGCCGGCGACGACATCGGATACGCGATCGCGCAGTCTCTCGTCCTCGAGATCGGCGGCGAGCCGGTCCGAGTGCGCGAGGAGAACCGCGCGCTCTACCACGCTGCCCTGGCTCACGGCAGTAATCACCTGGTCACCCTAGTTGTCGACGCTGTCGAGGCGCTGCGAGCGTCGTTGCAGGGTGACGAGCTGCTCGGTCAGCAGTTGATCGACGGCGATCCGGGTGGAGTGGCCGAGCGTGTCCTGCAACCGCTGTTGTCGGCGGCCCTGGACAACGCACTACGACGCGGTCCCTCGGCGTTGACCGGCCCGGTGGCACGCGGCGATGCCGCTGCCGTCGACACACATTTGCGCGTACTGACAGAACTGGATCCGGAGCTCGCTGCCGGCTATCGAGCGATGTCCTTGCGATCGGCCCAGCGGGTGGGCGCCCCCACCGAATTGTTCGACATCTTGACTGAAACGGGAGGTGACCGTCGTGAGTGATTTGCAGGGCGGATACAAGCGCGGCGAACTGACGGTGCACCACGATCCAGACAAGCTTCGGCGCGTCTCGCGGGCACTGCGTGGAGTCGGGCGCCAGGTGGCGCTCGTTCCCACGATGGGTGCGCTGCACGCGGGCCACATCGAACTGGTTCGTCAGGCCAAGGTCACCGGCGCCGTCGTGATCGTTTCCATCTTCGTGAACCCGCTGCAGTTCGGTGCCGGCGAAGACCTGGATGCGTATCCGCGCACTCTCGATGCCGATCTCGACCTGCTTCGCGCCGAGGGCGTCGAATTGGTGTTCGCGCCCAGCGCCAAGACGATGTACCCGCGTGGTCAGCGCACCACCATCGTGCCCGGACCGTTGGGTGGCGAACTCGAAGGCGGCGCACGCCCCACTCACTTCGCGGGAATGCTGACGGTCGTGGCGAAGCTGCTGCAGATCGCGGCACCCAATCACGCGTACTTCGGCGAGAAGGACTATCAGCAGCTGACGCTCATCCGTCAGATGGTGTGGGATCTCAACTTCGACGTACAGATCATCGGAGTTCCGACGGTCCGCGAGTTCGACGGCCTCGCGTTGTCCTCTCGCAATCGCTACCTCGACGAGAGCCAGCGCGCCGCAGCTGTCGCGCTGTCCGCAGCTCTGATCGCCGGCGCACACGCGGCGGCCGGGGGAGCGGAAGCAATTCTGGAAACCGCACGCGCTGTCCTGGCAGCTGTTCCGGAAATCGAGGTCGACTACCTCGAGGTTCGGGGCGTCGATCTGGGCCCCGCTCCCGAGCGGGGTGACGGCCGACTGTTGGTGGCCGCCAAGCTCGGAACCACCCGTCTGATCGACAATGTCGGTGTTGCCGTGGGAACCGGCTTCCTCGAGCGTGACACCGATCCGTCCGCCGACGCCATCGACGGCCTGCTGTCTCACTGAGCACTTTTCACGAGTAAGGACCTGGATATGTTTCGCACAATGATGAAGTCGAAGATCCACCGCGCCACCGTGACTCACGCCGACCTGCACTACGTCGGCTCCGTCACCGTCGATCAGGATCTGATGGACGCCGCCGACCTCCTCGAAGGCGAACAGGTGTGCATCGTCGACATCGACAACGGCGCGCGTCTCGAGACGTACGTCATCGCCGGTGAGCGCGGAACGGGTGTCATCGGAATCAACGGTGCAGCAGCGCATCTGGTCAAGCCGGGCGACCTGGTCATTCTCATCGCCTACGGCGTGATGAACGAGCAGGAAGTCAAGGAGTACTCCCCGCGCGTCGTGTTCGTCGACGCCGACAACAAGCAGATCGAGCTCGGTTCCGACCCGGCTCACGCGCCGGAGGGTTCGGGTCTGATCACCCCGCGCATGCTGTCGACACTCGAGGCCTCGCGCGAATCCAGTCTGGTGTAATCCATGCTGCTCACGGTCGACGTGCGGAACACCAACATCGTTCTCGGTCTGTTTTCCGGAACTGGTGAGCATTCGAAGCTGTTGCAGGACTGGCGAATGCGAACCGACCCTCGGATGACTGCCGACGAGTTGGCGTTGACCTTCCGTGGGCTGTTGGGTACTCATGTCGATCAGATCGCCGGTGTCGCCGCGCTGTCGACGGTGCCATCCGTCTTGCGTGAGATCCGCGTCATGCTCGAGCGGTACTGGGGTCATGTTCCCCATGTCGTGGTCGAGCCGGGCGTGCGCACCGGTGTGCCGCTGCTGGTGGACAACCCCAAAGAAGTCGGAGCCGACCGAATCGTCAACAGCCTTGCCGCGCACCATCTTTACGAGGGACCGTGCATCGTCGTGGACTTCGGCACGTCGACCTGTGTCGACGTCGTTTCCGCCAAGGGTGAGTTCCTGGGTGGCTGTATCGCGCCTGGGCTCGAGATCTCGACCGACGCCTTGGCTTCGCAGTCTGCTGCGTTGCGCAAGGTCGAATTGGTGCGTCCGCGTTCGGTGGTCGGGAAGAACACGGTCGAATGCATGCAGTCCGGCGCGGTATTCGGCTTTGCGGGCCTCGTGGACGGACTGGTCAACCGCGTACGCGACGAACTGCCCGAATTCGGTGGTGACGACGTCTCCGTGATCGCAACCGGGGACAGTGCACCGCTGATCATCCCCGAATCCGACACCATCGATCACTTCGAACGTGACCTCACCCTCGAAGGGCTGAGGTTGGTCTTCGAGCGCAATCAGGCGCGTCGCGGATCCGGTCGACGACCGGTCGCCTGATCGATGGTTTTGTTCCAGCAGTTTCGCGATCGCGAAAGTTATGCCACAATGGTGCTCGTGAATCGCTGCATGGGTGCTCAGGAGTGTTGTCGAGGCTGACCGCTGCCTTGACCAATTCACACTCCTTGGAGCTAGCTCGTGCTATCCACATATTCTGCAGATCTCTCTGTTTTGGCCCCGCCTCTTACTGCTGATCGCACTGTTTCCGCAGGTCGTGGCATCAATCGTGGGCCCTCCGGACGTCGCCCGAGCGGTGCCTCGTTGCCCACCCGCCTTCGCCCGGCCGATTTGCTGCGACTGACCGACGAGGGAGCAAACGGCGTGCTCGACGGCAGTTTCGATCACCTCATCCCCGACGCCTTCCCGACGCTCGACCGTTGGTCCACCCGCCTGCACGCGGACGACGACGTCGATGTGTGGCTCATCAGCTGGGTACCCGAACGCAATACCGAATTGCACGACCACGCAGGCTCGTTCGGCGCATTGACCGTTCTCAGTGGTTCTCTCACCGAATTCCGTTGGGCCGGTGACACCCTGGTGGAACGCCAGCTCGACGCCGGCGATCAGGCTTCGTTCCCCCTCGGATGGGTTCACGATGTCGTACGTTCGACGGATGCTCCCGGTGCTCCGATCGAAATCAGCTCTGATGCACCGACTCTGAGTGTTCACGCCTACTCGCCGCCGCTGACGGCAATGTCCTTCTACGAAGTGACGGATCACCGGACACTTCGTCGCACCCGTACCGAGCTGACCGACCTGCCCGAGGGGGGCACCAAATGACCATCGACCAAATGCTCGACGACGCTCGCGCACAGATCGATCGTATGTACGTCTTCCAGCTCACCGAAGCCTTCCACCGCGGCGCGATCTTCGTCGACATTCGCCCGCAGGCGCAGCGCGCCATCGAGGGAACTCTCCCCGGTGCACTCGCGATCGAGCGGAACGTGCTCGAATGGCGCCTTGACCCCACCAGTAGCGCGCACCTTGCGCTGGCGACCGACCACGACGTCGAGTGGGTGATCGTGTGCTCGGAGGGTTACACCTCGAGCCTCGCCGCAGCGTCGTTGCAGCAGCTTGGCCTGCACAAAGCCACCGATCTGGTGGGCGGGTACCAGGCGATCAAGGCCGCCGGCCTGCTCGGTGCGCTCAGCGGAGTGCGTCATTGCTCCCGCGAGTTGGCGGCTGTTTCGGCTCATTGAGGTATTTGCTGTGCGCCTTTATTAACCGCGGGCGGTTAATAAAGGCGCACAGCGGGTCTGGCGGTACATCTTCGGGCTCACTCCGTGGTGGCGGGTGAACGCGGTTGTGAGGGCAAAAGGGCTCGAGTAGCCGACTTCTCGCGCGATCGACGACACCGTTCGCCCGGGGTCTGCCAGTAGATCCGCGGCCACGGACAGTCGCCACTCGGTCAGGTATCCAACCGGCCCGATTCCCATGAGGTTGGTGAACCGGCGAGCAAAGGCTGCTCGCGAACTTCCGGCTTCCTGAGCCAAACTCGCGACCGTCCAGGAGTGTTCCGGCCGATTGTGTATGAGCCTCAAGGCATGCCCGACGACAGGATCTTCGTATGCCTTGATCCACCGCGGTGATCGATCCGGGTTCTCGGCGAACCACGTTCGGACCGCCGAGATCAGGACCAGGTCCAGGAGCCTGTCCAACAACACCTCCTGCCCTGGCCCGTCGGAGGCGATCTGTTGCTCCAGAAGCGTTGTCATCGGCTCGGTTTCGATACTGCGTCGCACGACCGCGACGGGTGTCAGGCTGTCGAGGATCTGACGGCTGACATAGGAGTCCAAACGGTATGTGCCCGTGAGCATGACGGTCTGGCCACTGGTCGAGTTACCCCATGTGCGAACCCCGAGCACTGACATGTCCTCGAGTGGTGTGCCGTCGACCGCGGCGCAGTTCTGCGCTTCGTCGATGAGTACGTGGACTGGGGTACCGGGCCGATCAGCGACGGTATAGGGATCAGGACCTCTCAGAAGTGTCACGTCGCCGGCTCCGAGATTCTCGGTCTGTCCGGTGTCGGAGACGATGACTGCGCTGCCGCGAACCAGAATCAGCACGGTGACGGGTGCGTGGTCCTCGATACGTAGTGACCACGGTGGATCGAGCAACGAGCGCAATAGAAATGCACCTTCCGCCCGCGACCCGGCCAGCATCATCGACAATGCATCCATAATTCGACGGTAGACGCTGGCGTATGTTTTTGCGACCTTCGGCTATGGATCGTATTGCCGTCGCGCGGTCGAATGAGTTCATGACTTCAACAAGTGAAATTCAATCGGCAGTGGTGATCGGTGGTACCGGCAAGACCGGTGCGCGCGTTGCGCAGAGGCTGACGGCGGTGGGAATCCGTACCCGAATCGCGTCGAGAACATCCGGGACACTTTTCGACTGGAACGATCAGACGACGTGGAGGCCCGCGGTGTCCGGCGCCGAAGTGGCATACGTGACGTATGCGCCAGATCTGGCTGTTCCGGGATCGAGCACACACATCGAGGAGTTTGCGAATCTCGCGGATCGCGAAGGGGTTCGCCGCATGGTGCTCCTGTCCGGGCGCGGTGAACCGGCGGCGCAGAAAGCCGAACAGGTTCTCGCCGACAGCGGTCTGGAATGGGCTGTGGTGCGGGCCAGTTGGTTTGCCCAGAACTTCAGTGAGGGGTATCTGCTCGATCCGATCAGGGGAGGCCACCTGGCACTTCCGGTCGGTGAGGTGGGGGAGCCCTTCATCGACGTCGACGATCTCGCCGACGTGGCGGTGGCCGCATTGACTCGAACCGATCTCCTCGGCCAAGTCCTCGAGGTGACAGGTCCGGAGTTGCTCACTTTTGCGGCAGCAGTGGATGCGATCTCGACGGAGTCGGGTCGCCGCGTGACATTCGAAAGAATTGGACTCCAACAGTTTTCCGATGGCATGGCGGAAGTCGGCGTCCCGAGTGATGTCGTGGAGTTGCTCACCTACTTGTTTGTCGAGGTTCTCGACGGACGAAATCAAAGTGTGACCGGCGTCGTCGAAGGGGTCCTGGAACGACCCGCTCGCGATTTCACCACTTTTGCCGCCGAGGCCGCTCGAACAGGGGTTTGGTCATGAAGAAGTCCGAGATCATTCTGGAGCTGTTGCTCGGCGTGACTGCGCTCGGCGCGCTCGTTGCCGGTGGTGCGTTGTTTGCCTTCTCTTCCTTCGTGATGCCCGCCCTGCGGTCGGTGGATGCACATACCGCGATCACGTCGATGCAGGCGATCAACGTCGAAGCGCCGCGTAGTGCGTTGATGCTGCCGCTGGTCGGATCGGCGCTCACCGCGATCGCCGCTGGAATCTGGGCATCGATCTCCAGACCGGACGGCTGGGTCATTGCCGTTGTCGGATGCGTCGGGGTGCTCGCGTCCTTCGCGGTGACCGCGATCTACCACGTCCCTCGCAACGACGCGTTTGCCTCGGTCAGCGCTACCGACGCAGCCGCATGGGCGTCGTACGAGGCTGGTTGGACTATGTGGAATCACGTCCGGGTCGGGTTGTACTTGCTGTCGGGAATCGTGCTCGCGGTGGCCGCGGTGCTACCAGCAACAAACGCGGTGGACACGGCCCAGTAGTCTTGTACCCCGTGAGTGATGTAGAAGCCCAGCCAGTCGACGACACCCCCGAGCAGCTCCGGATCCGGCGCGAGAAGCGTGAACGGATCCTGGCGCAGGGGCAGGAGGCGTACCCGGTTTCGGTCGATCGCACCCACACGCTCGCGCAGATCCGCGCGGAGTACCCGGAACTCGAGCCGGACACGGCGACTGGTGTGTTGGTCGGAGTCGTCGGCCGCGTCATCTTCATGCGCAACACCGGCAAGCTGTGCTTCGCGACTCTGCAGGAAGGCGACGGCACCCAGTTGCAGGCCATGATCAGCCTCGCCGGCGTCGGCGAAGAGGCACTGGCCGCCTGGAAGTCCGACGTCGACCTCGGCGACTTCGTCTTCATCCACGGTGAGGTCATCAGCTCCCGTCGCGGCGAGCTCAGTGTGATGGCCGACGCCTGGCAGATCGCATCCAAGTCGCTGCGCCCCCTGCCGGTTGCGCACAAGGAGATGAGCGAAGAGTCCCGGGTGCGTCAGCGTTACGCAGACCTGATCGTTCGCCCCGAGGCTCGTGACAACGCCCGCAAGCGTGTCGCTGTTGTCCGTGCGTTGCGCAATGCGCTCGAGAGCCGCGGCTTCCTCGAGGTCGAGACGCCGATGCTGCAGACGCTGCACGGCGGGGCGGCAGCTCGTCCGTTCGTCACGCATTCGAACGCTCTCGACATCGACCTGTACCTGCGTATCGCGCCGGAACTGTTCCTCAAGCGTTGCGTCGTCGGCGGTATCGAGAAGGTCTTCGAGATCAATCGCAACTTCCGCAACGAGGGCGTCGACTCCACCCACTCGCCCGAGTTCGCAATGCTCGAGACGTACGAGGCTTACGGCACGTACGACGATTCCGCGAAGATGATTCGTGAACTCGTCCAGGAAGTTGCGCAGGAAGCATTCGGCACGCAGGTCCTTACTCTCGCCGACGGTTCCGAGTACGACGTCAGTGGCGAGTGGCAGGTCCTCGAGATGTACCCGTCGTTGTCGGCGGCCATCGGCGCCGAGGTCACCCCGGATACGACGGTCGACGAGCTTCTCGCTTTGGCGGAGAAGGTCGGCCTCGAGGTTCCCAAGGACAAGGGTTACGGCCACGGCAAGCTCGTCGAGGAGCTGTGGGAGCACCAGTGCGGCGATCAGCTGTACGTGCCGACGTTTGTTCGTGACTTCCCGGTCGAGACGTCGCCCCTGACCCGCGATCACCGCAGCAAGAAGGGTGTCACCGAGAAGTGGGACCTGTACATCCGCGGATTCGAGTTGGCGACCGGCTACTCCGAACTTGTCGACCCGGTCATCCAGCGTGAGCGCTTTGTCGATCAGGCGCGCCTCGCGTCGGCCGGCGACGACGAAGCGATGGTGCTGGACGAGGAGTTCCTCGCCGCGATGGAACAGGGCATGCCGCCAACAACGGGCACCGGCATGGGAATCGATCGACTGCTGATGGCTTTGACCGGCCTCGGTATTCGCGAGACGATCCTCTTCCCGATCGTCCGTCCTTCCGCTCGCTAGCTTTACTTCGATCAAGGTTCGGCCGCACATGTTGCGGCCGAACCTTTTTCAGTTGGGACGCTCCCAAGGGATTCGGTACGGTTCGTAGTCTTCGTCCCCGTCAGATATCGGCGGTGCGGAGAACCAGATGAATCTGGGTGAGTTCTTCAGCTCGACCAGTTCAGCAGGGAGCGCTCGAAGTTGGGATTCGATTTGTTCCCAACGACATTCGCCTGCCGCCACCCTTGCTGCATAGTGGCGAAGTTCGGCTGAGGCTTCGGGTCTGTCGGCAAGAAAGTTCAGCAAGTGGTCGGTGACGTCGATCCGGGAGTCCCAGTCCCCGTCCGTGACCCGGTCCAACTTGATCGCTGCATCGGCCACCGCGGCCGCTGCTTTCATGATCTTGTCGTAGCTGCTGCGCAGCTCGGGAGGTATCTCGGAGTTCATACGGCATCAGCCCACGGATCGCGACCGGTCCCCGGGTTGTAGCCGGTCTTCGGCGTATTCAACACGCCCTCCGCATCCGCGACACCGGCGATCGACAGGCCGAGTTCGGTCTTCTTCTTCGCGTCGTCGAGTGTGTCGACGACCGGTGCGAGTAACCGTTCGGACATCTCGCTCAGCTTGCCGGATGGTGAGGTGACGAGATCGAGGAACTCCTTCAAACATTCGACCAGGACTCGGATATCGTCGACAATTTCCTGAACTTTCTGTGCGGTCGAGAATGCTGCGCTGACCAGTTCTACCGTGATGATGGATGGTCCGGCATACGGAACTCGGCGAAGAACCCATTTCATCGCCGATGTCCCGTCGGTAATTTGAACCTGATCATCGAGTTTTCGTTCCAAGAATCGAAGGGCTGATTCGACACCGCGTCGGATCTGATCTGAGAGAACGTACAGAATCTCTTTGACGACTCGACCGTGTGGGCCTTCCCATTTCAACGCTTCCGACAGTTTGCGTGAGTATCCGTCGAACGACTGGGCGGCAAGGCCGTCCCAGCTCTCGCCGACTCGCTTCGTTCCGTCTTCGAGATTCAAGCCGCATTTTTCGATGCCGTCGCCGCCGGTTTTGTATGCGTCGCCGATCCGTTTGAGCTCGTTCCAATTACCGCTCAGCGGTGCGATCAGTCGTTCCAGCGGGCTCCATCCGGTCACAATCTTGAATCCGTTGTCGACGTCTCCCACCCACCCCGCAGATTCCGCGATGACCTTTCGGATGTCGTCGGTCGCAGACTGGGGTGGTGGAAAGTCGACGGCGTTTGCCGGCTTGAACTCTGCTGGACTGTCGTACGGCACGGCGGGGCCAGATATTGGATTCTCGGAATTGTAGGGCGACATGTCCACAATTGACATTTCACTGTGCGCGTTCAGCGCATCGTAGTTTCGCTTCTCTTGATCGTGGTACATCCACGCAGCACGATTGAGATGCATGCCGGTAGTAGCGCAATCGGATGCCAAGTTGGCATAGCGGCGGTAGGTGACATCGGTGTACGTCTGGAGTGGCGTTGAGAGTAGTCGCATCAACTCGCCATCAAAATCTCCGAACGGAGCGGTGTGGTGCAATACCAAGCGGCAGCCGACGCCAGCGTCCTCGCCGATCTGAGTAGCAAGTTTCGACAGCCCGGCGATTTCGCTCGAATCGGCGGTAAAGGATTCATCCATGCGCGGTCGCCTGAGTTTCGGACTTTCGTATTGTTGCGATGATTTGGTCGATCGTGCTCTGGTTGAGTGTGTCAGGTAGTCCCTGATCTGACTGGACAAGGAAGACCATGACCTCGGCTGTGGAGTAACCGGGTGTGGTGACGACATCGAATTGTGCTGAGGGCGGATCGCATTCGTTGTCCGCCGAGATATTGGTGGCGATTGCGGTGTATCGGATCGCAGGGCGTCCGGAGATGGTGAAATTCGTGGGTCCGCTGTAAGCGATGCTGGCGCGAGTGCCGTTCTTGGCGGCGAAGATTGCCTCGGCTTTGTGGACCCATTCTTGTGCTGCGGTGTCGATGTCGACGCCGTTGCGCCCTGTGGCCCCAGTCAGGGCGAGGGTGCTGCCATCAACGGCCGAGCAATAGTTTCTTCTGTACTGGCCGAGCGCACCAAATGTAACCGGACCCCATTTCGTATTCCAACCAGCGACTGAGGTTGCGGCGTTCTTCCAGTCGGCCGGGATGTCGTATGTGAGGCCGAATTTGGTGGCTATGGGTTGGGGTTGGCCGGGTTCGACCTCGATTTTGGGTGGTGGTCGATCCAGTGATGGGAATCCCGGTGGCAGTGGTGGGGGCGGCGTTGTGCTTGTGGTGTTGACGGGTGGGGCGAGTGCGGTTGCGAGTGATTCCGCTGGTGGGAGTTCGTCGGTGTGTGCGTTGCTGATGTGTCCCATGATGAAAAAGAATGCGTAGAGTCCGGCGATGGCTCCGCCGATTCGGAGTAGCGCTCGGTGGAGGTCTTTTCTCGAGCCGTCTTCTGTCATGATTCCCCCCGTCTGGATGCATCCCCCGATGCGTCGCGAAGAGTGTATCGGCACTGTCCTTGTCGCAAGACAAGTCAATCGGCATACCCGGTGGTGAGTAGTCCCAATCATCCGGATCAGCCGAGACAGGACGTTTGTCCAGGTGCTATTGTCGCTGCTTATCGAAGGATCCGGGGAGGAATGGTCGTGGTGAAAAAGGTTGTTGTCACGATGGTTGACGATCTGGACAAGAAATCGCCCGCTGACGAAACTGTCGAGTTTTCCGTCGACGGAGTTGCATACGAAATCGATCTGACCGCCGCCAACGCCGCGGAACTGCGTGATGCACTGAAAAAGTGGATTCCCCATGCAAGAAAGTCGAATTCAGCCAAATCGGTCAACGGGTCGGTGGCCAAATCGCGCCCGGTTGCCGACCGCGATCAGAGTGCCGCCATCCGTGAATGGGCCAAGGGAGCGGGTTTCGAGATCTCGGCCCGAGGACGTATTTCCACCGAGGTGCGCCGAGCCTACGAAAAGGCCGTCTGAAATGGATCGCGAATGGATTCGGGCGCATTTTCCCGAAACAGATTGGTAACGCGTTCTAGTTTGTTAGCGTCTGCACGGTTCGCATCTCTCGCAGAGGAGTCGGTCGTGCACAGAATCAGGTTGTTCGGGGGCGTGGTTCTTGCCGCTCTGATGCTCGTCGGGTTCACGTCCGTGGCTTCGGCTCAGGCTCCGTTGCCCGTGCCCAACGCATTCCTCGCAGGAGTTCCTCAGGAGTTGGGAAATCCTGGCGGTTCAGCTCCTGGATCCAATGACTTTTCATGCAAACCGACTGCCGAACATCCCAATCCGGTTGTGCTCGTTCACGGAACCGGTGGAAACAGGCAGACCAACTGGGCCACCTATGCGCCGTTGCTCGCCAACGAGGGCTACTGCGTCTTCGCGCTGACGTACGGCAACTTCCCCGAGCAGCCGTGGCCGTTGTCAGCCATCGGCGGAATGCAGGAAATTCCCTCCAGCGCAGCACAATTGTCGAATTTCGTCGATCAAGTTCTCGGCGCTACCGGCGCAACGTCGGTGGATCTCATCGGACATTCGCAAGGCACGATCATCAACGGGTACTACGCGAAGTTCCTCGGCGGTGCTGACAAAGTGGACAACATCGTCTCGGTGGCATCGCTGTGGAAGGGAACCCTCGGAAACGAGCAGGCAAGTATCGGCCGCAGCCTTCGCGAACTAGGGGTATCCGAGGCAGCACAGGCCGGATTCCCGATCTGCAAGGCGTGTCTGAACATGGGAGCCGGTTCGGAGTTCATCGAAAACCTCCGTGCGGGAGGCGTTTACGCGCCGGGCGTTCACTACACGAACATCACGACTCGCTACGACGAACTGGTGCTGCCGTATACAAATGGTCTCGAGTCCGGGCCGAACGCCACCAACATCGTCGTTCAGGACGGTTGTGAACAAGACATCTCCGATCACCTCGCCATCGCGGCATCGCTGCGCGCCGCGACTTTTGCTCTCAATGCACTCGACCCCGCGCATCAGCGGCCGGTACCGTGCAACTCGGTATTGCCCGTCGTGGGTTGAGCAATATGCGGAGGCCTTCGGTGGGGATCAGAACATGTGTGGGCGCTCTCTTCCTAGCGGCGGCCGTGGCTGCGACCGCCGCGCCTCTTGCGTCGGCGAACGAACCTCTCCCCGTTCCGTCGGGCTTCTTCAGCGGAATCGCCCTCGAAGCGACTAACCCGGGTGGATCGGCTCCCGGTACCAACGATTTCTCATGCATGCCTTCCGCTGCTCATCCTGATCCGGTAGTCCTCGTGCACGGGACGGCAGCCAACCGTCAGACAAATTGGGGCGTACTCGCGCCCGTACTGGCCAACGAGGGGTACTGCGTTTTCGCGCTCACCTTCGGGAATCGAACGGACCAGCCGTGGCCGATTTCCGCGGCCGGTGGTCTCGCGCCGCTCGGAGACAGCGCAGGGCAACTGTCGGAATTCGTCGACGACGTCCTCTCGTCGACGGGTGCCTCGAAGGTCGACCTGATCGGACACTCTCAGGGAACGACGGTCAGTGCGTACTACGCCAAGTTCCTCGGCGGCGACGCGAAGGTTTCCACGATCGTCTCCATCGCTCCGTTGTGGGACGGCTCGGAGGTCGGCCCGCCCGAAGGCGTCGGGGGACCGGATTTCGACAACGCCACCTTCGTGACCGAACTGCGCGACGCCGGCGTTTACTCCGACGACGTCGAGTACACCAACATCGTGACTCGGTTCGACCAAGTGGTCGTTCCGTACAGCAGCGGAATACTCGCCGCGTCGAACGCGTCGAACATAGTTGTTCAGGACGGTTGCGAACAGGACCTGTCGGATCACATCGCGCTGGTGGCGTCGCAACGAACAGCGACTCTGACGCTCAACGCGCTGGATCCGTCGAATCCGCGTGAGGTGCCGTGCGCTCGGGTACTCCCGATATTCGGCTGATCAGGCGTCGAAAATCGCTGTTCGCTTCAGGCGTACAGGAACCGGGAAACGATTCCCTCAGCTGCGACGTTGTGAACGGTAAGCAGTCCGGCTTCCGCCGCCAATCGGGTGGAGGAGCAGCAGGTGGACTTCGCGCCCTCTAGAGTAATAAGTGGGGTCGTGCAACCTTTGTCGATTCGTGGACGTCAGTCCGCTGACCGGCGAGGCGATCAGTCTGTAGTGCCGGAGCGAAACGCGGCGACCAGGGACGAGACATCCGGTCTCGAACCTGCCCGCCGGAGAGTGTGAGGGAGAGCGATGTTCGAGAGGTTCACCGATCGCGCGCGGCGCGTTGTTGTCCTGGCTCAAGAAGAAGCCAGGATGCTCAACCACAACTACATCGGCACGGAGCACATCCTTCTCGGCCTCATTCACGAGGGCGAAGGTGTTGCAGCCAAGTCGTTGGAGTCGTTGGGTATCTCCCTCGAGGGAGTCCGCAGCCAGGTCGAGGAGATCATCGGCCAGGGCCAGCAGGCTCCGTCCGGTCACATCCCCTTCACACCGCGCGCCAAGAAAGTCCTCGAGCTGAGTCTGCGCGAAGCGCTGCAGCTCGGACACAACTACATCGGTACGGAGCACATCCTGCTCGGTCTCATCCGCGAGGGTGAGGGCGTAGCAGCCCAGGTTCTGGTCAAGCTCGGTGCCGATCTCAACCGCGTCCGCCAGCAGGTCATCCAGCTGCTGTCGGGCTACCAGGGCAAGGAGCCCACCGAAACCGGTGGCACCCGCGGAGAGGCCGGCACGCCGTCCACCTCGCTCGTGCTCGACCAGTTCGGTCGCAACCTGACGCAAGCTGCCCTCGAAGGCAAGCTGGACCCGGTCATCGGCCGCTCGAAGGAAATCGAGCGTGTCATGCAGGTTCTCTCGCGTCGTACCAAGAACAACCCGGTTCTCATCGGTGAACCCGGTGTCGGTAAGACCGCTGTGGTCGAGGGCCTGGCTCAGGCAATCGTCAACGGTGAGGTCCCCGAGACCCTCAAGGACAAGCAGCTGTACACGCTCGACCTCGGGTCGCTCGTGGCCGGCAGCCGTTACCGCGGTGACTTCGAAGAGCGCCTGAAGAAGGTTCTCAAGGAGATCAACACCCGCGGCGACATCATCCTGTTCATCGACGAGCTGCACACCCTCGTGGGTGCGGGCGCGGCCGAGGGCGCTATCGACGCGGCCTCCATCCTCAAGCCCAAGCTTGCCCGCGGTGAGCTGCAGACCATCGGTGCCACCACTCTCGACGAGTACCGCAAGTACATCGAGAAGGATGCCGCTCTCGAGCGTCGTTTCCAGCCCGTCCAGGTGGGCGAGCCGACCGTCGAGCACACCATCGAGATCCTCAAGGGTCTTCGTGACCGCTACGAGGCTCACCACCGTGTTTCCATCACGGACGGTGCGCTCGTGGCAGCTGCGACGCTGGCCGACCGCTACATCAACGACCGCTTCTTGCCGGACAAGGCGATCGACCTCATCGACGAGGCGGGCGCGCGAATGCGCATCCGTCGGATGACTGCACCGCCGGACCTGCGCGAATTCGACGATCGCATCGCCGACGCGCGTCGCGAGAAGGAGTCCGCGATCGACGCGCAGGACTTCGAGAAGGCCGCGAACCTGCGTGACAAGGAGAAGACCCTCGTCGCTCAGCGCGCCGAGCGTGAGAAGCAGTGGCGTGCGGGCGACCTCGACGTCATCGCCGAGGTCGACGACGAGCAGATCGCCGAGGTTCTGGGCAACTGGACCGGCATCCCCGTCTTCAAGCTCACCGAGGAGGAGACCACTCGTCTGCTCCGGATGGAAGAGGAACTGCACAAGCGGATCATCGGCCAGGAAGAGGCAGTCAAGTCCGTCTCGAAGGCGATCCGTCGTACGCGTGCAGGTCTGAAGGATCCCAAGCGTCCCTCGGGCTCGTTCATCTTCGCCGGCCCGTCCGGTGTCGGTAAGACCGAGCTCGCGAAGTCGCTCGCCAACTTCCTGTTCGGCGACGACGACGCTCTGATCCAGATCGACATGGGCGAGTTCCACGACCGCTTCACCGCTTCGCGTCTGTTCGGTGCCCCTCCCGGGTACGTCGGATACGAAGAGGGCGGCCAGCTCACCGAGAAGGTGCGCCGCAAGCCGTTCAGCGTTGTGCTGTTCGACGAGATCGAGAAGGCACACCAGGAGATCTACAACACCCTCCTGCAGGTGCTCGAGGACGGCCGTCTCACAGACGGTCAGGGACGTACCGTCGACTTCAAGAACACGGTGCTGATCTTCACGTCCAACCTCGGTACTTCGGACATCTCCAAGGCAGTCGGCCTGGGCTTCAGCTCGGGAACGGGCACGGAGTCGAACTACGAGCGCATGAAGCTCAAGGTTCACGACGAGCTGAAGAAGCACTTCCGTCCCGAGTTCTTGAACCGTATCGACGACATCGTCGTCTTCCATCAGCTCACGAACGAGCAGATCGTTCAGATGGTCGACCTGATGCTCGCTCGCGTCGAGGCGGCTCTCAAGAACAAGGACATGGCCATGGAGGTCACCGACAAGGCCAAGTCGCTTCTGGCCAAGCGCGGATTCGATCCGGTACTGGGTGCACGACCGCTGCGTCGTACCATCCAGCGCGAGATCGAGGACCAGATGTCCGAGAAGATCCTTTTCGGAGAGATCGGACCGGGTCACATCGTGCTCGTCGACGTCGAGAACTGGGACGGAGAAGGCTCGGGCGAGGACGCGAAGTTCACGTTCACGCCTACCAAGAAGCCGATCGACGTGCCGGACGCACCGCCGATCGAGTTGACCAAGGCCGGCGAAAGCGAAAGCGCAGCAGAGTAGTACAGCAGAGTAAGTAACGAACGGGCGGCACCTCACCGGTGCCGCCCGTTTCGTGTATCACGGGAGAGGATGTGCACATGAACGACATCGAACTGGGTCATCTGCGCCGTTGCGTCGAATTGGCTTCGGAGGCATTGGATGCCGGTGACGAACCTTTCGGTTCCGTCCTGGCAGCGGCCGACGGAACCTTTCTGGCGGAGGATCGAAACAGGATTGCGGGCGGCGACAACACTCGCCACCCCGAGTTCGAGCTGGCGCGGTGGGCGGCTCAGTACCTGACGCCGGAAGAGCGCTCCACAGCAACGGTGTTCACCTCGGGCGAGCACTGCGCGATGTGTTCGGCAGCGCACGCATGGGTGGGACTGGGACGTATCGTCTACATCTGTTCTTCGGCCCAACTAGGCGACTGGCTCGAGGAGTGGGGTGTGGCTCCGGCGCCGGTGAAGTCTTTGTCCGTCAACGAGGTAGCGCCGAACATCCCGGTCGAAGGCCCGGTATCGGAGTTGGTTCCGCAGGTGCGAGAGCTGCATCGGAAGTTGCATTCGCAGAGCGCTTGACGGGCACACAAACGGGCGGCACCTCGCTGGAGGTGCCGCCCGTTTGCGTGTGGAGTCAGGAAACTGCGTCGACTGCTCGAACCTTCTCTCGCAGTTCACCCTTGACGACCTTGCCGCTTGCATTACGCGGCAGCGCTTCCACGACGACGATGTCCTTCGGGTGCTTGTAGCGCGCGAGCCGATCATTGAGGAAGATGCTCAGCTCCTCGATGGTCAGGTCTACGGCTGAACCTGGCGCCATCGCGACGATTGCGACCGGCACCTCGCCCCACTTGGCGTCGGGACGACCGACTACGGCGGCTTCGACGATCAATTCGTGTTCGTAGAGGACGTTTTCGACCTCGGCGCAGTAAATGTTCTCTCCACCGGAGATGATCATGTCCTTCTTGCGGTCGACGACGTACACAAAGCCTTCATCGTCGACGCGAACGAGATCGCCCGAGTGGAACCAGCCACCGTGGAAGGCGTCAGCGGTGGCGGTGGGGTTGTTCCAGTACTCGCTCATCATCGTGGGCCCGCGGTAGACGATTTCGCCGATCTCACCGGGCGTCACGTCGTCCATGTTCTCGTCGACGACCCTGGCCGAGATGGTCGGGATGACCCGACCGACGGATCCGAGCTTACGAATCGCATCCTCGCCGTCGAGAACGCAAGTGATGGGCGACATCTCGGTCTGACCGAAGACTGCGACATTGAACGCGTCGGGGAAGGTTTCGGCCATTGCCCGCAGGATCGTGTCGGACGACGGTGCGGCACCCCACGAGATGTTCTTCAGTGACAGTGCTCGAGGTTGCGCCTTCTGCACTGCGCACACGGCCTGCCATTGCACGGGCACGAGGAACAAACTGGTGACCTTCTCGGCTTCCAGAATGTCGAGCAACTGACCCGGGTCGAACGCGCCGACCGGGTGGATCACCGTGGTAGTGCCGAGTTGCAGGCTCGGTGCGATGGAACCGAGGGCCGCGATGTGGAACATGGGCGAGGCGCAGAAGCCGATGGAATCGGCATTGAACAAGTGGAAGGCCCTGATGCAGGTCAATGCTTGCGAAGACAGGTTCGAGTGGGAAAGCACCGAACCCTTGGGGCGACCGGTGGTTCCCGAGGTGTACATGATGAGAGCCGGAGTGTCGTCCGGGATGTCGACGAACGCGTGCTTCTCGCCGTCTTCGCTGATCAAGTCCTCGTAATTCAGGCTGTCACCCTCGGCGGGGGCGCCCACGGTGATGGAGATGTCGATCCCCTCGGACGCGGCGCGCGCAGCTCCGGCCAGCGGAGCCAACGGTCCCTCGGCGACAATGACTTTGGAGCCGGAGTCGTTTACCAGGTAAGCGACTTCGGGTGGTGTCAGACGGAAGTTCACCGGAACAGCGATCGCGCCCAGTGCGTTGGTCGCGAGCACGACCTCGAGGTATTCGGGGCGGTTGAGCATCAGGATGAGCACGCGGTCGCCGAAGCTGACGCCGCGTCGGGCTAGGGCGTCTGCCAACTTCTCGACGCGTGCGTCGAGGGTGCTCCAGGTGATGGAATCCCCCAGGAATCGCAGTGCGGTGCGATCGGGAATCATCTGCGCATGCCTGGCGATCTGATTGTTCCAGTTGGTGCGGCGTGAACGCTGCGCCTCGGAGACTGCATCGGTGGAGGCCATCGATGGGTTCCTCTCATGCGTGGGTGATTGTGTGACTCAGGCTACAGTGAGCCGTCGAAGTGCACAGTGGTTTTGTTAACGAAAATTCGCAGCGGTCACTTGAAGTGCGGTGCACGCTTCTGGAGCATCGCCATCGCGCCTTCTTTGAAGTCCTCGCCAGTGAGAAGTTCTGCCTGACCGGTATTTTCGAGCTCCAGGGCGGCGTCGAGGCGGTCCAACGTAGCCGCATTGAGTGCGCGTTTGGTGAGTTCGAGGGCGCGTCGAGGAGCCTTCGACGTGCGATCGGCGATCGACTGGATGTGTGCGTCGAACGCGTCGTCGGAGACGGTGCGAGACACGAGCCCGAAACGCTCGGCGTCCTCGGCAGAAACCCGCCCGCCCAGCAACGCCATCTCGGCGGCGCGGGCGCGTCCGATCGCCGCCGGTACCAGCGCGCTGGCGCCGCCGTCCGGCATCAGACCGATGTTGACGAACGAGAGAAGGAAGTAGGCGCTCGATGCTGCGTACGTCAGGTCCGCGGCTAGAGCGATGGATACACCGACGCCGGCGGCCGGGCCGTTGACCGCGGCGATCACCGGGACGGGGGCGCCGGTGATGGCGCGAATCAGAGAAGTTGCCGCTTCCATGACGACTTTCGGGTCTGCGGGGTTGACGGCCGCTGCGGCGAGGTCGGCGCCGGTACAGAATGCTCGACCGGCGCCGGTGATGACGATGGTACGAACTGCCGGGTCTGTGCCGCCGTCGTGGACGGCGGCAGCGAAAGCGTTCATCGTGGGCAGATCGATCGCGTTCATGCGCTTGGGGCGGTCGAAAGTCAATCGCAGTACACCGTCGGTGATTTCGGAGCGGAAGCCCGCCTCGGCGGTGGCTGTCATGCCGCGCTCACCTCCGTCACGAATCCGGAAAGCCGTGAGGTGATGATGTGTTCGGCCTCCGACACCATACGGTCGATCATGTCGGCGACGGTCGGGATGTCGTTGATCAATCCCTGGCTTTGGCCGGCCGACCAGATGCCTGCATCGAGATCGCCGTCTTCGAAAACCTTGCGCCCGCGTGCTCCGGCGACCAGATGCTGAATGTCGCTGAACTCTGCGCCGCCGCGTGCCTCGATGTCGACGACCTCTGCGCTGATCGCATTCGCGGCCACGCGTGCCGTGTTGTGAAGGGTCCGGAAGATCAGCTTGGTATCACGCTCGGTGTTTGCGACAATCTGCCTTTTAACCGATTGCGCTACAGGGGATTCCACGGTGCACATGAATCGAGTTCCCATGTTGACGCCGTCCGCTCCGAGAGCAAGCGCCGCAACGAGTCCTCTGGAATCTGCGATTCCGCCCGAAGCGATCACGGGAATCGTGAGTTGCTGCGTGGCCGCCGGAATCAGAATCAGCCCTGGTATGTCGTCCTCGCCTGGGTGCCCGGCGCATTCGAAGCCGTCGATGCTGACGGCGTCGACGCCCAGTCTCTCGGCTTTGACCGCATGTCGAACTGCAGTGCACTTGTGGATAACTTTCACGCCCGCGTCCTTGAAATGCGGAAGATGATCGATCGGATTGGAACCGGCGGTTTCGACGATCTTGATCCCGGATTCGATGATCGCCTGGCGGTATTCGGCGTACGGCGGCGGCGTGATCGACGGCAGAATAGTGAGATTGACGCCGAAAGGCTTGTCGGTGAGATCGCGGGTTCGAGCAATTTCCTTGACGAGGTCTTCCGGTGTGGGTTGAGTGAGGCCCGTCAAGAACCCGAGGGCGCCGGAATTTGCCGTGGCCGCAACAAGTTCTGCTCGTCCCACCCACATCATGCCCCCCTGCACGATGGGATGGTCAACGCCGAACATTTCGGTGAAGCGAGTGCGAATCATCTGCTCACAACTACTTTCTTACGGTCGGTCATTCGGCATCGAACCCTCTTGCAGGCGAAGAAAACCTCACGCCGCAGGGAACGAGCCCGCTAGCGGACTTCGTGCGAGGTTATGCGAATCGTCACTAACATAACACCGCTGAGAGAGCGGGTGTCAAGACTCTTTTTGCGGAATCCGTCCGTCGCAACACCTGCGTTGTAGGGTTTCGGGTGAAGCTGTACCGGGCGCGAATTGCGACTTTCGTGACGGTTACCATGATCCGTTCGGGCTCGCGCCTGTGAAAGAGCGGTGCAGCGGACGAAGGAAGTAGAAGAGGAAAGTAACGGAAGTGGAGGGTTTGGTGCCCGGACAGACGCGCGTCTCCGTGCGCGGCAGTGAACCTGCACCACGGACGCGTCCGAAGAATCGGAAGGCGCAAATCGCGGCCGCTGCCGCGGAGGCGTTCAGCGAACGTGGCTACCACGCGGTCGGTATCGACGAGATCGCAGCGAAGGTCGGAATCTCCGGGCCGGCCCTCTACCGTCATTTCCCCACGAAATACGCGCTGTTCGTCTACACGGTGAACAACCTGACGCAGGCGTTGTTGGATGCCAGCGATCCAGCGGTGCACCGAAACGAAGATCCACGCGAGCAGTTGAACTCCACGATGGTGGGTGTCATCCGCGCAACGATCGAGAATCGGCGCAGGGGAGGGCTCTACCGTTGGGAGGGGCGCTACCTGGTCGACGAGGATCGTGAGCAATTGCGGGTGGGAATGCGCACGCTCAATCTTCGGATCGCCGAACCGCTTGCCGCAGTGCGTCCCGAACTCGATCCGGCCGATGTAGAGCTGATCGCACCGGCCGTGCTCAGTGTGATCGCCAGTATCACCGGACACCGATCGGCGTTGTCCGCCAAGCAGATCGAAGCGCTGATTCTTGCGGCATGCTGGTCTGTCATCGGCGTCGAATTGCCCGTTGGTGAGGAGGATGGCGCGAGGGTAGTGGCGTCCGAACGCAAACCCGGCCTCGCCCGGACGTCGAAACGTGAAGTGCTGCTTCAGGAAGCAGTTTTGCTGTTCTATCAGCGCGGCTACCACGACGTGAGCATCGAGGAGATCGGTGCCGCGGCGGGTATCAATGCGTCGAGCGTGTATCGGCACTTCGCGAGCAAGGCCGACCTACTTGCTGCTGCATTCCACCGGGCGTCCGATCGTCTGACGATGACGTTGGGTTCGGCCTTGGCGGAGTCGGAGACTCCTCTCGCGGCCGTCGAGACGTTGGCGAAGTTGTACGTCGAGGTTTCATTCGGGACCAGCGAACTGTTGGCCGTGTACTTTGCCGAGATCGGCAGCTTGCCGGATCGATCACGGACCGAGTTGCGCAACATTCAGCGGCTCAATGTCGAGGAGTGGGCGCACCTGTGCGTCGAGGCACGGCCGGAGTTGACGATCGTCCAAGCGCGGTTCCTCGTCCATGCGGCGCTCGGACTGGTCTTCGACATCGGCCGTATCGTTCACTTTTCCTCCGAGAACTCCGCGCAGGCGCGCGTCGAGAAACTGCTGTCTGCGACGCTCCTCGGGTAGAGCAGTCCGAAACAGTAGGTGTGACTTCACGTATCGCGGGTAGGTTCGTGATCGCAAGGCGTTCACCGAATCATGTGAAGACGGAAGTAGGGACAGCAATGCCAACTCGTACCGCACGCACCGCCTGGAACGGCACCCTCGAGGCCGGATCGGGACAGGTGGAACTCACCAGCTCGGGCGTCGCCACCTTCGATGTGTCGTTCCCCAAGCGCGCAGCTGAGGAGGCCGGTGGAACCACCAGCCCCGAGGAACTCATCGCCGCGGCGCATTCGTCCTGCTACGCGATGCAGTTGTCGGCCCTGATCGCCGAGGCCGGCGGAACCCCGCAGAGCCTCGACATCACCGCGGACGTGTCACTCGGCCCCGACACGGTCGGCTTCAAGCTCACCGGAATCAAGCTCACCGTTCGCGCCGAGGTCGACGGCCTCGACGCCGACGGTTTTGCCAAGGTTGCCCAGGCGGCAAAGGAAACCTGCCCGATCAGCAAGGCACTGACCGGCGTCGACATCACGTTGGACGCGGCCCTGGACTGATCATCTCGTGCTCGGGCGCCCCCTCCGGCGCCCGAGTGCGGTGGTGTGTGACGACCAGGTAGCTCGCGAACAGTATCGGGAGCACCCACAGATCCGAGGGATCGCGAAAGACCACGATCGGCAAGAGATCTCCGCGGAATCCTCCTGCGGTCAGGCGGAGAAACCCGATCACCCACTCGTACGCGTCGCCGATCGGCGGTACCACCTTCACGGCGGCGAAGCCGATTCCCGTGACTGCGATGGACCAGGCGATCGCTGCTCGCCCCACCAGGCTTCGCCTGAGCACCTCGAGAACCGAGAGAAGAAGCAGGGGAAACAGGAACACACCGGCGACGTCGGACAGCTTGCCCGTCATCGTGTTCCCGAAGGCTCCTTTGAGTACGTGGTCGTTGACCAAGATGACGGCCACCGAGACCAGCGCCCACGGACTCAGCAGCAGATCGCCCGGACGGTTCACGACAGGTTGATCGTTGCCGAGCCGGACGAGAACAGATCGCACTTGAACTGAAGGCGCAGACTGGCGGCGGCTTCGGGGACCTCGTACGCCAATTCGCCTCGCTTGGCAGCGCCCGGCGCAAGTTCTCCGTCGACACTCGACGTGCTGCTGTCGGTGAACGTGATGTTGTACGACTTGTTTGCCGAGTCCTGCAGTTCGAAGCACATCATCGACGAGACCGTCGACGGCTTGTCGCTGTTGTTGGTGACCTCGGTGTCGACGACGACGTAGCGGTTTCCGGGATCCGCGGTGATGAACTGATTGGTCGAGACGTAAGGATCGACAACGCCGTGTACCTGGACGCGCCAGTCGCCCAGTTCGACGACGTCACCGATACCGAACGCAGTTGCAGGTGCGGCGGACGAACCGTTGTCGTCGACCTTCTTCGCTTCGTCTGTTTCGCCCGAGGCGATGGTGGCGAACAGGGCTGCGCCGACGGCGAGGAGGGCGAGGGGAGTGCGGAGTGATCGCATGATGTGCGCCTTTCGAGAGTTGGTATGGCACAAGTCAACGATGTGGGGACCGCTCACCGCTTCAGTCGAAAGATCGGGGCGCCTCATCCTTTCGGTCGGAGCTTGACTGTTCGTCCACCCGTTCGGCTGATTCGAGGCGTCGGTGGCGGTCGATACGCTTGCTCGGTGATCACCACCAAAGGAACTGTTGTGCGACGACGCGTGTGGACTACCGCCGCCGTCGCGTTCAGCATCTTCTGTTCGATCATGACGGTGGGCATCGCCGGCGCGTCGGGCAACATGCCACCGGTATTGGTCGGGATCGGGTTCGTCCTGGGTGTGGCCGGTGGGATATCGCTTGTCTGGCGACATCAACATCCTTGGGTGGTTCTGGCGATCACGCTTGTCGGCCCGCTGTTCTTCCCCACCGATGCGACGGCGGCGCTCATCGCGTTGTTCGCCGTTGCTCGGATCGCGCGTGGGCCTAGGCTTGCAGCCGCTGCGGCAGCTGTCTTCGTCGTCTGCGGAATTTCGTTGACCTACGACGCTTTTCGAAATCGTGAGTACTCCGTTCTCACGATGGGCACCGCGAAACCCAAGGACGGTTCGGCGGTCGTTCAATATGACATCGCCATCTGGATCCCGTGGCTCGTCGCAGCCGTCATGGTCGGCATCGTCGTGGCGCTCTCGCTCCTGATTCGGACCAGAACCGAGCTTGTCGAGGCCGAGCACGTACGGGATCTGGCCACTGAGAAAACAGACGTGATGCGCGACGAGATGATTCGCACCGAAGAGCGAACGCGGATCGCTCGCGACATGCACGACACGATCGCGGCCAGTCTGAGTCGGATTTCGTTGTTCGCCGGTGGGTTACAGGTCAGCGCGGCAGACAATCCCGAGAAGGTCGTCAACACCGCTGCGATGATCAGAACCACCGCGCACGAGGCTTTGGACGAATTGAAGGGAATCGTCGGAGTGCTCAGGGGAAGCGGTGACCGTCGCGAACACGGCGGGCATCAGGGGATCGACGCGATCGGTGATCTGGTCAACAGCGCACGCGCGGCAGGCATTCACTGCCGTCTCGAATCGGAGTTGCTCCCGGGTGATGTCGGAATGTTGGCGGGGCACGTCTGTTATCGCGTCGTGCAGGAGTCGTTGACCAATGTCCAGAAGTACGCGAGCGACCAGATGCTCGTCATTTCGGTCACCGGGTCGCCGCACGACGGAATTCGCATTCTTGCACGCAACAAGCTCAGCGAGCTTGCACCCATGACGTCGATCGGTTCGCGATCAGGTCTACGAGGGTTGGCCGAACAGGCGCGAGAGATCGGCGGCAAGGTCGAGGCAGGCGCGCTGGGGGACGATTTCCTCGTCAGTTGCTGGGTGCCCTGGTCGTCGTAGCCCGCCTAGCTCTAACTGTCGGGGTCACTGGGTAATCTGAGCGCACTATGGACGCTGACTCGCGCATCACAGTTTTGATCGTCGACAACGACGCCTGGGTTCGGCGCGGGATGAAGGACATCCTGGAAGCAGCGTCGGACATCGTGGTGGTTGCCGAGGCCGAGGACGGCGATCAGGTCGCAGCCAAGGTCACTCGTTTTCGTCCACATGTGGTGTTGATGGATCTGAAAATGGCACGGGTGGGCGGCTTGGCGGCCACCCGAGAACTGATGACCATGAGCAATCCGCCGAAGGTCATCGCGATGACGGCCTTCGATGTCGACGACATGGTCGTGCAGGCAGTCGAGGCGGGCGCGCACAGTTTCCTGAGCAAGGATGCGGCGCCGGAGGCGTTCCAGCAGGCAGTACGGGTGGTTGCGTCGGACCACTCGTTGTTCAGCTCCGATTCTCTACGCGCCATCGTGGCCTCGTCGCCGCGTCGGCAAGCACCCGACCTCACTCCGCTCGCTTCGCTCACCGACCGCGAGCGTGAAGTGCTGACAATCCTGGCGACGGGCGCTGCCAACAGCGTCATCGCGGAACGGCTGTACCTCGGTGAGACCACCGTCAAGACGCATATCTCTTCGCTGTTCGCCAAGCTCGGCGTGCCCAACCGGGTGAGTGCGTCGTTGATCGCGTTCCGGTGTGGCCTGGTCACGTGACTCGGGACTAATCCCGCCCCTGTTTGTTGTTGCACCTTCGGTGACTGATCAAATCTTGATTGACCAAGACGTGACCATCGAAGTGTGGTCGGACGTTGCTTGTCCGTGGTGCTACATCGGAAAGACCAGGTTCCTCTCGGCTCTGGATCGTTTCGAGAACAAGGACCGCGTCAACGTCATCTGGCGTTCGTACCAGCTCGCTCCGGAGACTCCGGTGGGAGAGGGACGCACCGAACTCGACGCCCTGGTCGAGATGAAGGGTATGGCGCCTGATCAGGTACGTCAGATGTTCGCCCACGTCAGCGCGACGGCGGCCGAGGTCGGGTTGACCTTGGACTTCGACACCGTGATCGCCGCCAATACCTTTGACGCGCACAGGTTGCTGCATCTTGCGGGCGATCGGCAGAACGAACTCCTCGAAGCGCTGTTCAAGGCTCACTTCAGCGACGGCAAGGTGATCGACGACCGTGAGGTGCTGGTCGAGCTGGCCGTGAGCGTCGGCCTCGACGCCGATGTCGTGCGCGAGCAACTCGACTCCGATGCCGCAGCGGAGGCGGTACGCGAGGATCTCTCCATGGCGCGCCAACTCCAGGTCAGCGGCGTCCCGTTCTTCGTCGCCAACCGTGCGGTCGCAGTATCCGGCGCTCAGCCCGAAGAGGTGTTCTTGCAGTTGCTTACTCAGGCCTCCGAACCGGCCTGAGTACGGCGAGCGGCACGAACTGCCGGCGCGTTCGAGAACGGCAACAGATGTGCGCCGTCGTCAGGGCAGGAAAGCGTGACCTGTGCTGCATCGACGAACCGGTACGGCTGCGCCGCAACAACTCCGGCAAGGTTCTTTCGCAGACGCGACATCTCGGCCCGCGCGGTCACCGTGCGGGCCGGATCCCCGAACAGATCCTGCGCCAACCGAGATGCCGTCAGTCCGCGCCTCTCGGATCCGAGGAGGAACAAAATCTCCGCATGCCGCTGGGTCGGGGAGTACGCCCATTCGCCCAACCCCGACGTGACGGTCACCGACATGTTCTCGGAATCGCGCAGATCGATATGCACCGTGGGGGCGGTGATTTTCTCGCCGGTGGTGATCGGCCGAACCAGCCACCCGCCGGGAAGCGGATCCAGTTCGCACAGGCCCAGGGCGGGGAACCACGTCCTGCCGGGAGCCAAAGCTGCGGGGAGCAGCACGCGCGAGCGGTGGGGTAGCGCGTCGACCGCCGCTACCCAGCCATGGGTATCGATCACCAATGCAGGTGATCCGCTCCGTGCAAGCATCGGTCCTGCAACAGAACGTAATTGATCGAGATTGTCCCGATGCTTGTCGCGCAGGTGTGATTGGGCAAGACGTGCGACGGCGTCGACCAGAGCCAGTGTGGTGGGGTGGACGGTCTTGGCGGGACCACTGATGTCGACTACGCCGATGACCCGGTCGTCCCGCGGATCGCGGATGGGTGCCCCAGCACAGGTCCACGGATGATGGCTGCGCGCATAGTGTTCCGCCGAGAAGATCTGAACCGCCTGACGTGACACCAGTGCCGTTCCGATGGCATTGGTGCCGACGCTGTCCTCGGCCCAGTTCGCCCCTTCGACAAATCCCAGCCTCGCGGCCTGGTCCAGTACACGATGGGACCCGCTGCGCCACAGCACAGTTCCGCGAAGATCCGCGACGACCATGATGTTCTCACCGCTCGCGGTGACCGATTCGAGTCCGCGCGTGACGTCGTCGAGCACGTCGTACAGTCCGGACTCACGGCGGCGAAGATCGAGTTCGGCCACGTCCATGGACGGTTCGACCCGGTTGTGCTCGGGGTCGATACCGAGTTCACGCAGGCGCTGCCACGATTGGCGCACCACGTCCCGGGGGCGGGCCGGTGCGCGGTCTCCGGCCATCGTCGCGTCGTACACCGCGGCGAGGGTCCTCGCGTAGTCGCGAGGATCCTCACCGGGCGGCATCGCGGGCTCGGGCAACCGCTTTTTTGGCGAAGGCGCCGTTTTCAGTGAAGACACCGTTTTCAGTGAAGACACCGTTTTCAGTGAAGGCACCGCGGTCAGCGATAAACGAGGCCGCCGTCGATGAGACCGGCCTGCCCGGTCATGTAGTCGGAGTCGGGCCCGGCCAGGTACGAGACGAATCCTGCTACGTCGTCCGGGGTTTCAGCGCGCCCCAGAGCAATTCCGCCGACGAACTTCTCGTAGGTGGCGCCCTCCGGCGCACCGGTCAACTCGGCGAATCTCTTGTCGATTGTCACCCACATGTCGGTACCCACAACGCCGGGGCAGTACGCGTTGACGGTGATTCCGTCCGATGCGTATTCCTTGGCCGCAGCCTGTGTGAGTGCTCGGACCGCGAATTTTGTTGCGCTGTAAACACCTAACATGGCGAACCCGTCGTGGCCGGCGATGGACGACGCGTTGATTATCTTTCCGCGCTGACCGAGCGCCTGGAACTTTGCCGCTGCGGCCTGAATTCCCCACAGGACGCCGTCGACGTTAACGCTCCAGATTTTGGAAACCTCTTCCGGCGTCGCGTCGGAGATCGGGCCGACGAGAGCTATTCCCGCGTTGTTGACGATGACGTCGAATCCGCCCAATTCCTGGTGTGCGTGTTCGACGGCTGCGTTGACCTGCGCTCGATCGCTGACGTCGGCGACAAACGTGGTTGTGCGACGCCCGATCCGTCGAATCTCGTCGGCAACCGCATCCAGTTTGGTCTGGTCGAGGTCGACCAACGCGATGTCGGCGCCGTCGTGGGCGAGGCGGAGTGCGATTCCGCGTCCGATGCCTTGGCCGGCGCCGGTGACCAGTACTACCTTGCCCGTGATGCTCATGCAGTTTCTCCTCGTAAGCAGTGAACCGGTTGCCTGGGAACCGATGAGTGATTTGTATGTGACGGCGACCACAATGCGGAAGGGTTGCACCGTGTTGCAATTCCGGAAAATCGGACGGCGCTTGCAACCCTCGGCAACCCTCCCGGTGCCCCGCGCGACAGCTTCATAGTTGCGCCACCACTTCGCGAATCATCTTGCGAGACAATCTGGGAGAGGGAACATGACCGCTACAGTCGACACACCCACAGAACCGGCGACGCCGAGTCGGCAGCCGTCACGCCGCTGGATCGGGTTCGGGATCGCCAACCTCGTGATCGTTCTCGTGCTGGCCGTGGCGAGTTGGTACCTTCTGGCCGATCCGACCACCAGTCCGTGGAATTTCTACCCATTGCCGTTCAATGCGGCGCTTTTCTGGGCGATCCTCTTTGTGGTGTTCATCGGCTTCAACTGCGAGTTCGCCGGCTTCGATCGACTTCCGCAGCCGGTGAAGGGCCTGGCGATCATGGTCGCGACCGCGGTCTTCGCCGTCGTGGTGACGTGGCTCCTGGCAAACGGCTTGGGGAGCCTGTACCCGGATTTCGCGGCCGATCGTGAGGGCGGCCTCGGATATTTCGCGGGTGCGCTGTTCGTGCTCTTCGGCTTCGGGACCTGGGTGATGGTGGTCCTGAACTGGCAGCATTGGCCGTGGACTTCCCTGGGGATGAAGCAACCGCTGGTGGGGTTGTGTGAGATCGCGTTTGTCGCCGTCCCGACGTTGGCGCTCTACTTCGTGTTCGGCCTGCCGTCCGTGTCGCTCTCCGCCACCGATCCGTTGATGACCGTCGACACCGTACTCGGGTGGTTCTACTGTGTCGTGGTGGTCGTGATCTTGACCGGCCAGACGCTCGACAACTGGCCGTGGAGACTGTTCGGCGGCGGCGGAAAGACGGCACTCGCAGCCACCGTCGGCAACTTCGCCTTGGGAACAGGCTTGTACTTCGTGGCCATTCCGGTCGTGAAGGCGCTGTTGGGAAGCGATGCCGTTGCCGAATTGGGCGGCGTGGTGCATCAGTTCCCGGCGCAGCTCGGTGTGTGCTGGGCCTTCTGGATGATCTTCTGGGCCAACGCCTTCGGTAACAAGCCGACGGGTTTTGCGGACGGGGTCAACTTGGCGATCCGCGCGGTGCTCACGTTTGCGCTGGCGGTGGTGACCTTCTTGTTCTACTACCGTTTTGCGGCAGAGCACATTCTTCACGAACCGGCAGTCGCCGACGGATTGCACGGCAATGCACTGGGTTTCGTGGACTGGGCCGTGCTGTGGACGTTGTTCTACGTCGTCGGATTTCAGTCGCTGGGACTCGGCAAACTGAAGCCTGCCGAGGGGTGACCCGGTTGCCCGCACGACAGTGCGGGCAACCCGACTGCGGTCAGCTCGCCGCGGCAGACGCAGGCTCTGCGGGTATTTCGATCCGGGAAGACATCTTTCGAAACGGAATCGACAACGCGATCGCTGCGGCGATCAATGCGGCCCCACAACTGATCAGCAGGCAGATCCGGAATCCGGCTTCCGACGGCAGAGTGTGGTCACCCACCTGGACGGTCATCTGCGCGAGAACTACACCGATGACAGCGGCGCACATCGACGTGCCGATCGAGCGCATCAAACTGTTGAATCCGTTGGCGGCGGCAGTGGCAGACGGCGGTACCGCGCCCATGATGAGGGCAGGCATGGCGCCGTACGCAAGACTGATGCCGGCGTTGGCAATACAGGCGACGATCAGCAGTCCCCATGTCGAGCCCATCAGCAGCATCGAAGACCCGTACCCGAGGGCGACCACGAGGATGCCCGTGAGGAGTGTGAACTTCGGTCCGCGCAGTGCGGAGAGCCGTGCGCCGAGCGGTGACACCGCCATCATCACGAATCCGGGCGGAGCCATCCACAATCCCATGGCCAACATCGACTGTCCCATGCCGTATCCCGTGGACTCGGGCAGTTGCAGGAGTTGCGGGATGATCAAGAACTGTCCGTACATCGCGAATCCGGCTGCAACGGAGGCGAGATTGGTCAGTAGCACCTGTGGCCTCGCAGTGACACGTAGATCGACGAGAGGCTCGTCGGTGCGTCGTTCGAACCAGATCCAGGCGACAAGAACGATGATCGTTGTGGCGAACAAGCCCACGGTGGTGACGCTTGTCCAACCCCAGGTGCCGCCCTTCGATACGGCCAGGAGGAGGGAAACCAGGCCGACTCCGAGCCCGACCCCGCCGACCAGGTCGAACCGTCCGCCGGCCTCGTGTACCGGAGTTGTCGGAACGAAGAACCAGGTCAGGATCAGAATCAGCACACTGAGCACCGCAGATCCCCAGAAGAGAGCCCGCCAGCTTGCATTCTCGGCTACCACCGCGGCGATCGGCATACCGAGTGCACTGCCGATTCCCATCGACGAACTCATCAGTGCGATCGCAGAATTTACCCTTTTCGGCGGAAGCAGATCGCGCAGCGCGCTGATACCGAGCGGGATCAGGCTGGCGCAGGTGCCTTGCAATCCGCGACCGATCACCATCGGAACGACCGAATTGGCGGTTGCGCAAATGATCGATCCGGCAATGAGCGGGATTGTGAAGATCAGAATCATCTGTCGCTTGCCGTACAGATCGCCGAGTCGACCGGCTATCGGAGTGGCGACGGCGCCCGCCAGCAGAGTTGCGGTGACGACCCACGACGCGTTCGATGCCGTCGTGTTCAGCAGTTTGGGTAGATCTGCGATCAACGGGACGACAAGCGTCTGCATGAGTGCGGCGACGATGCCGACGAAAGCCAGGACGACGACGAGTCCACCAGGTCGGACGCCGGGTGCTGACCGCTCGGCGGTAGCGCTCACACTTGGCATGCGTGTCTCCTGTGCGGGTCGAGGGTGGTTGGCGATGCGAAGGATTCGCATCATCGAAGCGGTTTGAATCGTACATACCGTTGCATACTTCAACTAGTTTTGTGATCGAGGGATTGGTCACAGTGGTTCGGATTGCAACAGGCTGCAACGCTTGTGACCGGGGCCACTTATGCGATGTGCTGTGTGTCACATTCACAAACAAGGAGAAGTGATGACGCAAACCATCGATTCCGCAGTCGCCCCAGAGGTGAAGGCGACGGCGGTGACACCTCAGGAGCGCGTCGACGCCTGGCTGGCGGATTTCGAATCGGCACTCGCCGCTCGTGACATCGAGCGTGTTGCAGGCAAATTCGCGCTCGACAGCTTCTGGCGAGACTTGGTGTCGTTCACCTGGAACATCAAGACTGTCGAAGGTCGCGAGCAGATCGCCGACATGCTCTCCGAACGTCTGGACGACACCGATCCTTCAGGATTTCGGACCACCGAGACACCCGACGAAGCCGACGGCGTCACGTCTGCCTGGATCGAATTCGAGACTGCTACCGGGCGTGCGCACGGGCACCTTCGTTTGAAGGTAGATGATCGGCGGGCAGGAGCGGAGCGACCCGGGGAATATGTCGCTTGGACTCTGCTTACGTCGCTGCAAGAATTGAAGGGGCACGAAGAAGGCAAGGGCACTCGCCGGCCGCGGGGAGCGAAGCACGGTGCAGATCCGAACCGCGTCACGTGGGCCGAGCAGAAGGAGATCGAGGACCGCGAACTCGGTTACACCACACAGCCTTACGTCGTGATCGTCGGCGGCGGCCAGGGCGGTATCGCGCTCGGCGCCCGGATGCGTCAGCTCGGAGTTCCGGCCATCGTGATCGACAGCCACGAGCGACCCGGCGATCAGTGGCGTGGACGTTACAAGTCCCTGTGCCTGCACGATCCGGTCTGGTACGACCATCTGCCTTACATGCCGTTCCCGGACAACTGGCCGGTGTTCGCGCCGAAGGACAAGATCGGTGACTGGCTCGAGATGTACACGAAGGTCATGGAGGTGCCGTACTGGAGTTCCACGACCTGCACGTCGGCGTCGTTCGACGAGAAGGCCCAGGAATGGACCGTCGAGGTCAATCGAAACGGCGAGAAGCTGACCTTGCGTCCCAAGCAGTTGGTGATGGCGACCGGTATGTCCGGCAAGGCCAACGTTCCGACGTTCCCCGGCCAGGACAAGTTCCTCGGCGATCAGCACCACTCGAGCAAGCACCCCGGACCGGATCAGTACGTGGGCAAGAAGGTCGTCGTGATCGGGGCCAACAATTCCTCGCACGACATCTGCGGCGCTCTGTGGGAGAACGGCATCGACGTCACGATGGTGCAGCGCAGCTCGACGCACATCGTGAAGTCGGATTCGCTGATGGATCTGGGCTTGGGTGATCTGTATTCGGAGCGCGCCCTCGCTGCCGGAATGACGACGCACAAGGCCGATCTCACGTTCGGTTCGCTGCCGTACCGGATCATGCACGAGTTCCAGATCCCGGTGTACGACGCAATCCGTGAGCGCGACAAAGACTTCTACGATCGCCTCGAGAAGGCGGGCTTCGAGCACGACTGGGGCGACGACGGTTCGGGCCTGTTCATGAAGTACCTACGACGTGGCTCGGGTTACTACATCGACGTCGGCGCTGCAGAACTGGTTGCCAACGGGGACATCAAGCTCGCGCACGGCAACATTCGTGAGCTGACCGAGAACAGCGTGATCCTCGAAGACGGTACGGAATTGCCTGCCGACGTCGTGGTCTACGCGACCGGCTACGGCTCGATGAACGGCTGGGTGGCGGATCTGATCGGTCAGGACACCGCTGACAAGGTCGGCAAGGTGTGGGGCCTCGGTTCGAACACGACCAAGGACCCGGGGCCGTGGGAAGGCGAGCAGCGCAACATGTGGAAGCCGACGCAGCAGGAAGCGCTCTGGTTCCACGGCGGCAATCTGCATCAGTCGCGGCATTACTCGCTGTACCTCGCGCTGCAGTTGAAGGCGCGCTACGAGGGCATTCCGACGCCGGTGTACGGGCTGCAGGAAGTGCATCATCTGAGTTGAAAACTATTGCTGTGCGCCTTTATTAACCGCGGGAGGTTAATAAAGGCGCACAGCAGGTTCAGCGAAGGGGGGACTTATTTTACACCGAGGCGGGGTTGGTGTGTGTAGT
>NZ_JBHTSW010000008.1:0-174738 GCF_042794945.1 Rhodococcus sp. NPDC056506 | reverse complement strand
CCCGGCTTCTGCCGGGCGGCCGCTTTCGTGTGGTCGTGTTTCAGGTAGTCGTGAACTTCTGAGCAAAACTCCCCAACTCGCGAATCAACTCTCGCGCAGCGTCGTCCTCACGCTGCACGGCAGCGCGAGCTTCGTCCGCCCATCCGTGACGGAGCAGTCGTTTGGCGGCAAGGACTGCCGGTCCGACGTTGGCGGCAATCTGCTCGGCGCTCTCACGGGCACGCGCATGTACCTCGTCGGCAGCTACAGCTGCGGTCGCCAAGCCGTAGTCAGCCGCCTCGATGCCGCTGAGCCACCGGGCCGACAGGATCAGCTCGCCGGCGCGCTGTGTTCCGATCACCTTGGGCAGCAACCAACTACTGGCAGCTTCGGGCGCCGTGCCCAGCGAGGTGAACGGTGCCCGCATGCGTGCGTTCTCGGCAACGTAGACGACGTCGCAGTAGAGCAGCATGGTCAGGCCGATGCCGACGGCGGCGCCGTGCACCGCGGCGATCAAAGGCTTCGGAAACTCCACCAGCGCAACGATCAGCGGCGCGAATGCGTTGCCGAAGTCGGCATTGTCCGTGCCGGGTTCGGCCAGTGCGCGTAGGTCGACACCACTGGAAAATGCCTTGCCCGCACCCTCGACGATCACCACGGCCACGGAATCGTCCGACGCCGCGTCGTCGAGCGCCTTGGTCAACGCTCGAAAGCCGGCCGCATTGAAAGCGTTCAGGCGGCTCGGATTGTTGAAGGTCAGCGTTCGCACTGCTCCGGCATCCGCGACCAGGACGGGTTCAGTGGTGTTTGTCGACATTCGCGCACCCTTCTTTGAAAACCAAGCAGTTGCTAGGTATCAAAGCACCGTAACCGCGCGCAGACGACAAAAGAAGGGCCCTCGCGGGACCCTTCTTTTGTGTTACGAAACGACTCGAGAACTAGTCGTTGTTGAAGTAGCTCAGCAGACGCAGGATCTCGACGTACAGCCAGACCAAGGTGACGGTGAGGCCGAATGCGACGCCCCAGGCTGCTTTCTCCGGCGCCTGTGCACGGATCAGCTGATCAGCTGCGTCGAAGTCGAGCAGGAAACTGAAGGCTGCGATGCCGATGCAGACGAGGCTGAAGATGATGGCGAGCGTACCGCCGTCACGCAGCCCCAGTCCGCCGTCGACGAAGAAGCTCGCGACGAGGTTACCGAGCGCCAGAACGACAACGCCGATCAATGCGCCGATGATCATTCGCGTCAGACGCGGTGTCACCCGGATCGCACCGGTCTTGTAGACGACCAGCATGCCGAAGAACACGCCGAACGTTCCGAGGACTGCTTGCGCGATCAGTGCAGATCCGCCGACGCCACCGAATTGAATATCGGTGAACATGAACGACAGCGCACCGAGGAACAGACCCTCGGCGACGGCGTACGCCAACACGATTGCCGGGTTGTCCATCTTGCGGCCGAACGTGGCGACCAGAACCAGAACGAGGCCGACGAGACCGCCGCCGATGACCAGCGGGGCTGCGAGGTCGGCGTTGTTGTTGACCAGGAAGTACGACACCAATGCCGAGATGGTCAGCACACCGAGCGTGATGCCCGTCTTGGTGACGACGTCGTCGATCGTCATGGCCCGCGAGGTGGGACCGGTCTGGTACGGCTCAGCCGGAGCGTACTGCGGCTGACCGAACTGCTGGGTTGCCTGCGAGGCGCCCGCCGTCGCAGATCCGAACGAGGCGTATCCGTTGCCCTCTTGCTTGGGCAGATTGCGGAACACCGGGTTGCTGGTGGTGCGCACCGTGATCATCCCTTCATCGTGGTGGCCTACGACGGGTGCGTCGCGGGTTCGCCGGACGGATCCGAGTTTCCGACACGGTCCGTGTACCTAACTAAAAGTAAAGCACTCGTAATTTACAACGTCGAAGCATCCGTTGTAGTTCCCGGCGCGTTTCCGGAAGGTCAACACTCTTCGACACTCGTCCCTTTTCGATACTAGGACGGTTTGATCGACTTCATCACGATGAACTTCGCGTTCTTCGCCATCGCTTCACTGGGACCCACCGCGGCTTTCAACGGTTCGCGATAACCCAGATGCGCATTGTGGACAGTCCACAGCTCCCCGCCGGGGCGCAGGACGCGACCGGCGGCTTCGAACATCTTGAGCGCTCCGCCGGTGTGAACCGCCGCGCCGACGTGGAACGGCGGGTTCAACAGAACCAGATCCGAGCTCGCGTCGGGCAGCGAGCTCATCGCGTCGTCGCGCAGACCGCTCACCCGATCGCCGACACCGTTCGCGGACGCGGTCGCCAGTGCCGAAGCGACGGCTGCCGAGGACTGATCCGTCGCGATCACGTGCACGTCCGGGAACTTGCGTGCGATCGCCGTCGCGAGAATGCCGCTGCCACAACCCAGATCGACCACATCGCTCAACGGGTCGACCGCTATCTTGCCGAGATTCTCCAGGAGCAACCGGGTGCCGATGTCCAGGCTCGCACCGGCGAACACTGCGCCGTGAGCAACGACGTCGAGATCGAACTCGTCGAGGCGTTCGGTCAACGGGAACGTGATCGCAACATCGGCCTTGGGTTCCGACGCCTTGAGTACGCGCGACTTCTGACGCCCACGTGAGGCGCTGACGTCGGAAAACGATTCGCCGAGAACCTTGTTCATCGCCGGGGTGATGTGCTTGTCACGCCCACCGGCGAAGACCCGTACTGCCGGGTCGGCATGGAGTGCGATCAGTTGAGCGATCTCGGCGAGTTCGGCGAGACTACGCGGCAATTGCATGAGCACGACGCGGGCGCCGCTGAGCAACTCCTCGTCCAGTCTGTGGGAGGTGAAGGCGTCACTGAAACCTAGTTCGCGCGCATTGTTCGCGAGTGCCAGTTCTCCGGTGAGCGGATCCTGATGAACCCGCACGCCGGCAATTCCGTGAACGAGCGCAACACCGGCGGTCAGCGCACCGTAGTGATCGCCGATCACGACGACGGAGTCCGCCGGCGCGGCGGCCAGAGCCTCGGCGGCCTCGTCGAGGATCAGGCGATCGGCCGCGTCGACGGCAAAGAGATTGGGTGCCTCGACATCGGGGAATCGGCGCAGACGATCGAACAGTTCGGGTGTGTCGGACATGCCACCAGTCTTTCAGGTGGAACTACGCAACACTCAATCCCCCGACCAGCAGGTGATCAGTTCGACATCCACTGCACGACGTTGTCGACGGTTTCGCGTTCGGTGCGGAATCCGTTCACCGGGTGGTCGGTGTCGGCGTATCCGAACGAGATAGCGCAGACGACCTTGCGGGTGTCGTCGATGCCGAAGTGTTCGTGAATGAACTTGGAACTGCCTGCGAGTGCCGCCTGCGGAATGGTGGCCACACCCAGACTCTGGGCCGCGAGCAAGAAGCTGTTCACGTACAACCCGCAGTCGACGGCTCCATAGGTGCCCAATGCCTCGTCGGTGGTGATGATCGCGACGTGGGGAGCGCCGAAGAGCTCGAAATTCTTCATCGTCTGCGCCGCGGACCCGGCGCGGTCACCGTGCTCGATTCCGACGCTCGAATAGAGCGCCATCGCGCAGTCGAACCGACGCGACTTGTAGATGCCCTGGTATTGGCGTGGGAACTCGAAGTCCGACTCCTGGGCGTTGGCGATCACGTACTCACCGAGGCCGGCGCGGAATCGTTCGGTGCCCTCCCCTTCCGTGATCGCAACCTGCCACGGTTGCGTGTTGCACCACGACGGCGTCTTCTGCGCCAACCGAAGGATCTCCTCGATCACCTCACGCGGCACCTGGCGGTCCTGGTAGGCGCGGCAGCTGATCCGGGCATCGAGCAAGGCTTCCAGGCTCGTATCCACGACGATGCTCTCGGTCATGTGTTCTCTCCTCGATCAGGCTGCACTACAACACTTCGCACGATAGAACTACCGTCTCGACGCGATGGTCAGCGGGTCACCTTTGCGAAGGCCGCCACCAGTTCGCCGAACTCCTCCATCGCCGCATCCGGGTCGGGATCAACCGCTGCCAGCGCGACCAGCACATCGGTAGCTCCGGATTCGAGCAGCTGTTCGGCGCCGAGCATCGTTGCCGGGAGGTCGATCGAGCCGTCAGACCCGCGAACGACGGTCAATCGCCCCCGAATCTGCAGTTCCGCCGGATCGCGTCCGAGATCTGCCATTGCCTTGCCGATGACGTCGATCCCAACACGTAGGTCGTCGTCGACGGCGCCCATGATCGGGATCCACCCGTCGCCCCAGGTTGCGACGCGTCGTACGACCGCTTTGGAGAGCGAACCCGACACCCAGATCGGGATTCCTGCGGACGGCCGGGGCGCGCAGTACACGTCGTCGAATGTCAGTCGAGGAGTGTCGATGCTCGCGGGCGCCGAACTCCACAGGGCCCGGCACACGGCGAGAGCGTCGTCGAGCAGAGGTCCTCGTTTGCCGAAGTCCATACCGGCAGCTTCGTATTCGCGTTCCTGCCAACCGGTTCCGACGCCCAGGTCGAGGCGGCCGCCGGAGAGCAGGTCGAGTGTCGCGGCAGTTTTAGCCAGTACCGCTCCCCCGCGCAGTGCGGCGATGACGATTCCGGTACCCAGACGAATCGTTTGTGTCTGTCCGGCAACAAAAGCCAGCACGGTCAGCGGTTCGAGCCAGTTGGCGTCAGGCTCGGTGGGAAACGCCGACCACGTGTACGCCGAGTTGTCCGAGCCCATCACCACGTGATCGGTCACGAGGACCCGGTCGAAGCCGGCGGCTTCCGCGCTCTGACAGACCTGGACAAGTTTGCCGTAGGAGCCCTCCGCGAGAGTGGTGCCGAAATTGGGAACGTTCAGACTGAAAGTTGTCATGTGTCAAGCCTTTCGGGGCCGGTTGGTCCAGCCGCCCTCTTCTGTGGGGAACCAACCACCGGCAGCGTGCGAGCCGCCGTCGACGTGGATGACAGTTCCGGTGATGTATCTCGACAGGTCGGAAGCCAGGAACAGTGCGGGACCGGCAATGTCGACCGGCTGGCCTGGTCCACCCAACGGCGCCCACCCCGGCCACTTGTCCCAGTCGTCCGCAGAAACGATCTTGCGATACGGCACCTGTACCGACTCGATCAGATCCGGCGCAATGGCGTTGACGCGCACTCCGGTTCGACCGATCTCGACGCCCAGGCTCCGAGTGAACTGCGTCAGCGCCGCTTTGTATGCCGAGTACATGGTGTGGCCGGGGATCGCTCGATGCGCCTCCACCGTCGTCAGGTTCACGATCGATCCACCGGTTCCGCGGTCGATCATGCCGGGAAGCAGGGCATGGGTCAGGCGCACGACGTGATCGAAATTGATGTTGCCCGCCTCGGACCAGAAACCCGGATCGGTTCCGGTGAACGCTGTCGGCGGATTCAGGAAATGCCCCACATTGTTCACCAGGACATCTGGCGCGAATTCGGTCAACGCGACGGGGACTTCCCGCGCCCGCACGTCGTACTCGAGATGGTTGATCGAACCACCTGCAGCGGAGTCGAATTCGCTCTCGTTCAGCGGAGCCACGTCGACAACCAGAACTGACGCGCCATGCGATGCGAATGACCGAGCTATCGCTGCTCCGATTCCCTGGGAGCCACCTGTGACCACTGCCTTCTTACCCACCAACATCGGCCCTGGGGAGTACGCCGATCCGACCTCCACGAAGACACCCTTCTGCAGTTCGATGTGAATCACTTCGGCGTACCGTCACACATCGATTCGCAAAACGGGCACTACGTTCTCACTCAGTGGTAGCCGCTGCACCCCGCCTGCTGGAACCGCCGAGTCGCCGATTCAAGTAGTCCGGAATTTCGGCTGCCCGTATCGGCACTCCCTCCAGGTACCCCTGGATCACTTCGCATCCACACTCGATCACTATCGCGCGCTGCCGCTCCGTCTCGACACCCTCGGCGACGGTGTCGAGCCCGAGAGATTTGGCAATCGCGATGACGGCTCGCAGGACAGCGAACCTCGAATTCGAGGGATCCGCGTCCAGTGGTGCGACGAACGCCCGGTCAATCTTCAACCGATCGAGTGGCAGGCGGGCCAAGCTGGCAACCGAGGAGAACCCTGTGCCGAAGTCGTCCATCGCAATGGCGATTCCGAGCGCCGACAGCTGTACCAATACGTCTCGGTCCGCGTCGTCGATGACCAGCGATTCGGTCACCTCGATCTCGAGTCGGCTGGGATCGAGGTTCACCTCGTTCAGTGTCCGGCGTACCGATTCGACGTATCGACTCGAACGCAGTTGAACCTGAGAGACATTGACGGCAACCCGAATGTCCTCCGGCCACGTTGTCGCCGCCGTGCAGGCAGCCCGCAAAACGCCCGCACCAATTGGCACGATCAAGCCAGTTTCCTCGGCGACCGAAATGAAGTCTCCCGGCGAGACGAGACCTGAAGTCGGATGGTTCCACCGCAGCAGAGCCTCGAACCCGACGACAACTCCCGTCGCGGCTGAAACCTGCGGTTGATAGACCAACTCGAACTCTTCGTCGATCAGCGCACGACGAAGATCCAGCAGTGCCCTGGCCCTACCGGTCGCACGATCGCGCAAACTCGCATCGAAGGCGCGGATCTGGTTCCGACCGCTCTCCTTTGCGTGGTACAGCGCGAGGTCGGCAACAATCACCAGGTCTTCGAGGCTGTCGGCGTCGTCGGGCGTAGAGCCGTAGCCCAGGCTCGCGCGAATGCGAATCTGATTGCCGACCAGTGAAAATGGTCGTTCGAATGCGTCGAGAATTGTTTGGAATCGCTCCTGCACCTCGTCTGCATTCCCGATGTCGTCGAAGGCGATGTCGTCGAAGGCGATGGCAAACTCGTCACCCCCCAGTCGTCCACAGATCTCGTTCGATCGCAGAACGCTGCGCAGTCTGCTCGCTACATCACGAAGCACGTCGTCTCCGACGTGATGGCCCAACCGGTCGTTGATCGACTTGAAGTTGTCCAGATCCAAGATCGCCAACCACACTCTGCGCCCGTCCCGAAGCCGCGACGACAGTTGAGCGTTGAAGCTGTACCGATTTCTGAGCCCGGTCAGCGAATCGACCTCCGCCAGTCGCAAGATGTTCTGACGCTGGTGATAGGAGTGAGTGATATCGGATCCGATTCCGCGCCATCCGTAGTCCAACCGCTCGCCGCTGCCGGGGTGCCCTGACATCGACCACCAGCGAGTGTCGCCCCGTACGACGACCTGCAGTGTGAGGTCCCGAAATGCCGTCCCCGCTTCGAAATTCGCAGCGAGGAGAGCTAGGGACTCCCTGCCCGCGCCTGTTCGGGATGCGCCGATCCCGATCAGAATCTCGTGCATGGTGCGGCCCCGGATCTGCGCTGCCGGTAAACCGACCTGCTCGGCGAATCGATACGACACGGTACTGGCGACGCCGCGCGAATCGGTCTCCCAAAGCCAATCCTGCGCGCCGTCCTCGAGGTCGTTGAGCAGCAACTCGACGAGATCTCGTTCGTCCTCCGCCACGAGCTCGGCGTATAGCCGTTTATCGAAAAGATTAGCCAATAGCAATGTTCCGCTGTAAAGCGAAACGAGATAGATCGCCAGCACCCCAATCAGCACGTAGCGCGAGGGGGCCGGTTCGGTCCACAATCCCCCCGCCAACCCGAGACCGACAAGTCCGATCCAAATCAGGGTAAATCCACGGAACATCAACGTCGGAAAAACACCGACTGCGATGCCTCCCATCAGTGTCGAGATCAACACTAATTCGCTGCCGGGATCGAGGATAGGAAACAGCACCAGCGCTAGGCACGCAAGCAAACCTCCCCACACGATGACCTGAATTGTGAGTACCACCAATTCAGTGGTCTGCGACTCCGAAACCCCGAACTGCGAACGCCACAGCCAATAGAGGCTGAACGCGACGCTCGACACGGCCACGACACTCGGCCACACCCAGCGAAACACCCCGGTATCCGCCGGCAGAAGCACCACGATCGTCGACAATGCGAGAGCGGCAATCAAGAACGCCCATGGCAGTATTCGCGCCGTGAACCACAGACGTCGGTTGAGAAGGCGGTGGCGATCGTAGTCTGACAAGTGTTCGTCAGAACCGCGTCGACCGAGTCGGCGCACCGAGGTCTCGAACCGACGTCGACGTACCACCGCCGGGTCATCCACGTCGGCCTGCTACCGCCTGCGTCACGGCGTGCACAGACATGACTCCGCCGGCAACGTGCCCCTGCACAGTCCGCACACCCGCGGTCGCGACGACCTTCAGCTGCTCCTCACTGTCCACTCCCGAGACGACGACCTCCATTCCCAGCGCGTCGACCAGATCCACGACAGCTTCGAGAATTGGCCGCCCGCTGGGCGCCGCACTGGAGATGGAGCGTTCGATCCGAACTCGGGTGAACGGAAGGCCGGACAATGATGCCAGGGAGGAGAATCCGGCGCCGAACTCGTCCACCGTCAGCGATACCCCCATTTCCGCGATGGCGTGCAACGCTGCTCGAGACTCGTCGGTAATGGCAGAGGACTCGTCGAGTTGGAGTTCGAGCTGATGTGCACTGGCGTCCGATCGGCGAAGCGAGTCACCGATCGCTTCGACAAAAAAATCCGATTCGAGCTGACGCGTCGACACGGCGACGGCCACCCGCACATGATCGGGAAGGTGCGACGCCGCCGCGCAGGCCAGCTCGAAAACCGTTGTCCCGAGTGAATACGCCAAACCGGTGTCGTCGGCGACGCTCATGAATTCGGCGGACGTCACAGCCCCGAGCCGGGCGTTGTGCCAGATCACACGAACCTCCACAGCTACGATCTCGCGGGAGACGACGTCGATCCGGGGAAGCAACTCGAGTTCGAGGTCCTTGTCGGACACGGTGTTCCCCAGATCCTCGAGAAGGCGGGCACGCCGATCTGCCACTGACTTCATCGAATCTCGATATTCGCGTACAGCGCCACGCCCTGATTCCTTCGCGGCGAACAACGCCAAGTCCGCTGCGCCCATCAACTCGTCGGCGGAGGCCGGGAGAGCCTCGGGGCGGTAGTACCCGATGCTGCACCCGATCTCCAACCGCGTGCCTGCCACTGTAATCGGCTCATGGAGTGCTTCGATGTAGCGGCCGAGCAGAGTTCGCACGTGCGAACTGTCACCCACATCGGTGAAGAGAATCGCGAACTCGTCTCCGCCCAATCGTGCGAACAGCTGTGACGCGGCGCCGGCTTCGGAAAGGCGATCTGCGACCTCGCGCAGAACCGCGTCGCCAACGGTGTGTCCCAGTGTGTCGTTCACCGATTTGAAGTTGTCGAGGTCGAGCATGGCCAGCGCGAGACGACCTTCAATTGTGTTCGGCTCGCGCAGCAATCGCTCGAGCTCAGTCCAGAAACTGTGCCGGTTCGGCATTCCCGTCAGTGCGTCCACCCGGCCCATCCGCACGATTTCGTCGCTCTGCAGTTTCACTTCGGTGACGTCGGAACCGACTCCTCGCCAGACGAACTCGTCGGGTGTGCGGCCAGGGCGCGGCCGCCCGGACACCTGCCACCATCGAATTTCGGCGTGAACTCGGACAGGAATGAGGACATCTACGAATGCGGACTTCGTGTGACGGGCTTGCTGCAACTCCATGAGCGCGTCGATTCCGCCAGGGATCCGTAGAGTGCCCAACTCCATGAACAGGTCCTGCCAAGCAATTCCTTGCAACTCGGTGGAGTCCAGCCCCGCTTCGGACGCGAGCCGCGTCGGAATTCGGTTGAATTTCCCCTTCTGATCGGTCTCCCAGACGAAGTCCCCGGCATTGCCTTCGAAGTCTTCGAGAAGCATCTGCACGACCGATCGTTCCGACGCTGCGCTCAGCTCAGCTCGATAACGCGATTCCAGATTTGCCGAAACCACTATCGTTCCGCCGATCAGCGCCGCTCCGTACACGATCAATCCGATGAGAATACGTTCGAACTCGGGTCCTGGTTGGAGCCAGAACGCCACGCCCAAGATTACGAGATTCGACAGCACCCAGGTCAGTCCGACGATGCGCAACATGGCGGTAGCCACGGCTCCTGCGCCGGTGATGGATGCAGTCGCTGCCGTGAGGATCAGGTCGCCGGAATCGTCCAGAATCGGGTAGAGGACCAGTGCAAGCGAGGAATACAGGATCCCGACGACGGCGAATTCGACGATGAGAAACACGTACGACATCCGGTACGTCGGTGCGATCAGATCGAAGCGGATAGCGAGTCCGACGCACATACCCACCAACCCGATCACCGCGGAAAGGATCGGCCACAGGCGCGGCAACAGCCCGCTATCCGGTGGAATCACAAACAGCGCCAACCCGAGTGTGACGACGAGGTGGACAGCTGCGGCCCATGGCAGCACGCCGAAGGTGACGGCCATCTGTTCACGCGTTACGTCATCGCGTTGCGCAGGTGTCAGTCTTTCTCTCGGGTGCGGTTGCAGACGAGAGAGGACCGACATCACCTACCCTCCCTCTGCCACTCGAAAATTGAGTCGGACGTCCGACTGAGCAATTCTCCCGTAAATGGACACTGTCGTGTCAACCAGTACGTCCGACCTGTTTCGGAGCGAGGTCCGCCCATAGACACAGTAATCAGCAAACTGCTGGTCTGCCCGGTGGTTGGCGCAGCGAGTTGCGTGTCCTCGGGTTGAAATTCGGATATGAGGGACAATGGCTCGAGATCGCCGATCACGTCGGTGGAGATTCCTCGACGGGTAACACGATCGGACTCATTCGAGTTCAGACAAGGACTATCACGATGGCAATCGACTACACCCGACGTTCCGGCGAGTCCACACCGTCGCAGGCACCGGTCAGCCTGAGCAAGATCACGCTGACCAAATCAGCGCCGACGGTCAACCTCGCGAAGGCGGGTGAACGACAAGGCAATATGCGCGTGAACCTCAACTGGTCACAGGGAGCGCCACCGAAGAAGACCGGTTTCCTCGCCAAGCTCGCCGGCGCAGGCTCCGGCGCGGTCGACCTGGATCTCGGATGCCTCTACGAACTCGCCGACGGGTCCAAAGGAGTAGTCCAGGCCTTGGGCAACAGTTTCGGCTCGCTGACTTCCCCGCCGTACATTTCGCTCGACGGTGACGACCGCAGTGGCGCGAACACCGGCGGCGAGAACATGCACGTCAATCTTGGTGACCCCAGCGCTTTCCGGCGAATCCTCATCTTCGCGATGATCTACGACGGGGCCCCCAACTGGGCGGCCGTGGACGGCGTCGTCACCCTGTATCCCACCAACGGACCTGAGGTGGAAGTGCGACTCGACTCCGCCAGTAACCAGGAGCGACTGTGCGCGATCGCGCTCATCCAAAGTTCAGGTCAGGGCGTGACGGTGACCCGCGAGGTGCGGTACATCAACGGTAGTCAGTCCGATCTCGATCGGGCATACAACTGGGGAATGAAATGGGCAGCCGGACGAAAGTAGGTGTCGCGGCCGGGGCGTCCCCCATCCGATGGACAAAGTCCGAATCGTCCCCAATGTCGCAAATTACTGGATAGTGTCGAGAAGTGGGGTCGGACATGAGGGGTCACGCTCGACACCGATAGTGGGTCGGTGACGCTATGTGCTTGGCGACGCCGACGTTCGACCGGAAAGGCCCTCGATTTCCCCCGAGATCGAGGGTCTTTTCGTATCTTGCGTCACTGTTCGCCGCGCTCATACTAGTTGATTGTTAAATTAAACGTTCACCACTGCACTGATGGAGAACGTGAATGTCCACGAATTCAGATCGCCGCCCTCGCCTGCCCGTGAGAATCGCCTACCTCGCCGCGGGGATTCTTTTCGTCGCCGCAATGCTCTTACTGGCGAGCGTCGTCAACCCTGACCGGGACCGCGACTTCTCCATGAACCACGTCCCCGCGGGGACGTCGGCGACGTCCATCGTCGCCGCCGCTGACCTCGGCTAACGAAGGTACTGGTACGTAAGTGGCGCGCATCACGAAGTGTGGGTACCTTCAACGCCAATGGTTTGCCGTAGGTCGGTATTGAGAGGGACGGCCAACCACTGCCCTGCCTGGTTGCCCCACCCAAGCAGGCAGGGCACCCCTTCAACTCCATCGACTTTTCTGCGGATCCACGCCGACACACTCCGGCGTCCGGACAGTTTCACCACATCGCCTGCAGTAATGCGTCCTGTGTCCGCCATTCTCCGTCGAGGCACACCCGCAGACCTCCCAGCCGACAAGGCACGTATTCGCCGTGAGTCGATGTCCATTCGGGCAGCGGTCCGGGGATCGCTCGGTCAACCGCATCTCCACATTTTCGCACACATGTTCGATAACCTGGTACTGCAAACGGCACATTCGACTACACCGGCAGCTTCCGGTCGGCCCGAGCGCAACTATCCCTTCCGTCACTTCGGTCTGCTTTAATACGAAGGCTTTGTCGGGGGTTTACCAATGTCCGAAGTTGTCGAGTTTCTGCGAGTACACGCAGGCGAACACGGGGTATGAACTATGGGTTTCTTCAAGAAAGCGGCTGTGACTGCTCTGGCGGTCGCTGCAGTCGGAGCATCAACAGGGATCGCATCGGCTGATCCGTCTACCGACGTGAACTACGAAGCGAAGGTCGTCGACAAGTCGATCGTCACCACCATCGACGCCGGGCTGTTCAAGGTCTCCGGCGACGGCAAGTCCGTTGTCTTGCAGGACAGCAAGGGAGCCGACCTGGTTTCCCTGCCTCTCGCATACAACCTCGGAGATCTGCAGTTTCCCTTCGATCGTGCGATCAGCGAAGACGGTAAGACCCTCACGCTGACACCGATCACCGATTCGGCGAAGGCCACCCCTCGGCCCGAGAGTGCGCCTGCGGCAAAGGAATGGACGCCCGTCGCCTCGCCCGAGGAAAATGATCGAGCAATCGCACACTTCCAGAGCCAGCTCGGTCTCGGCACTCAGGTTGGCAGTCTGCTTGGCACCATCGTCGGCGCCGGAATCGGGTGCGCTGTCGGCGCTCCGCTGGGCTTGACCATCGTCGGTCTCCCCGTCGCTGCGGCACTGTGCTTGGGTGGTCTCGCGACAGGAGCCGGCATCGGCGGTGTCGCCGGAACGATCCTCGGCGGCGGCGGCGCGGCAGTCGTGGCCGGTATCGATCTCGTCAACACGCTGAATGCTCCTGCAGGGACGACCGTCTGGGCTCAGTAGCCCCGACAACCAGTCGTTGCTCCACGAAAAACCCCGCCCGTCCGCATGAGGACGAGCGGGGTTTTTCGATTCGTTGTGCAGGCGGATTACTTGGTGCCCCCAGTCGGACTCGAACCGACACTTGACGGATTTTAAGTCCGTTGCCTCTGCCAATTGGGCTATGGGGGCCTTGACGCACCCGACTGGTCGGGTGCGGCAGGGATCAGACTATCGGGTCGGTCTGGGCTATCGACATCGCGATGCCGTCGAGGATGTCGTGTTCGCTGACAATCAGTTCGGTGATCCCGGCTTTGGCCTCGAAGGTCTGAGCCAGCACCGTGGTGATGATCGCTCCGCCGCCGATGACGTCCACCCGCCCCGGATGCATCGGACCGAAGGCAGCACGATCAACCCGCGGCATGGCAATGAGACGCTCACACACGTCGAACAGTTGCTTGAACGGAATCCTCGACAGGTGCACCTTCTCGGCGTCGTACTCCGGAAGATCCTGCGCGATTGCGGCCAGAGTCGTCATGGTTCCAGCGACACCCACCCACGTGTGCGCCTTCTCGACGGGTACGGCCTCGAACGCCTCGGACAATTTCGCGGTCGCAAAAGCCGTCGCCTCGGAAACCTGCTCTGCCGTAGGCGGATCCGACGGTAAGCACCGCTCCGTGACGCGCACACAGCCGATGTCGGTGGAGTACGCAGCCTGGACGCCAGAGGCATCACCGAGGACAACTTCAGTGGATCCGCCGCCGAGATCGACCACCACGAACGGCCCCTCGGATGGATCGAGTTCTCCCACAGCACCGCTGAACGAGAGACGTGCCTCTTCGTCGCCGGTGATCACCTCGGCTCCGGATCCGGGAATCACCGCACCGAGCACGTCACGCGTCATCGTGAAGAAGTCTTCTCGATTCGCAGCGTCGCGAGTAGCCGAGGTGGCGACCATACGAACGGCGGTTGCTCCGGCGTCGGCGATCATCGACGCGTACTCGACCAGCGCGACCCTGGTGCGTTCGATAGCTTCGGCCGCGAATGTCCCTGTTGCATCAACGCCTTGACCGAGTCGGACGACGCGCATCTCACGTCGGACATCCACCAGACGACCGTCGGCGCCGACGTCGGCGATCAGCAGTCGAATGGAGTTGGTACCGCAATCAACTGCGGCAACACGGCGAGTCACTGGTCGGTGTTGTCGGCATCGTCGATGCCAGGCCAGTCCGCGGGAATTGCAGTGCCGCGAAGCTTTCCGTGACCAGCCAACGCCACGGACTCGTCACCGAGCGGGTTCACGCCGGGCCCCTTGGCAAGCGAATGCGCCATCAACACGTGCAGGCACTTGACGCGATCCGGCATCCCACCACCTGCAAAGTCGGTTCCGAGAGATTCGATTGCGTCACGCTCGGCGAGGTACGACTCGTACGCCTGGCGGTAAGCCGCGGCAAGTTCGGGATCCTGCGTCAGACGTTCGGTCATCTCACGCATGACGCCGGCGGATTCCTGACGGCTCGCTTCGGCCGTCAGTCGCGGGTCGGTGAGGTAGTACAACGTCGGGAACGGTGTTCCGTCCGGAAGTTTGGGGGCAGTCTTGACGACGCCCGGCTGACCGTCCGGGCTGCGGTACGCGATCTCGATCACTCCGCGTGGCTCACGGCCCAATTGAGCGGCAACGGCGTCGAGGTCCGCCTGTGAAACCTGTGGGGAATTTTCGGACGTGTTGCTCACCCGGTGGGTACTCCTTGTTCTTCTGGCTCTATCGGCGCCAACGGCATCGGGGCCGGTGTCGTCGTCTCGGGAACCACTGGCGGTTCCGAAATCGTTTGCCACAGATCGCGATACCACGGACCTGTCAGCGGTGTTTCCTTTTCCTGCTTCTTCTCCGGCTCCTTGTAGTCACCGGGAAGCTGAACCTGAAACGGGGTCTCGCCCGGTTTGACGTACCGAAGGCGTTCTCGTGCAAGAGCTTCGATGTACGCAGGGTCGTCGAAGCGTGCGTTCTGCCCTTGCAGCTTTCGCAGTTCTTCCTCGAGCACCTGACGTTCGGCCGCCACCTGCGCGGCGTCCGATCGCTGGCTGATGTAAGTACGCAGCGGCACAGCCAGTGTCAGCGCCAACATGAGTACAACCATCGCGAGCACCACGGCCCGGCTGGTGGACAACCCGAAAATGGTGTTGTCCGACTTGGGAAGCCGAGACCAGAACTTGTTGGTTCCGCTCTTCCCTCGAGCCGACTTCGACCCGCGTGCCGACGCCTTCTCTGTCGAGGCACCCGACTGCGCGGGGTCTGTCACAGCGGAATCAACGGCTGCCGGATCTACCGAAGGTTCCGACGCCCGTGGGCGTCGGGCGCTGTCGCGACGCGCACGAGACGGTGTGTCTCCACGACGGGAACCACGACCCCCCGGACTTCCGCCGGGGGATCGTGGCTTACCGCGCTGTGCAGACACTACTGAATCTTAGATTTCCGTCAGGCCTCGAAAGCGAAGCGCGGGAACGCAACCTCGCCGGCGTAACGTGCTGCATCGCCGAGGTTCTCCTCGATACGCAGCAGCTGGTTGTACTTGGCAACGCGCTCGCTGCGGGCCGGAGCACCGGTCTTGATCTGGCCGCTGCCGACGGCAACTGCGAGGTCGGCGATGGTGGTGTCCTCGGTCTCGCCGGACCGGTGGCTCATCATCGTCTTGTAGCCGTTGCGGTGAGCGAGATCGACGGCGTCGAGGGTCTCGGTCAGGGTGCCGATCTGGTTGACCTTCACCAGGAGTGCGTTGGCCGCGCCCTTGACGATGCCTTCTTCGAGACGCTCGGGGTTGGTGACGAAAAGGTCGTCGCCGACGAGCTGGATCTTGTTGCCGATCTGATCGGTGAGCGTAACCCAGCCGTCCCAGTCGTCTTCGTCGAGCGGATCCTCGATGGACACGAGCGGGTATGCGTCGATGAGGTCGGCGTAGAACGCCGCCATCTCGGCCGCCGTGCGGTTCTTGCCCTCGAACTTGTAGCCGGTGCCGTCGGTGTAGAACTCAGTGGCGGCGACGTCGAGAGCGAGCGCGACGTCGGTACCCAGCTTGAGGCCGGTCTTGTTCACGGCGATCGTGATGAGGTCGAGTGCTTCCTTGGTGCCCGCGACGTCCGGCGCGAATCCGCCTTCGTCACCGAGACCGGTGGAGAGGCCCTTCTCCTTGAGAACCGACTTCAGGGAGTGGTATACCTCGGTGCCCCAGCGCAGCGATTCCTTGAAGCTCGGTGCGCCGATGGGAGCAACCATGAATTCCTGGACGTCGACACCGGTGTCGGCGTGTGCGCCACCGTTGAGGATGTTCATCATCGGGACGGGGAGTACGTGAGCGTTGGGGCCACCGACGTAACGGAACAGCTCCAGGCCCGAGGACTCGGCAGCGGCGCGAGCGACGGCAAGCGAGGCACCGAGCAAAGCGTTTGCGCCGAGGCGGGACTTGTCCGGGGTGCCGTCTGCGTCGAGCAGCGCCTGGTCGACCGTGCGCTGCTCGGTCGCGTCGATGCCGATGATGGCAGGAGCGATCTCGCCGAGCACAGCCTCTACGGCCTTCTCGACGCCCTTGCCGCCGTAGCGCGCGCCACCGTCGCGCAGTTCGACGGCTTCGTGCTCACCGGTCGAAGCGCCGGACGGCACCGCAGCCCTGGCGAAACTTCCGTCTTCGAGCAGAACCTCGACCTCAACCGTGGGGTTGCCACGGGAATCAAGGATCTCGCGAGCTCCGACCTGCTCAATACTGGCCACTGTGTGGTTCTCCTTCGAATGGGCTTCGCATTGGGGCACGCACTGCGTGCTTGACACTTGGGCTCCGACCCCTCCGGTCGAAAGAGGACCACGATCGCGGCTGGGCCTCTGCAGTGCCAGCACCTCTGTAGTGCCAGCACACAGCCTAACCGCACCGGCCGAAGGCTTCTTTATCGACGCGCGGTCATGGCCCCGACCTGCGGTCGATCACCGTCAGTCCGGCCGAACCCCGACTGAATATGCCGACGCACGATCACGGACCAGCGCGAGATAGTCGCCCGAGAGGTTGTACGCCATCAGCGCCTGCTGCCAGCCGGCTGCGGTAGTGAGGTCGCCCCCGCGTGCGCACAGGTAGCGGGCAGCGGTGAGGGCGGCGTCGTCGATGTTGTCCGGGTCCACCCGGCCGTCGCCGTTGGCGTCGACGCCCCATTTGAGCCACGTCTCAGGGATGAACTGCATGGGCCCCATGGCACGGTCGTGAATGGGATCGCCGTCCATCGCACCTCCGTCGGTGTCGGGGATCTCGGCAACTCCCGGGCCACCGTCGAGAGGGATTCCCCGAATGATCGGGGCCACCTGGCCCAACGCGTCGACAGACGAACCGTCGTAGGTCCCGTGTCGGCTCTCGACGCTGCCGATGCCGGCCAGAGTTGTCCATCCGATTCCGCAGCCGGGAAGCGTCTCGGTCATGACCGCAGCGGCATACCCGTATGCCTCGAGCGCAGTCGTACCGATCCCGATGTCGTCGGACAATCCCGCCGCCCAATCGGCAAGTTGATCGGCACTGCGACCGGGAGCATTGATGTCGATCGGCGGCGTCGGAGAGCCGCTACCTGGGGGTATGCCCTCGGGAATGGCCACTTTCGGTTCGTTCGATCCACACGCCACGGCGCCAGCGCCCAGCAAAGCTGTTCCGACAGCTACTGCGGCGACGGCTCGCGAGAGGCGCCGGGGACTTCTGCGGGCAGCGGAGGTTCGGTACACCCTTCCATCATCCACATGCGAGCGAACTACTCCCGATTCCATTGGTAAAGAACAGCAAAAGTACAGGTGAGAGCATGGTTCGCCGTCGATGATGGAGTATCTTCTTCTGAGTTAAGGCTGGCCTAGCCTCATGCGTTCGTCAGAAGCTGTTGCACTCACTCAGTCAGGAGTCGCCCGTGCCCGTGTCGGTACTCGCTGCCGCGAGCACACCGTCAGTTGCCACTCAGCTATTCGGCAGTGGCCTGATCGGTCTGCGTGAAGGCCTCGAAGCAGGCATCGTGGTGATGATTCTCGCTGCCTACCTTGTGAAAGCTCAGCGCAAGGACGCACTCAAATGGGTGTGGCTCGGCGTCGCGATCGCCGTCGCGATGGTGGCGATCATCTTCTTCGCGATTCACTACGGAACGTCGACGGTCAACGGCTTGACCGCGGAGATCATCGCAGGCGTTGCCTCCCTGATCGCCGTCGTCATCGTCACGATCATGGTCCTGTGGATGCGCACGGCAGCGAAGAACATTTCCGGGGATCTGAAAGCCGGAATGGAAAAGGCGCTGATCGCCGGCCCCGTCGCCATTTTGTCGCTGTCGTTCTTCGCGGTTGGTCGTGAAGGCGTCGAGACGGCGTTGCTCATGGTCGGATACGCCGAGAACACCGCAGGCAGCTCCTGGCCGCTGGTCGGACTGCTCCTCGGAATTCTGTTGGCCGCAGCCTTGACCGTGGCCATGTACTTCGGCGCCCTCCGCCTCAACTTGACGACGTTCTTCCGGTACACGGCGATCTTCCTCATAGTCGTTGCCGCCGGAATCCTCTCGTACGGTGTTCGTGCTCTACAGACCGGAAACGTCCTGCCGGGCGGATCCTCTCTCGCGTTCAACCTGACGCCCGGCTACGACCCGTCGACCTGGTACGGCACCGTCCTTGCCGGAATCTTCAATTTCCGGCCGGATCCGACTGTCCTGCAAGCCACCGCGTGGGTTGTGTACCTCGTCGTCGTTCTCGCGCTCTTCCTTCGTCCGCTTCCGTCGAAGCCGTCCGAGCCGACGGCCCCGCCTGCGCACGACACACATGTTCCCGAAAAATCCTGAGAGGCATTGCCGACATGCGTAAATCCACCCTCGTACTGGCCACGGCCGCGGTACTTCCCTTCTCCCTCGCCGCATGCACCGAGAAGACGACGGCGAGCGACGGCGACATCGTCGTCACCGCCACCGACGACTCGTGCGAAGTCAGCGCCACGACGGGGACGACCGGCACGTCGACCTTCCAGGTGACGAACAACGGCTCCAAGGTCACCGAGTTCTACGTCTTCGCCGAGGGTGATCGAGCGATGGGCGAGGTCGAGAACATCGGTCCCGGCCTGACCCGTCAGCTGATCGTCTCCCTCCCCGAGGCCGCGACGTATCAGCTCGCGTGCAAGCCGGGCATGGTCGGAACCGGAATTCGTCAGGACTTCGTCGTCACCGGTGATTCGCAGGCGGCTACCGACGAGAGCGGCCAGCTCGCCGAGGCCGCCGACGGTTACCGTCGGTATATCCGCAGCCAGATCGTCGCGTTGCAGGACACCGCAGCGCAGTTCGTCGCCGCCGTCCAGTCCGGCAACGTCGATCAGGCAAAGGCACTCTTCCCGATTGCACGTACCTACTACGAGCGCATCGAGCCCGAGGCCGAGAGCTTCGGCGAACTCGATCCCAAGCTGGACCTTCGCGAAGCGGATCTCGAGCCCGGTCAGGTCTGGACCGGATTCCACCGACTCGAGAAGGATCTGTGGGTCACCGGGCTGCAGCCGGACACCAACGCAGTCGCAGATCAGCTACTCGAAGACATCCAGTACCTTGCCGACCAGGTGAACGCAGACGATTACACGATCGATCCCACCAAGATCGCCGGCGATGCCCAAGGACTGCTCGACGAGATCTCGACTTCCAAGATCAGCGGCGAGGAAGACATCTTCTCGCACACCGACCTGTGGGATTTCCAGGCCAACGTCGACGGCTCACAAGCTGCGATCGCGGCACTGAATCCGATTCTGCAGGAACGTAATCCCGAGCTCGCCCAGCGCATCGCCGACCGATTCGCCGACCTCGACGCCGCGCTGGCACAATTCCGCGTCGGCGACGGATTCGTGTACTACGACACCGTTACCGAGGCGCAGCGTCAGGAACTCTCGCGTAAAATCGATGCCCTGTCCGCCGAGGTCAGCCAGGTCCAGGAAGTAGTTGCGGGACAGTAGATGACAGATTCACCAGAAGGCACACCCGCCGCGGAAAACGCAGCACCGCATGCAGTTTCACGACGCCGACTGTTCGGCGCCGTGGGTGCCGGCGCTGTCTTGGCCGGTGCCGGCGCCGTCATCGGACGGGTAACCGCCGACGACAATTCCGGCGCAAATCACGCAGATGTGGTGGCCTTCCGCGGTGAACATCAGGCAGGCATCACGACGCCGGCCCAGGATCGCATGCACTTCGTCGCTTTCGACGTGACGACGCAATCACGTGACGAACTGATCTCGTTGCTGCAGACGTGGACGGCGATGGCCGAACGAATGACTGCGGGTCAGGAAGCAACCGAGGACGGCGCGACCGGCGACGGTCCGTACGCGCCACCGAGTGATACCGGCGAGGCACTCGATCTGGCGCCGTCGCAACTCACCCTGACCATCGGATTCGGACCGTCCCTTTTCGACGACCGTTTCGGGCTCGCTGACAAGAAACCTGCTGCCCTACTGGATCTCCCCCACTTCCGTGCTGACAACCTCGATGCGAATCGCAGCGGGGGTGACATCGCCATCCAGGCGTGCGCCAACGATCCCCAGGTTGCCGTGCATGCGATCCGCAACCTCGCACGAGTCGCTTTCGGGACCGCGTCGGTCAAGTGGTCACAACTCGGGTTCGGACGAACGTCCTCGACTTCGACCACGCAGGCGACACCACGAAATCTGTTCGGGTTCAAGGACGGAACCGCCAATATCAAGGCAGAGGATCCAGACGCACTCGCCCAGCACGTCTGGGTCGACCCCAACGACGATCAGGCCTGGATGGCAGGCGGATCGTTCCTCGTCGCCAGACGCATTCGGATGCTGATCGAGCAGTGGGATCGCGCAGTTCTCAAGGAGCAGGAAGCCGTCATCGGCCGATCCAAACGCAGCGGAGCGCCGCTCGGTGGCAAGGACGAGTTCGACGAACTCGACCTCGATTCCAAAATGGGGCACGACTTCGTCATCCCGGAGGATTCACACGTGCGCCTGGCCTCGGCCGAGGAACTCGGTGGGATTCAGATCCTGCGCCGCGGATACAACTTCACAGACGGCTCCGACGGCTTCGGCCACCTGGACGCGGGACTGTTCTTCGTCGCATATTGCCGCAATCCAGTCGAGCAGTTTGTTCCGATGCAGCAAAACCTTTCACGACACGATGCGTTGAACGAATACATCCAGCACGTCGGTTCTGCAGTCTTCGCCTGCCCCGGAGGTCTCGCCGACGGACACTATTGGGGCGCAACACTGTTCGACCCCAAATAGTCGATCATTCGGTCCGCTACCACACTTACTACCAAACTTCGAGTTAATTTATATATCGAAGTGATAACAATTCTGGAATCTATGGTCTCAAAGGTGACAACTCGCCCATACGATCTGCGCATGAGAACTTCAGCACTTCTTCGAATTGCCCTTCTTTCAACGACTCTGGCGACGGCGGCGATTACCTTGCCCCCTCTTATATCGCCAGCACGCGCAGCAGATCGTTTCAGTGTCTATGCGTACGACGAGTTCAACGGACCTGCCAATTCAGCCCCCAACCCAGCCATCTGGCGCTACGAAACCGGCGGAGGTTGGGGGAACAACGAAAAGCAGGTGTACACCGACTCACGGTCCAACTCGAGACTGGATGGGCAAGGAAATCTACTCATTCAGGCCCAAAAAGTAGGCAGCACAATCACTTCCGCACGACTTGGAACTTTCGGTAAGGTCGACTTCACCTACGGATTGGTCGAGGCGCGAATAAAACTGCCAGCAGGAAAGGGCATGCATCCGGCATTCTGGACGCTCGGCACGAACCTATATACCGCGGGTTGGCCCGGCTGTGGCGAAATCGACGCAATCGAAACCATCAACGATGCGAAAACATACACGAGTGCCGTGCACGGTCCTACCAAATCCGGAACCCGAGTGACCGGCGTTTGGGACCGCAGTGTCGGCGGCGCCCGACCCGGCACCGATTTCACTGCATTCCACACCTACGGGATACTCAAGCGACCCGGACGAATCGAGACCTACATCGACGGCGTTCGAATGCTATACCTCGATCGGTCACAGGTATCCGGAGCGGAAGCATGGGTGTTCGACGCTCCTGCATACACCTTACTGAATATCGCCGTTGGTGGAACCTGGCCAGGCTTAACCGATTCCACCACACCTTGGCCATCCACGATGACTATCGACTACGTACGTTGGTTCCACGAGAACTGATACGCGGAGTTACCGACATTCATCCAGCAGTGCGATGGGATCGCAAGCGACCGTTCGAAGCACCCTCCTGATCGTTTCGGTATCGAATACGTTGCCGTGGAAGGTGACTGAGAGGTGACGTTGCCCATCGATCTCTGCACCGAGGAACGCGATACCTTCCGCTCCGTATGGATCGGTAGCCGCCACACACAGCTGATCGCCTGTCCATCTGATTTCATCCGAATGGGGAACGCGACCGATGTCTGAGTATGAAACCAAGGCGTGAGGCTTGATACTCACACTCGCCTCGGCGACCGTGGTGTGAGACCTCCCGAGAACCGAAGCGACAGTCGCCTTCACACTGATCGCTGAAAGGGTCAGCAACGGGTGACCCGAGGCGAGTGCCCCCGCGATACCCCGACTGACCTCCGACAGAGTCACGGATTCAGCCACCGGAACATATTGCCCCACAGCAAAATTACCGTTGATCACGGTCGACGGATGCGCATATCTGCGCGCGTCCATCAACACGAGCGCATTGGATGCGGTTTCCACTCCATGACTTCGCAAGGCAGCAAGAAAAACAAACAGTGTTATCGCGCGCAACGACGCCGACGGTGCGTGCTCGTCGCGCCAGCAAACTAGTCGATGCGCAACGTGCGGATCCATCGGGAGCGAAAGACTGACCGGATTGGGCCGCCACAGCATTCGGCGAGTCGCCGGAACTGGCTCGATCTCTGTTCCACGCACGTGCGAATGCCATCGAACGGCCGCTCCGAGCCGCCGAGGATCGCTTCCAAACGCACGAATAATTGTGCGCGACAAAGGAAATCTCGACTCCGCCGAATGCAGAGCTGCGGGTAGTTGCCCTGATTGAGCGGTGCTGACAAGGGCGGCCCACAATCGCGAACCACCGATCCCGTCGGAGATGCCGTGCGAACCCAAACATGCAACATACTCCCCCGACACAACGATCCGAATCGACGAGTGAGTCAAATCCGAATTGAATACGGTGGTCGCAAATCTCGAAATGTCAGCCGCGTCGGTGGGCGGAACTTCTTCGACTGCCGCGCCAACGGCATCCGGATCGAACAGCCAACGACGGCGAGAGGAATCCGCGCGCAATCCGAACCTCGCCTGCGGGCCGATCCGAGCAATCTCGATCAGCGCACTACGCAGGTCACTCGGCGAGATGACACCAACGGGTCCGCCGATGACGAGCGCACGATCACGAACCCGCATCTGATCAACTGCAGAAACCTTGTAACTAGACATTGATCACTCTCAAGGCGTGAATCGAATCCAGTCGACGGTCAAGGTCGACACATCCGGGGTGGTTGCATCCGTTGGCCCGGGCCATTCCCCGCCCACTGCTATGTTCATCACGACATAGAACGGCTTGTCGAAAACCCATTTCGAGCCGTCCGGCGCCTCGCTGCGCAAGTACTCGCCCACCATTACACCGTCGATGAAGATCGAGATGGAGTCAGACCTTCTCGTCACCTCGTAAACATGGAAGGTAGTCGAGGCATCACCGCCGAGATAACCATCCGACGACATCTTCCACTTGCCGTCCGTGTGTGCAGAAGGATCGGACCACGGACCGTGTATTGCGTTGTGATACTCGGTGGCGTTGTGCACCAACTCCATTACATCGATCTCGCCGCTCTCCGGATAGCCCACCGTTGCCAGATCCTCGCCTAGTAACCAAAATGCCGGATGGATTCCCTGCGCCATCGGGAACTTTATCCGGGCAGAAATCGTGCCCTCGGTGAACGAAAACTTGTCCCTCGTCACGATCCTCGCCGACGTGAATCCTCCCGGGATGCGACGAGCCTCGAGCACGAGGTTACCGTTTCCATCCAAACGCGCGTTCTCGGCGTTGTCTGTGTAGATCTGCTTCTCCTGATTTCCCCAACCGCCGCCCCCGACATCGAATCCCCACATAGCCGGGTCAGGAGAATCCCCTGCAACACCATCGAATTCGTCTGTGCCGAAATCGCTCGAGACCATTCGCATCACTGGACTCCGGGGTTCACCGGTGGTGCACGAAGTAGCCAATAGTAGTGAGGCCATCGAAAAAATCATCCCGGCCCGAACCACGGCACGCGTACTCCCACTCATTTCACAACCCTTCGATAGACGTCAATCAGTCGATCAGCTCGCACCGACACCTCGTGGTTCTCCATTACCGACCTGCGTGCACGGGCCACCAACCGAGTACGAAGCTGGCTGCCATCCAGGAGAGACAGAATTCTCCCGGCCACGTCTGCCGGATCGCCCGGGACGGACAGCAGTCCGTTCTCCCCATCGACGACGTAATCGAGGAAACCGTCGGTCCGACTGGCCACCACCGGGGTACCAACTGACATCGCTTCGATCGCTATGAGCCCGAATGGTTCCCGCACGGAGGGAACGCACAGGATGTCAACCGATCGCAGAACCGACGCAACATCAGACCTGTGCCCGACAAACCTGATTGCGCCCGGAGCCAGCTCGGCAGCTTTTCTGCGAAGGTTCTCGCCATATTGTTCGTTCCCCGGACTCGGCCTACCAACGATCACCAGATGTAAATCTCGACCGCGCGCACGTATTTGGGACACTGCTTCGATCAAGGTGTCGATTCCTTTGACAGGGTCGACGCGTCCGATGACTGCGACCAAAGCCGAGTCAGGAGCGTCCGTCAGCTCAGCTCGCACAGTTGCTGGTCCGGGCGCAAAGGCCACCGCATCGACGGCCTGAGGCACTACGGTCGTCTTGCCCTGAGCAGAATTCGAAAGTTGCTGCAGTGCAGCATTACTCACTGCGATCGAGGCCGAAGCTCCACGAACAGCTGCACTCAGCAGACTACGACCTCGCCCCGGGTCGAGTATGTCGTGAATTTCGAGTACGACAGGCGTTCGTGCCAGCCTGCCAGCCACAACGCAATCCAGATGCGACAACAGCGAATTCGAATGAACGACATCGGCACGCCGAGCATGTCCGAGCAACCTCGAAATCCACGTGACGGACCGCGGGATCTGAGACAACAACGCCGACGGAGACTGGGAAACACCCGAGGCATCGCGCAGACCCACACGCAGTCCATCTGGCATCGGTATGAATTCGAGTCCCATCTCGTTCCACACCTGTTCAAGCTCACCACCAGAGGGCGCGGCCATGACCATATTCACGCCCTGCTCGCGAAGACGAGGGAGCAACCTGATAACGCTGTGCTCGATGCCCGTGACATCACGAGTCAGCGTCGATGCAAGAACTCGCAACCTGCGATCAGCCATCGTTCCCACCCTCATCCTGACCGGCCGCACGTTCAAAGACTACGAATCCATTACCTTCGAGGAAGACTTTCCACATCGGGTCCAACCTCATTCGGGCCTCCAGATTCGGCAGCGCGTCCCGTGGGGAAAGCCCGAAGTACCAGTTGTAGAAGATCATCTGATCGGAGATTGCGAAGTACGTCGTCCGGCGATCAGCAACAAAGTATTCATTGAACGTCTCATACTCATCGTCAGATGCGAAGTCTGCACCGTAGAAGAGAGTCGCAGCCTCCGGCTGCACGTCAAATTTAGGATCGAGACCGGCCAATCGCAGATACGCCTGGGTGGGTCGATCGGGCCATGCGGGCGACGGAAGCCTCAGTACGCCATAAGGATCGGCCGACTCCAGCACCTCGGAAGCGGCCTTGACCACTGCGGGTTTGGTCAAGTAAGCGAACCACGCGCCGAAGTACGCTTCCGATGAAGACAGCGTGACACCGACAAGCACGATACTCGCGATGAATAGCTTTACCCTCGCGGCATTGGACGCACGGAGCACTGCGGTGACCGGAAATGCAAGAAGCAAGGAACAACCTACCAAGGAGTAAAGATACACACGAAAGATCGCTTCACCGCCGTAGCCTTGCCCTGCCAGAATGGCAAGCGGCGCAAATGCGACGATCACGAGAGCGAAGACGGGCATCTTCCTGCGCCACATAACAAATGCCGTGACTGCGGAGGAAACCAACAGCCCGACAGTTAGGAAACGCATCGTCTTACTTGCAAATGCCTGCCCCGCAGTCGGCGTGAGATTCGCCCCGGCGAGGTTGGACTTCGCGTTCGACGTAACGTCGAACGAAAATTTCGCAAAATCGCCTGCGCTATCCCAGTTGTAGACTAGAAAACCTATCGCGATCGCGGCGAATACGAATGTCAACCACCACGGCCGGAACATTCGGAAGACCATGAGGGTCACCACTATTAATCCCATCCAGTACGGAGTGAGTTGGTGCGTGACTACTATCGCGCTGAAGACAACGATCATGACGATGACAAGGTTGGGTCGATCTCGCGAGGATCCAACGAGAGTTAAGAACGCCAGAACAAGGATCAGAGCCAACGCCTGAGGTGCGTAGTAATCCTGCGCCACCCAATTGAGCACTTCGAAGAGAAACGTCGCGGAAATCGCGGTCGGGACATCCAGACGCCAAGCTCTGGCCATGCAGTAGAACAGAATCACCATGAGTAGATGCGCAGCTGTCGCGAACCAGTTCGCAACCGTCACGTCTGGCACCCCCGTAACGCGAGAGAACCAAGCCGTTGCCGTGAATAGGCCAGGCCACCCGTTATACACGTCGACACCTCGCGCCAGGAAATGGCTTCGTTGGATCAGATCCGTGACCCCAAGATGCTTGTATGTCCAGGTATAGAGCGGCACATCCGACGCAATCAGTGTTGCAGTCCTCTGCACGAGCGCAACTGATATCACCGCAAAGAACGCTGCACGGTTGTTTCGTCGCGACATTGCCACTGCGAAGCCAATCACTGACAAAATGATTGCACCGGCAAAGAAGGGCGATGCCGCGAACAACAGCCCGAAATCCGACGCCTCCGCAGTGGACAGCGAGGGCACAGCGATCCACCAACTCGCAAGAGCTGCAACGAGAATCCCCCACGAAACCCAATCTCGCCTCGTCTTCTCGGCTACCGCAACAATCGTCAGCCGGTCCGTCGGAGCATCAGAGGGCTTCGCCGCCGAACGGTCGATACGCTCTTTCAGACTCGTCATGATCGCCGGAACCCCGACAGGACAGATCCGATACGACGTACGACGTTTCCACGGCCGAAACCATCCGGGCGATGTTCGAGGGTGAAGAGTCGAACTAGAGATGCTCCAACCGTAGCGATACTGGGTATCACGAGCTGCGAAAACGGATAGTACTCCTCGACGGTGGTCATCAGAAATGTCATCAGCACGACGGTCGAAATCCCCAAAGCCGGAACAGCTGCAACCCGTACGTACCCTGGCTGATCTGGCATGTACGACATGATTGCCGCACCCGGGCCTATCGCAACGAAAATTGCCACGGCGATGCCAGTGAGAGTGCCGATCGCGCCCAGGCCGGCACCAATAAGTCCACAGACTCCGCCGACCAAACCCAAGACTGCGAGCCTGTGCTCGCCGGTCGGCCATCGCGCATCAACCGTCGCGATCGCCCGACGAATCGGCCTCGCACCGGGAAATTCAACTGCCACCTGACGGCGCGCCGGGCGCGTTCCCCTCGGGAGCAGTGGTCGCCCTCTCAACCCCCCCATACGCGAGCGCAACAACGCTGCGGGACCCCACAACAAAGCTCGACGCTCTATCCAAGGCAATTTGTCAAGATCGGATGGAAGTCGGACTTGACCTTCTTCAGGTTGCGAGACGCTCCCGAAGTGCGAAAGTCCTTTGACCACACGGGTACCCAGCATGATCGCTATTCGTGGATCCATAGCGAGTTTCGTCAACCAGGCTCCCAAGCCAAGGCCGTAGTCGGCCATCTGTTTGTTCAATCCGGCCGGATCGATGCGATGGCGGTGCCAGACTCGCGCAGCAGGTGCGTAGACCAGTGCACCCCCGTCGAGAATGACCCTAACGAACATGTCGATGTCTTCACCGCCACCTGATGGCGATCCGACCCCAAGCCCTTCATCGAATCCACCGAGTTCGAGCATCTTGGATCGTCTTACCGCGAAGTTGGCGCCCGTCCCGAAATCGCCCACACGGAAAGGAAACAGAGCGTCGTGCTCAGGGGGATCTGACAAGCGGTACGTTGTTCTTTTCAGATTCTTCGACCAACTCACGCGACGATCGAAAAACGCTTGAGCAGGAGTCGATACCTCACCTGTCGGTACGAGGCCTGTGACGAGGTGGACGTCGTCCGCGACTGCGAATCCACCGACCAGCTCACGGAGCCAGTTCTTGTCAATCACGACATCGTCGTCGGTAAATGCCACGAATTCATTTGTAGCCGTTAGTAATCCGACATTTCGCGCCTTGGACAATCCAGGCTCTGGAGCGTCGACGATCCCAACTCCGGCGAAAGCGCCCACTATCGGCGGTGTCAAACCAGACGAAGGATCATTGTCCACCACGAGCACATCGTAGTTTCGGTAGTCGAGAGCGGAGAGCGAGGTCAAGACTTCACGGAGCATGTCAGGGCGATTCTTCGTGCAAATGATCAATGTGACAGACACTTCGGGAATCGACAAGGGAAGCACCGGATCGGAATCCGGCAAGTAGGCGAGCAATTCTTTGGATCTGATCATTCCATTCGCGACTTGAGCTTCCACGAAGGCAAAGGATCCGTTGAGTCGGGAGACTAGCAGGCGAGCCTGTGAGTAGGCAGTTCCGCCGGCCAATTCGATGACACTCGCCGAAAGTAGCTCCCACTCGTCGACCTGACCGATCCAAATGGCCCCTGCCCACAGTTCGATTCCGGCAGTCGGCGTCATCACCGGATCGAGACTGGGAAGTCCATCGCGCCGGATATTCTGTGTGGCCGGCCGATCGGAGCCTTGATTCTCATCATGTTCTTCAAACCTCATACTGAAACACCCGCCTTCTTATTGCATCTCGACGCCGAGCTATCCCGAAGACTGCGGCGATGCTTGCCGCCGTCTGCGCCACACCGACAGCAATCGCCGCACCCACTGCTCCCCAGAGAGAGCATGCGAAGGGCAAGACCACCATGAGAAGTCCAGCGAACAGACCGTTGATGACCACCAACGGTCCGATTTCGCGCCTCGCTCGCTGCAACGCAGACCAAACCACGAACATCGTTCTCATCAAAGACCCGATCGCGAGGATGATCACGACAAGCTCAGCATTCAAATCCAGGTACTCCGGATCGAGTATTCCGAAAACAATCGGTGCGCCCAACGAGATCAGCACACCGCCCACAGCGACCAGAAGAGAAACGCGCACAAACAGCACCAATGCCATCTTCGAACCCTCCCTGGGGTTCTTCGACGCGTGAACCACAAGGGAAGTCCCCATGGCGGAGCCGACGAATTCGAGAGTTTGTGCGATGCTCATCGAAAGCGAGAAAACCGCGCCCTGAACTGGACCGGAATAGGCGGTAACGAGAAAAGGCATCAGAAGGATCACTCCGACGCCCATGGCTTGAGTCGGGACAGCCTGCCTGCACATTCTCACGACCTCTGCCGACGCACTGTCTTCAGTCCACAGGCCACGCGGAGACGTGGACGAACGCCGTTCGACGATGCGGCTGATCATCAACCGCATGAACACAACCGAAACTCCGCCTACTACGACCGTCGACATGACCACCGGTTGCCAATTTGCCAACCACACCAACGCGAGAAGAACTCCAATACGGCCAGCACTGACGAGCCCGTTGATCAAAGGCAGTTTCCGCGACTCGTCCAGGCTGGTCAAGGTGCTGTTCTGCAGGATGAACATGCCCCAGACGACAACGCCCGCAAACACCAGGCAGGCAACCGGAGTCGAGCCTCGTACTCCCGGAATGAATGAAACCGCAGAGACTGCTGCAATGACGCCCACAGGAATTGACAATATGTAGAACACACGAAGACCTCGCCGGTATACGGCGCCGAGGCTTGCACCTGCTGCGGGCATCATCGAATTGAAAACATCACCGACACCCGTACCGATTACCATCGCCGGCGCAGTGACGAGCGCAAGCAGCGCCGTCATGACGCCTAGCTCGGCCGGCGGCAGAACTACAGCCGCAACTGCCCAAAAACCCATGCCGAGTGCGGCATTGATGACCTGAGACGAAGCCATTGATGCTGCATCTGCGTAGATCCGCGCCCCTTTGTTCGTCATCGCGACCCTACAAATTGCCCACGCTTGCACACAATGGCGGACAGGGCGCCCATACCTGCCGAGACGATGCCGGCCACTACAGTCGCGGCCTTGGACAGGGAGACGCTGTCACCGAACACATATCTCCGAAGCCCACTGGTGAGAACACTACGCACGTACTCGCGCTCGTCGTCGAGTTCCTCGGAGCCGTTCCGGTCGTTCCGTAGTTCGATCTTTCCTTTTCCTTCGGAATAGCAGCGCGCTAGAAAGAATTGAAATGTGCTGCGTTCGAATGGAATATCGTGATCGATCACCGAGGCCGGCACATACACCCAATGAAAGTCGTCACCGAGTTCCGCCATTCGAATACACAGGTCAGTGTCCTCGGGTTGCGACCTCTCCCCGCTCTTGCCGAACCCGACTCGAAATCCTCCGACTGCGCGGAACGCCGCCGTTCGAACGGCCATGTTGCCGCTCCAGACGTTGCGAACACGGGAGGTCTCGATCGGCATGCCTTGAAACGATTCTCCGACAACCCAACCGAATTCTTCTGGAAACCAACTGGGCTTTGGCGATCGCCATACTGCCCTGTACCGTCCGCCAGTTCCGACGACCCGATCGTCCGCGAAAGGATGGATGAGCTCGGACAACCAATAACTGTCCGCAATCTCGTCGTCATCGATGAAGGCAGTGTAGGGCGTCGAGACGACCGCAACTCCGGCGTTGCGAGCGCCGGACGCGCCCCGTGGCCCGTCCTCGTAGGAGATCACACAGATGCCCGGCATTTCGCGGCGCAAGGTGTTCGCGAGCGCACGATTGTGGTCGACCGCAACGATGATCTCCGCAGGCTGCAAGGTTTGCGCGGCAATCGAATCAACAGCAGCAACGATCCCCTGCAGCCTCTCCATCGAATAGCAAGCCATCACGACGCTTACCGCATCGCTCTTCGAATTGAGGCCATGTCGTGTGAGCATGATCACGTCTCCAATCATTGCGCTGGCCGGATTCCTGTCCCGCCCGCCTCCAGACCACCCCCTAGACACACGGCACCCAAGCTACTTGGTCGCCATAAAAGCCCAGATCGACAGACTTTCAGTCTGTTTATCGGCCAGTTAACTGACGGTTCACCCGCCAACTGTCGTGAGCCAATGTACCCCAGTAACGTCTCAGCGATCATTTCGCCGATACGGTACAACCGAGGTTGTGACGTTTCTGAAATGGGCATGTTGGGCCACGCTCGTCGTGAGCGCAGGGCTTCTCATCCTTCGATACTTGCCGCTACGCAGTCCTGCGTTGCTCTCACTGGTGATCGCGGTGCCATACCTACCGCTCGTAATGGTGCCTGCAACAGTGACATTGCTCGCCACTCGCGAGTGGGTTGGGTCGACCACCGGACTGGCGATGATCATGCTGGCGATCAGCACACAGATTGCGCTCCCTGCCACACCGTCTCGAACGGGCGAGGCCATGCGAATTATGTCGATCAACGTCGCAAAGGGGGCGGCCGACGTAGATGCGGTCGTCGAAGCAGCGAGACTACACAAAGTCGACGCTGTCGCAGTGCAGGAATTGACCCCCGCATTCGCCGCCGCACTGGAAGCCGCGGGGATGCCCGATATTTTCCCGTTCAACGTCATCCGGCCGGACCACGACGCACGAGGAACCGGACTATGGAGCCGGCTCCCGATCAGCGAACCCCGACAATTGAACGGGTTCGGGTTCGCCTGTGTCGCCGGCACCATCGAATTCAAAAATGCCAAATACGACGTGGTTGCGACACATATCACTGCTCCGATCCAAGACCACGACTCTACAAGCTGGATCACCGACCTCGCACGGGTACGTGCACTTCTCGATACGAATCCCAACCCAGTCATTGTCGCCGGCGACTTCAATGCAACCATCGATCACAGACAATTTCGAGATTTGCTACACGATGGAACACAGGACGCCGCGAGGCAGGCTGGCCGGTCCTACAAAGGCACATTCCCCGCGAACTGGTCATGGCCGCCATTCGCCGCTCTCGACCATATCCTCGTCCCGCCTGAACTGACGACAACGGCGTTCGAAACCGTCGAAATCACTCACTCCGACCACCTCGCTATCGTGAGCACACTAGTAGAGCGCTGACAGGATTCGACTTCTCGCAACTATGTGGCAATTCTCAAAACAGACCTGTATCTTGTTTTTGGGCAGATTAAGTGTCCCGAGGTATGTTCTCGTTTGAGAGCATCCCTTCAGTCCACTCGGATGCATAAGGATTCAGATGCAGTTAGCACGCGGCCACACCGAGCTGGCGAGTTCGACATGCCATATCGGGTCGTCACCGAACGCTGCTGGAAACATGACCAACACCGACATCAGCGCACTCACTTCACATGCTGTCAGCGATGGTGGAAAGTTCACAACTTGGTTCGGTAAAGAGTCGTCGCCATTGTTCGGCACACTGCACGTACCGTCCGGGGGCACAGCACGCGGAGGGGTCGTGCTGTGCCCGCCGATCGGAAAGGAACACGTCGACTCCTATCGCGGCCTCATGCTCCTGGCCCAAAAGCTTTGCTCAGAGGGCATGTTGGTCCTTCGGTTCGACTACCGAGGCACAGGCGACTCGTCGGGAGAACAGACCCGAGAAGACGCTGTAGAAATGTGGGAGTCGTCGGTCTCGGAAGCTGCTGAGTTTCTCCGCTCTTGCGGAGTCAACGAGATCATTTTGATCGGTCTCCGGGTGGGCGCATTGGTCGCAACTTCCGCGGCGTCGCGGATACAAGCGGTAACCACGCTGGTTCTTTGGGACCCGGTCATCCGTGGGCGCGCTTTCGTACAGCAGCAGAAGGCTTTGAATCGGCTCACGGCCATCGCTGATCCAGACGATCCACTCGTCCCGCTCGTCGGCATGTCGATTCACCCATCGGCTGCACAACGTCTTTCAGGCATGAATCTCGCTGGGCTACCAATCGACCCTTCAATAAGGGTCCTGGTTGCTTCCCGGCCAGAGCACGCCGAAACCGCGCAAGTAGTAGAACTCGTGGAATCGCTGTCAGCCGAACACGTGGTCGTCGACGGCCAAATCCCCTTCATCGAGCCAGTCGACTTCGCAATCCAAATACCATGGCGTACAGTGTCTTCCCTGGCGAAATGGGTTGACAATTCGACACACTCGCGAAGGACAAGTGTCACTGCAAATTTCCGTCATTCCGCGACGATGTTGGACAGCCGGTTCAAGATCCCGATCACCGAATACATCTCCCATGTCGGCTCGAACAATATGCTGACTGTCCACACAGCACCCATCACAGGTGCCCCAGGCGGCCCGACATTGGTTCTGTACGGCACCGCATCCGAGCACCGGATCGGTCCCAGTCGCCTATGGGTCGAGTTGGCACGGGAGTTGGCTGTCTACGGGATCACGACCATCCGCTTCGACCGAACTTCAACTGGTGAGACGACCGTGGCGCAGGATCAGGAAATAAGCACCATCTACACACCCGAGCAGCGCGCCGATGCAGTAGACGTAGCCAGAAACGTCTGCGTACGCCCAGAAAATCTGGTTGTTGCGGGTCTGTGCTCCGGATCATGGAGCGCTGCGATCGCTGCCGCAGATCTCGGAGCAAATCGAGCAATACTCATCAATCCGCTTCGGTGGACTACCCGACAACTCGAGTTCACGCGAAGCCAGTCCCTCGAGCATGCAGAAAGCGCAAAGGCAAACGTCGCGCTCCGAGTACACAACTGGGCTGTCAAGTCCAAGGACAAGATTCGTGACCGATTGCCATATCGGGTCTGGCTCGCCTTGGGACAAATCGGTCTCGTGCAAGTACCAGAGGTGCTCCTCGCGCCGTTGGCTGAAGCAGGCGTCGCAACTACAGTGCTTGTGTCACCGACCGACGAAGAATGGTTTAACGAGAATCGCGGTCCCAGCGGGGTCCAACGCCTACGGAATGCGTCCGGCAGTATTGAGATTGGACAGCTCGCGCAGGGCGATCACGCTCTTATCGGTCCGAGGATTCGCGCCTCTGTACGCGAGGAAATGACGCATTCGATTTTGTCCACATTTGGAATACCTCATTCGCGAGCTTACGACTACCTCAACGCCGCAGCAAGCGGTGAGTGACTCGACTCAGGAGACTACTGCTGCGCCGATATCGCCTGCATTCGCACAACCCGCAATCGCTCCCCGGACGCAGGTGATGGTGGGCGTCATTTGCGTGTCCGCAGCGACACTGCAGATCGGAACCGGTGGGACGAGATGTAGACATTCAACAATGTTGACACATCCGGATCGTCTCGTAGGACGATTGGACGTGTGAAGGCCCTCCCGCCTCGCAGACGGAAGGGCCTTCGTAGGTGCCGACTACTTTGCGCGAGCTGTCTCTCTCAGCGGGACCCGACGCTCGCTCCGGATGGTCCTCAGTACTCGAAATCCGTCACGTACTGCATTGAGATTGCTCTCGCCAAAGATGCGGTCACGCTCGTAGCTCGGTACTTCGGATATTTTCAATCCCGCGTTGGCTACCCGAACATTGATCAGAGTTTCGATCTCGAACCCGTCTCCCCACTGCGCCTCGGCAGTACCCGTCTCTGGCAGGTTCATTACGGGGATGTGGCGGCGCCAGAATGCGTTGTAGCCGTAGCAAAGGTCGCTGAATGACGCACGGAACTTGATGTTTACGATTCCATTCAACGCTTTGTTTCCGAGTTTGCGAGAGAAAGTGATGTCATCGCTTCCCCCTCCTTGCGCAAACCGTGTCCCCTTGGCGAAGTCGGCTCCCCGCACCAGCGCCTCGACGAACAATGGAATTTCCGCAGGATCCGTCGAACCGTCGGCATCGATCATGACGACAATGTCACTCGTTGCCGCCCGAAATCCGCATGCAAGTGCGTTTCCCTTGCCTCGTCTCGTCTGGGTTACGATCGTCGCCTGCGGCCACAATCGCCTGGCAACATCTACCGAATCGTCGACCGAATGACCGTCGACGAAAACGATCTCATCGATTCCGTCAGGCATCCGTTCTGCGACGTATGGCAGGTTTTTCGCCTCATTCATCGCTGGCACGACAACCGTCACAGAGGGTCGCTCTGAAGCCGGTGCGTGCTCCTGCTCGGATATCTGGATGCGGTCAGTTGTGTCCACGCTCATTGGTCCTCTGTCTCCCCGGTTGCGTCCCCCGCCAGATCTCAACAACGGCGAACGATAGCTTCAAGCAAATAGTTGGCGAATCGCCGAACGCCCCGTCGTCCGACAGTGACTGGCTCGCCACTCGCTCGACTTGTACCGAACCAACGGTTGGTACTCCTAACCGCACCCTCAGAGCAGTACGGTTCGCTTGTCTGGAGATAAACATACCTTGAGTTTGTTTATTTCGCAGCCTCAAGAGCAGGTGATGTTCCCCTCAGCTACAAAATGGCAATCGGCTCAATTGAATCGTCGAGATCGCCATGCGTCAGCCCACCCTGCAGTCGAGCGAGCCGAAGACTCCTCGCCCCGCACTTTCACCGGTTCACTCGCCGCCGCCCGCAACATCGACTCAGCAGCGCGGAAGTGTTCAGCGAAGCGCTGAGCCTCGCGGCGAAGAGCCTCGTCAGCCTCGAGTGACCGAGCAACCGCTTCCGACAACTCAACTGGAACCAAGTCCTCAGGAAACCCGCCACGAACAGCCCTCTTCACATACTGTTCAGCCAACATCACTGCGGGCTGACTCTGCGCGATGCCGTCGAGTTCGGAGGCACGCAACTTTTCCTCTGCCTTTCGCTGATCCCAGGCGCGCTCCTGCGCTGCAATGTCGACCGACTCCGAAGGTTCGCCGGACAGGTGTGGACTCCGGTGGCAAAGTTTGGCCACCAGTGCTCTGGCAATTGTGTCAATGTCAACTGTCCCTGCAGTTGGCCCGCACTCCGCTATCCGAGCATGGAACAACACCTGCAGCAGGAGATCCCCAAGCTCTTCGTTCAATGCCTCACTGTCGCCGGCCAGAATCGCATCGAGCACCTCGTACGTCTCTTCCAGAAGATATCTGGACAAGCTCTCATGAGTCTGAGCAACCTCCCAGCCTCCAAAGCTCCACATCCGATCCATCAACGCAGTCGCTGCGACAAGTGCGTCGCCCTTGACTGGTTCGCTGGTAATCAAACGGGCACCAAGTTGGAGCCTGGTGCGCGCCGCCTCACATTCGAGGTCGGTCGTCACCAACACCCGCGCACCCGAGAACGAGTCGGTAAATCGGATCCGAATGTGCGCCGGCACATCTTCGGCAATCTCGACCGGACCGCTGAGAGCAGTCAAAGCCTCGATTGGAACGGACATAGGACGGAACGGATCGAGCACGACCACGATCGCACGTTCGTCGTCATCTGATGTTGCCTTCATCATGCCCTCACGCCTCGACAAGGACTGCACCCGCGGCTCGGCCGTCTATCGCAAGGATGAAGTCCGCGATGTACTGCAGCAGTTCGACGTCGCGGAGGCGATCAGAGCCGACTCCGCCGGTACGTGGCAGCGGGAGTTGCACGAGCCCGGTCGTTGCCCGGTACTGCGCGCTCGGATAGATCCGCTTGAGCCTGATCTGTTTGGAATCAGGCAGTGCCATGGGCGAGATCTTGAGCTGAGTTCCGGTGACGGCGACTTCCTCCAGCTGGTACTCGCGACAGAGCAGTCGAAGTTTGGCCACCGAGATCAGCCGTCGAACCTCTTCCGGCAGTGGGCCGTAACGATCGACCAGTTCTTCGACGACGGCAGCGATACCGTCGGAATCCGTCGCGGCCGCGAGCTTGCGGTACCCCTCCAACCTGAGTCTGTCGCTGGTGACGTAATCGGGCGGGATGTGTGCGTCCACAGGCAGGTCGATCCGGACCTCCTTCGTGCCCTCGTCCATCGTGATCGGTTTGCCGTCGGCTGCCGCCCGGAAGGCTTCGACTGCCTCTCCCACGAGCCTGACGTACAGATCGAACCCGACGCCCGCCACGTGGCCGGACTGCTCGGCGCCGAGGACATTTCCGGCTCCACGAATTTCGAGGTCCTTCATCGCGACTGCCATACCTGCGCCGAGGTCGGAGTTCTGCGAGATCGTTGCCAGTCGGTCGTACGCCGTTTCCGTCAAAGGCTTTTCGGCCGGGTACAGGAAATAGGCATATCCACGTTCGCGACTACGCCCGACTCGGCCGCGCAGCTGATGCAACTGCGAAAGCCCCAGTGAATCCGCACGTTCGACGATCAGCGTGTTCGCGTTCGAGATGTCGAGGCCGGTTTCGATGATCGTGGTACAGACCAACACGTCGAAGTCGCGTTCCCAGAATCCCTGCACGGTCTTTTCGAGAGTGTCCTCGTTCATCTGACCGTGTGCGACGACGACGCGAGCCTCCGGAACGAGTTCGCGGATCTTCTTGGCTGCCTTGTCGATCGAGCTGACGCGATTGTGCACGTAGAAGACTTGGCCGTCGCGCAGAAGTTCACGCCGAATGGCCGCGGCTACCTGCTTGTCCGCATACGCACCGACGTAGGTGAGGATCGGGTGACGCTCTTCCGGCGGCGTGAGGATCGTGGACATCTCGCGGATCCCGGCCATGCTCATCTCGAGAGTACGAGGAATCGGGGTAGCCGACATCGTCAGGACGTCGACGTGGGTGCGTAGCGCCTTGATGTGTTCCTTGTGCTCGACTCCGAATCGCTGTTCCTCGTCGACGATCACAAGCCCGAGGTCCTTCCAACGGATTCCGGTCTGCAGCAACCGGTGAGTGCCGACGACGATGTCGATCTCACCTTCCGCCATGCCGGCGATGATTTCCTTCGAGTCCTTGGCATCGGTGAAACGCGACAGCCCTCGCACCTTCACCGGGAAGGACGCCATTCGCTCCGTGAAGGTCTGAAGATGTTGCTGTGCAAGCAGAGTCGTGGGCACCAGCACCGCCACCTGCTTGCCGTCCTGCACTGCCTTGAACGCGGCGCGAACGGCGATCTCTGTCTTGCCGTAACCGACGTCACCGATCACCACCCGGTCCATCGGAACCGGCTTCTCCATGTCGGCTTTGACCTCACTGATAACGGTCAACTGGTCGATGGTCTCGGTGAATGCGAATGCGTCTTCGAGTTCCTTCTGCCACGGCGTGTCCGGGCCGAACGCATGCCCGGGGGCTGCCTGACGCGCGGCGTAGAGCTGAACCAACTCACCCGCGATCTCGCGAACGGCCTTGCGGGCCTTGCGCTTGGTGTTTGCCCAGTCGGATCCACCGAGCTTGCTCAGCGCCGGCAACTCTCCGCCGACGTACCGGGAGAGTTGATCGAGCGATTCCATCGGGACGAACAGACGATCACCCGGGTGACCACGCTTGCTCGGCGCGTACTCGATGACCAGGTATTCACGACGCGCCCCACCGATGGTTCGTTCGACCATCTCGACGAACCGGCCGATACCGTGCTGATCGTGCACGACCATGTCCCCCGCTGACAGCGCGAGGGGGTCGACCTGATTGCGGCGCTTGGCCGGCAAGCGCTTACCGTCGCCGACCGCGGCAACACGGTTGCCCGTCAGATCTGACTCGGTGACGATCACCATCCCGGGCGTCGAGTCGTCGCCGGCGAGTACCAAGCCGTCATGCAGTGATCCGCGGAGCACCGCGACCTGTCCGCGGGCGGGGGTAGCGCCGGCGTCGAGCATCTTGGCGGGCACTTCGGCTTCACCGAGTCGCTCCACTACGCGGCTTGCCGTTCCGGCACCTGCCACCACGATCGCCGCGCGACCGCCCGTGCTCACGTGTGCCCGGAGGCTGACGAACAGTTCGGCCAACAGGTCGTCGGAACCACGCACCTGCGGTGCCGCCTGAACCGGGAGTTCGAGTTCTTCACCGTTTCCCGACGCCAGCGGGCTGACCGTCCACCAGGGTCGGCCGGCAGCTTCGGCAGATTCGCGAACATGGCGAAGCGACCGGTACGCGGAGGCGCCGAGATCGACTCCTCCGCCGTTGAGGATCGACGTGTCGAGCGGTGCGGCGCCGCCGATCGACGCCGCCGTCCACGACGCTTCCAAGAACTCCTGGCCGGTGCGCACCAGGTCGGTGGCGCGGGTGCGCACCTTCTCCGGATCGCACAGAAGGATGTGCGCCCCTTCGGGAATAACATCGGAAAGTAATTGCAGTTCACCGGGTTTGAGAACCGGGAGCAGAGCTTCCATGCCTTCGACGGGGATGCCTGCCGAGATCTTGTCCAGCATCTCGACCAACGACGCGTCAGCCTGGTTCTCAGCAGCGAGTGCCGCAGCTCGATCGCGAACATCAGCTGTCAGAATCAGCTCACGACACGGCGGCGCAATCACGGAATCGACGTCGACGTCCGGTAGCGAACGCTGATCGGCAACCGAGAAGTAGCGAAGCTCCGATACCTCGTCACCCCAGAATTCGATTCGCACCGGATGATCCGCCGTCGGCGAGAACAGGTCGAGAATGCCGCCGCGGACCGCGAACTCACCACGCTTTCCCACCATGTCGACGCGGCTGTACGCCATCTCCACCAGACGTACGAGAACGGAATCGAAATCGATCTCGGTGCCGATGCGCAACGTTATCGGCTCGATCTCGCCCAGACCTGGTGCCATCGGCTGAACGAGAGAGCGCACCGTGGTGACGATCACCCGAAGAGGCGAACCGTACGAGGCATCGTCTGGTCTGGCGAGTCTGCGCAGTACCTCCACCCGTCGCCCGACGGTGTCCGCGCTCGGCGACAGTCGCTCGTGCGGCAATGTTTCCCACGACGGGAACTGCGCGACACCTCCGCCGAGCATCTCGGTGAGTTCTGACGTCAGGTCGTCGGCTTCGCGACCGGTGGCGGTCACCAGCAGCACTGGCGTCCGAGCGGCAAGAGCAGCAGCGATGAATGGCCGAGCCGGCTGCGGCGCCACGATGTCCAAAGCGGCCGCGCCGATGGCGTCGATCACCGAAGTGAATGCGGCGTCTGCGAGGGCGACCTCGGCGAGTCCAGCGAGCGCAGTCTGGGCAGAGGACAAGGAAGTCAACGAACGCGCTCCTGAACAGTGATGACGGGTTGCGGACGCACAGCCCGAGCGCAAGATCCCCACCGAGGCAGAGTTGTGCGCCGGTTCGATTCTATCGGTGCGCGATCTCGAAGCGCAGTCCGATCCGTTCAGTTTCCCCTAGCACTCGTCTTCTTCGACGTCCGCTTAGCCGGAGAGGATTGCGTGGCCGGTGCACTCGGCGGCGTCACGGCCACGCTGGTGTGAGAGTTGAGCGCCCGAACCCGGCCGATCACCTTCGTTGCCTTGCCGGTTCTCCGTAGACGTACGGTCCTGCGACCGTTCGGCGCGAGGTGAAACCAGGAGTCTTCGGGCTCGAAGCCCTGCAGTTCGAGGGCTACGTATTGGGCGGCAGCATCCGTCGTGACGTCGACGACCCACTCTTCGTCCCCGAGGCCTCGAGGCCGGCCGACGCTACGAGCAGTAGCGACAAGCCCGACCGACCGCTCGAGGGGCCGCGCCGGACCCCCCAGGAGATGCACCACTTCGTCCACCAAACCGCCGTCCTCGTCTTCGAGTGTGACGGTGACGGCGTCGTACGTCCGCGCCCCGAACCGAAAGACGTGGGTGAGGTCGGTGAAACGGCCGACAAGACTGTCCACGGACCAGGTCAGACTTGAATGCGCTTCCACCTTGACCGGTAACGCGACGTCGACCGGGACGACACCTGACCGACTGTGTGCTCGAAACCTGATCTCGCCGACGACAGGATTGGCGGTCTCGTTGATCGCGTCGAGCCTCAATCCATCCATACCGTCGTCCGTGACAAGAAGCGCGATCGGTTTGGCGCTCCGACGGAGCACGAACCACGGAGCCTTGGGACTGCCGCTCCAATCGAGGACCCCCCATCCCGGTCCGGGCTCCAGGTCTCGCAGTGCGAGTGTCAAGGCGCCGTCGCACCGAGAGTCCGGGCGACGCCAGTAGCCGAGCGTCGATGCGAAGGCCTCACATACAGCTGCGCGTCCCAGGTCGAGATAGCGTTCCGGGTCTGACCACCTGAGTTCACGAGGGTCTTCGCCGAAAAGGGTGTGGACGTAGTGGTCCCGAACATCCTCGAAATCCCACGACGATCCGTTGTCCCGCGGCACCGCGGCTTTCCATGCCGGGTGGTGCCCTGCGACGGCGATCGAACCGAATTCGTTCTCGATCACCGCATTCGACGGTGGAATCGAAAATGCCAGTGATTCGGTCGCAAAACGAACTCGCGCGCTGAGCACGTCGGCCAGTGGACGACGATAGGCACCCACCCCGAAGTAGTGAGCGACCCCGCTTCCGACGTGCGTAGCCAATTGCTCCCCCCCGGGAGGCGCCGAGGGCGACGACGTCACGTACTCGAGTTCAGGTGCCAGCGTCGAGATCAGCTCCGGCAGTCTCGAATGAATAAGCGGAATGTGTTGATCGACCAAGCCCAACATGGTGGGCTGTTGTTCGGTCTCGCTGCCCCCGCAGAAGACTGCCAATGCTGGATTTCCACGCACCCTGCGCAGGAACGCAGTGACCTCGGCGGCAACAAGTTCGAAGAATTCGTCGGTGTCAGGCGGGTCAAGCGTCGCCAACATCATGTCCTGCCACACGAGAATGCCCAGACGCGCGCATTCGTCCCAGAAGTGGTCGCTCTCGTAGACCATCGTTCCCGGAATTCGAATCATGTTCAGACCGGCCTCGGCCAGCCGTTCCAATACAAGTGTGGTGTCGCCGTCGCCTTGAAGCGAGATCGGGTCGGTCGGCACCCACACCGAACCACGGCAGTACGCCCGGATGCCGTTGACATACAAACGGAATCCACCATCGGATCTGTCGACTTCCACCGTCCTGAAGCCAACCGAACCGAGGTGCTCGGCGACTCCGTCCGTTTCTATCGTGACCGGATAAGTACGCGGGGGGCCATGAGTGTGCGGCCACCACAACTGCGCGTCCGGCACTTCGACGATGCCGGACACCTCGAGGTATCCGTCCGGCCCGGTAGCCGTAGCGAATTGTTGCGAGTGTTCGCCGACACGCACGGTGACGTACTCCAGCGAGACCGGCAAGCCGGCGAGCCGAGCACTGACGGCAACGCGACCGGTTGTGCCGTGGACACTCGCCTGCTTGACGGCAGAGACGACGGTGGCGACTCCCCTGTCCAACAGCCGGATACCTCGCCACGGACCCACTGGTACCGGCGCACCACTGAATACGGGAGCCATACCTAGCATCGTGGTTCGGATCCACCGAAGACCCTGTTCGCGGACCATCGACGAGCGCCAACGACCTCGTGGGCGCCTCGATCTCAAAGTCGCGGAGAGAGAATGAAAATGAACAGCCACCTGGACACGTTTGCCTACGCCGTCTCCGCCCGGAATGCTCACTTCCCCAGGCGTGAACATGGATTCGGTGGACGCGACGAGGACACCGTCGATCCAGAAGTCGGCAAACGCCGTCACACCGTCGAACTGGAGCAGCCACGGCCCCTCACCGGTCGTAACCACGGTAGTCACGAACCACCAGTCGGACGACGCTGTAACAGACTTTGCCTGTCTGGCATCGGATTGCGCCTCACGCAACGCGCCGGCGACTGTTCCCGGCACGGGCGCTGTCATCCACTCGGTCACGGTTTCGAGGGCAGCCGGATCGGTCACGGAACCGGGTTCGGTTGCAGCGCATCGCCATATCGCGCCGGCCAGCAGGTCTGCTGACGAGCGAGTCACTGCTAGACCAACCTCAGGTGTCGATGCGAGTCGACGCCGACTGTGTCGGCAACGACTTCCATCGCCCTCTTCCACGACACGGCCATCTCGTCGAGTTGCTCACGTGGGTCGACCGCGCGGCCCCTGGCGGCACGCGCCATCTGGAACTGCACGCTCTTGGCCCCGGACGCCACTTTGCGGAAATCCGGCGCAGCCTCGACCATCCCGGAGAAACCTGCAGTGTCCAGGAACTCACTGGCGTCCGCCGCCAGCTCCGCGCTGGCACCGCATTGACGAAGAAGCCCGAAGGACCAGAGGTGAAAGGCATCCATGCCAGCCCCCTGCACCCACTCCAGGTCGTCGATCACCCTGCGGCCCAGCTCTCGCACGGGATTACCTGCCGCTCGAACCGCCACGTTCCGTCGAGCCACTTCAGCGATGTTTCCGGCATTGGTCGCGTGAACCGGATTGAGCCGGATCTGCTCGACGTAGGGTACGAACGAAGGAAGTGAGGAACGATCGAGATCGAAAACGCCGGAAAAGTCTTCACCACGCAACATGTAGTACCCGCTGTTGTGGAAGTACTCGAGTTCGCCGGCAACGCGATCGATCCGATTGGGCACGATCGTGGTCTTGGTGTGCCCCTCGTGATAGCTCGTTCCGAGAGTGTCGGGAAGCCAGTATCCGTCCACCTCGACCGTCGACAGCATCCCGACCGCGAGGTTGTCCTCGACATGGATCAGCGGTGCCCGCCAAACGTTCATCTCGGCGACTTCGATTCCGTACAACGCGTAGATGTCCTCCGCCTTGAGCTTGAGGAACGTCCACTGAGTCCCGTCGAACCGCGACGAGAAGGCACATGCCAATGCCGGGACGGGGTCCAATCCCAGCGAATGCAACACTTCGATCCACAGATCCGTGTAGCAGTTGGTCTGCGCCCACACCCGGTCGTCCTGATGCAACGCGTGTGGCCGGTAGCGATCAGGTGAAATATCGACGAGACGTGACATCAGATGCCCATTCGTTCACGAACGGAAGTTGGCCACGCAGCCACATCAAGACCATGAGTCCGCAACAGGGACAACGCGATTCGCTCCATCCCGAACCCGACGCACGAGCTGTGCGCCACCTCCCCCTCGGCCGTTCGGATGTCAAAGTTGACCCCGAAATGGTCGAGATGGTTGTTCGAGGACACGATGGCCGTGCCCTCGTCGAGATCTCCGTAGAGCCGAACTGTCAGTTCTGTCTTGAGATTCTCTTCACGCTGGTTGGCTGCAAGCATCTTTCCGGCGCGCCCGAAGAAAGGATCATTGGCGATCACTGGGGTGGCATCCAGCTCGAGTAGGCCGAGCACCTCGAGTCCCCGCTCGATCCAGTGCTCTCGATGCGCTCGCGCTGCTGCGGCGTCACCGATCGTCACGAACTCGTGCATCCGAAACGCTTGCATACGAGCCGGATCGATCGCCGGTTCGTGCCGGAAGCAAAAACCGTAGATGTCCAGCAATACCCCACCTTCGGGGAGAACTCCGGTGTACCGCGCATAGGCGGGATGGCACGCTGCGGACACGAGCATGGTCTCGGTCGGTTCGAGATGGCGATCCCACGATTGCCCATCGGCGCGATCGGCCAGCAGTCGCGCGTGATCGCGATTGGAACCGGCGAAGGTGTTGATGGCGCCGGTGAGGTTGGGAAACGAAGCGATGTAGTCGGTGCGCTCGAAACTGCTCCGCGGGAACACCGGCGGGAACCGCAGGCGGGTCGCAGCTGCGCCTGGCCCCGCTGCAACCACCACTCGATCGATGCCGTCGACGATGTCCTCGAACACCCCGGAACGCCCGTACAGTCCCGGTACTTCCGTCTCTACGAGAAGTCCTTCGACAAGCAGTTCGCGTTGAAATGCAGCTCGGGCCCGATCCAAATCGGTTTCGGTTGTCGCGGTTTCGGTTGTCACAATCTCGGTTGTCATAGCGTTCCCCGGTATCCAATAGCCATGTGAGCTGAACCTGCCATGATTCGATCGTTGTTCACCATCACCGCTGCGCCGTGCGCATCACGAAGGTGGCGGCCGAGCGAGAATTCGGTGTCCTCGCGATATCCGGAGATTCCGCAGATCAACATTGTCTGCCCCACGATTTCCACCACCGCAGTGGAGGCTGTGACTTTCAGGTTGTTCATCGCGAGCGAAAAGCCCACCGCGCCCGTCGCCTCGAAATCGGCAGCGCCTTCCTCAGCGCGGACTGCGCGGTCGTACCTACGCGCAGAAGCGTCGACGAGATCGGCGAATTGTTGTGCCGAAGCAGCAACTTCGGCGAGACGCAGCGCTCCGGGGGACGTGACTCCGGGCTGCTTGCGGGCGGCGGCACGCACGTACTTCCGCGCCTTCTCGACTGCCGCGTCGGCGATTCCCAACCACACCGAACTCCACACGACGTGCGAGACCGGGAGCATCGTGTGGGTGGAGATATCGGAATACGGTACGTCGGCGACCATCTCGGGCGTCGAGGTGGCCCGAAGGATGTAACCGAGACTGCAAGTTCCCCTCAGCCCCAGCGTGTTCCACTCGGTGGTGCGTTCGAGCGTCAGGTCTGGGGTACGGCACACCACGAGAACCTGATCGTTGGGCTGACTCTCGGGTGTTCGCCGAGCCGTCACGACTATCGCGTCGGAATGCTCACCGTACGAAATGACGGGCGCATTCTTGATCAGTAGTAGATGGCCGCCCAAATCTTCTACAGCGCAGTAACTCCGGCTGACATCGCCACCGATTCCCAGCTCGGTAGTCGCCGATGCCAACAGCAGTTGCTTGTCGACAGTTTCTTCGACGAACTCGCGGAGCGCTTCGGTATTGCCATGCTTGACCAGCGAGTAGATCTGCGTCTGATGCATCGCAAAAATCATTCCACTTGCGGCACAGCGCGTTCCGATCACGCGGGCGATCTGCGACACCTCCTGCAGCGAGAGACCTTCGCCGCCGAGTTCCCTCGGTACCGCGACGGACAGCAGCCTTTCGCTTCGCATAGCGTCGACGGCTTCACGCGGAAACCTCGCCTCTGTATCAACTTCGTCGGCCCACACCGCTGCAACTTCGTCGGCTAACCGTACGGCCCGCTCGAGAGCCGTCCCGGTGGAGCACTGCGCTTGCGGAGCGTTCATGCAGCACCCAACTCTGCCAACGCGCCCTCTATCGCCTTGACACTCGCGAAGGTGCTCTTCCGCAACAACTCGTCCGGAAACTCGATGTCGAACGAGTCCTCCAGCGCCAACATGACATTCACGCTCGCGTGCGATGTCAAACCCAACTCGTAAAGATCGGCCTCGCCGTCGATCGTGCTCACGTCGACTGCTAGCCGACCGTGCTCGACGAGCACTTTCCGAATTGCCTGATCAATCATCAGCGATGTCGTCCTTCTTTTCGATGCGAGCGCCCGAGCGTGTTGCGATCACCATTGCGATGGCCACGTCTGCTTCGTGCGAGATAGATACTTGAAAGTCGTTCAGATCCTGAGCCCACGCGAGTTCCGCGGCATTGCCGGACAGAGTCACCCCACAACCACCCCACTCGGCCCGAGTGATTTCTATGGAGTTCCACGGAACGGGAACGTCACCCGGCCTGAGCACCTTCACAACGGCCTCTTTGGCAGCAAAACGCGCAGCCAGTCGTTGATCCCGGGCCGGCCCGGCGCACGTCTGCAATTCATGAGGAGTGAAGGTCCGATCGAGATACCTTCGCCCGAAGAGGTCGATACTTCGAGTGACATCCACGACGTTCACGACGTCACAGCCGATCCGCGGACCGATGTCGAGCATCGGCGTCGGTGCAGTGTCACCCATTTTCTGACTCCCCCTTTTGGGGTCGTACACGCCGGGCAGCCCCCTATGCTGCCCGGTGCGTCGACGCCGTCACCCTGCCCTGACAAACCTGCAAACTCAGCAATTCTTCAGCTACCGGTAGAACATACCGCAATCCGAAGATTGTCGGCAAGATCGGACCTCCAGATTCCCATCAACACTATAAACATACTCTCAGTTTGTTTCGAATGCAGAACAAAGAGAACAATCTCCCTACCAGGACATTTGCAACAAATTCACCAATGAGCTGCGCGGAGATCCAGGGCTTTCAGTGATCGCTGGCGAGACGCCTAGCTGCGAATTGTCTGAAATACTCCACTTTGGATTCCGGGACCACGATCGGAAGTATCAGGTTCCACGATGCCTTCATGGAGTCCGAAAGCTCACGAACAGTCCCGGTCGCCGCTGCCATCAGCCGAACTCCGGACGCCACTTCCAACAGGAAGCGCGCGATATCGGCAGAATCCGCGTCCGAACGCAGATCACCTTCGTCGGCCGCACGGCTGGCAAGTTCGCGGTAAATGTCGAGCCAGACATCCAGCGTTGCCGGCCCGGATCCCCGATAGTCCCCGATCTCGACCAACAAGCGGAAAGTCGCACGAACCATGGCGTCGTGCGCACCGATGTCGACGATGACGGACGAAATACCGATCAACGACTCGAGTGCGGGAGTGCGACGGTCCAACCAGAGTTCGCATTTCGCGTCGAAACGTGCCGAACCCTCGTCGATCACCGCCCGCGCGAGTTCTTCCTTGGACCCGAAATGGAAGTACAGGGCGCCTTTGGTCACCTGTGATTCGGCGATGATCTCGCTCAAGCTGGCATTGGCATAGCCCAGGCGCAAGAACACCCCCGCTGCTCCGCGCAGCACCGAATCACGGGTGGCTTCTGCCCGCTCTTGCCTCACCATCGATCCGGCCTCCAATCACCACACATCGAACGAATCCTTGGTCTTACCCGTTCACAGCGTCAAAATGGAAGGCACGGTTCGGCATTCAACCCACCCTGCAAACAAATGAGACATTTGCCCATCAAACGATCGTGATACAGCGAACACAGCTTAGACCGCGATCCATCTCTGCGTGGCAGGCGCGCCTGGTTAACCCTCCAATTGTGGGTCGGCTTCCAGATTCGTGAGGCCATTCCAACACAAATTCACGAGGTGAGCGGCGACAACTTCTTTGGACGGAGTCCGTTCGTCGAGCCACCACGTAGCCGTCGTGGACACCATGCCGACAAGCGCCTGGGCGTACATCGTTGCTAGTCCGGGGTCGAAACCGCGTCTGGAGAAGTCGCCAGCGAGCAGGTAGCCCACCTGACTGATCGCGTCGTTGAGCAAGCTCGAATACGTCCCACTCGGAGCGACAACGGACGAATCACGCACGAGGATCCGAAATCCGTCAGTATGCTCTTCCACGTAAGTGAGCAAAGCCAACGCAACCCGCTCGACTCGAACTCTCGAGCGATTCTGTGAGAGCGAAGACGTGATCATTTCGAGAAGCCGCGACATCTCCCGGTCCACTACGACGGCGTAGAGCCCCTCCTTGCCGCCGAAGTGCTCGTACACGACCGGCTTGGACACGTTCGCTCGCTGAGCGATCTCCTCGATCGAGGTCGCCTCGTATCCCCGTTCGGCGAACAGTGCCCGCCCTATCTCGATCAGTTGTTGCCGACGTTGGGTACCGGTCATCCGGATCCGTGTCGCTCGTTCGGGAACTGGATCCCCGCCACCCGAACCGGACACCGTCGCCATTGTCTTCCTCTCGCCGACACACAAATTACTGCTGTGGACGCTCAGCCTATCGGGACTTCGGGGGCCGAATCGGAGGAGCGGTTCGACCTACGGCGGGTCGGCATGCGATTATTCTTTCGCGCGTTCGGCCGCAAGGCTCGGCAATGCGTGGCAATCCGCCGTGGTGTAATGGCAGCACCTCTGATTTTGGTTCAGATAGTTCAGGTTCGAGTCCTGGCGGCGGAGCCGGTGAACAGCATGGGTTTTCCGAGCGGAAATGCATGTCGTGATCGACAGCTTGATCGACAGCTTGATCGACAGAGGGAGCTCAAACCAGTGCAGACCGCCGTGATCGTTCTCGCAGCGGGTGCCGGTACACGAATGAAGTCGAAGACTCCCAAGGTCCTCCACACTCTCGCCGGACGCAGCATGCTGGCACATTCGCTTCACGCGGCAACCTCACTGAACCCCACGCACCTGGTGACCGTCGTCGGTCACGATCGTGAGCGTGTCACCGAAGCGGTCAGCGCAGTCGCGGGTGAACTGGGCCGCCCCGTCACCGTCGCCGTTCAGGACGAGCAGAAGGGCACCGGGCACGCCGTCAGCTGCGGACTCGAGGGACTGCCTGCCGACTTCGCCGGAACCGTACTCGTCACAGCCGCCGACGTACCGCTGCTCGACGGCAAGACAATCGCAGACCTCCTCGCTCAGCACACTGCCGCTCCCGCGGCTGCAGTAACGGTGCTGACGTCGACGGCGCTCGACCCCACCGGCTACGGACGGATCCTTCGTACGACGGACGGCGAAGTCAACGCCATCGTCGAGGAGAAGGAAGCCACCGATTCGCAGCGCTCGATCACCGAGGTCAATTCAGGTGTCTACGCCTTCGACTTCGAGACTCTGCGCGACGCTCTGGCGTCTCTCGACTCCAACAATGCACAGCACGAGTTCTATCTCACCGATGTGATCATGATCGCCCGCCGCGCAGGCAAGCGTGTTCGTGCGCAGCACATCGCGGATTCGGTTCTCGTCGCGGGCGCCAACGACCGCGTGCAGCTCTCGACACTTGCCCGCGAGATGAACCGTCGGATCCTCGAGACGTGGATGCGTGCCGGCGTCACCGTCGTCGATCCCGCGAGCACGTGGATCGATTGCGGCGTGCGAATCGCACAGGACGTGACGCTCCTGCCCGGAGTTCAGTTGACCGGCACGACGTCTGTGGGCGAAGACGCCGTGATCGGCCCTGACACCACCTTGGACAACGTCAGCGTCGGGGAGCGTGCGACTGTCGTCCGCTCGCACGGGACCGACTCCGTGATCGGCGCGGACGCAACCGTCGGTCCGTTCGCCTACCTCCGGCCGAATACTCGCCTCGGCGAACACGGCAAGATCGGCGCCTACGTGGAAACCAAGAACGCCGACATCGGCGAGCATTCGAAGATTCCGCATCTTACCTACGTCGGCGACGCCACCATCGGCCATCACAGCAATATCGGAGCTTCGAGCGTCTTCGTCAATTACGACGGGGTGAACAAGAGCCGTACTGTGGTGGGGTCGCACGTCCGAACAGGCTCCGACACCATGTTCGTCGCCCCTCTCGTCGTGGGAGACGGCGCTTACACGGGTGCGGGCACGGTCTTGAAGAACGACGTACCGCCTGGGGCGCTTGCCGTCTCGGGTGGAGCGCAGCGCAACATCGAGGGTTGGGTCCAGAAAAATCGACCCGGAACTCCTGCAGCCGACGCCGCTGCAGCGGCTGCACAACCTGACAGCACAGATCACCACCAGATCGACCGGCAAGTACAAAAGGATGGCATGAACCAGTGACTGCGAATTGGATCGACAACCAGAAGAACCTGATGTTGTTCTCGGGTCGCGCACATCCCGAGTTGGCGGAGCAGGTGGCGAAGGAACTCGACATCCGCGTCACCCCGCAGACCGCGCGCGACTTCGCGAACGGTGAGATCTTCGTTCGATTCGAAGAGTCGGTTCGCGGCTCCGACGCGTTTGTCCTGCAGAGTCATCCGGCGCCGCTGAACACGTGGGTGATGGAGCAGCTCATCATGATCGACGCGCTCAAGCGTGGATCGGCGAAGCGCATCACTGCCGTTCTTCCGTTCTACCCGTACGCCCGCCAGGACAAGAAGCACCGCGGACGCGAGCCGATCTCCGCTCGCCTGATCGCGGACCTGCTCAAGACCGCCGGCGCCGATCGCATCATCACGGTCGACCTGCATACCGACCAGATCCAGGGCTTTTTCGACGGTCCCGTCGATCACATGCACGCACACAGCCAGTTGGCCAACCACATTCGCGCGGGATACAACCTCGAGAACATCACGGTGGTCTCCCCCGACTCGGGCCGCGTTCGTGTCGCCGAGAAGTGGGCCGACTCGCTCGGCGGAGCACCGCTGGCGTTCATTCACAAGACGCGCGATCCGTTGGTGCCCAACCAGGTCAAGTCCAACCGCGTCGTGGGTGAGGTCGAAGGTCGCACCTGCATCCTGATCGACGACATGATCGACACCGGCGGAACCATCGCCGGCGCGGTCAAGGTGCTCAAGGAGGCCGGTGCGGGTGACGTCGTCATCGCCGCAACCCACGGCGTCCTCTCCGACCCTGCGGCCGAGCGTTTGTCGACGTGTGGCGCGAAGGAAGTTGTTGTCACCAATACACTTCCGATCGACGAGTCGAAGAAGTTCCCGACGCTGACGGTGCTGTCCATCGCACCGCTGCTGGCTCGCACCATCAAGGAAGTTTTCGAGAACGGTTCTGTGACTTCGCTGTTCAACGGCAGCGCCTAGTCTTCCGCTGCACTACGGGCGCGTACCTGTGACTTCACGGTCACCGGTACGCGCCCGTAGTCGTCTTCGCGAACCCACGAAAACAGACCACCCGGTCATCATGAAACCACCTGTGCGACACACGAATACCAGCAAATGCGGTGAACAGCATGATCTTGATCACGCCCGCGTCGAGAAACCCAGGTCGATGTTGGGGTGGTGTTCACCGCGCCGCAATCTTCGCCTAGTGTGGCTCGTCGTGATCGACGCGCAAACCCTGGAATCCCGGCCCGAATCTCATTCCCTGAATTCATCAGTTCCGACGATCCGGCGGTGGCGCCCAGGATCTTGTGTCTGGTGCGGAGACGACAACTCCGTGGACATGTTCCGCAACGAACCTCGCTGTGGAAAATGCCGTGAAAACGAAGGCATCATCGACGACGCCAAGCGCTTCCTCGGGATGTACGGTCTGCGCCCGCTCGGCGGCACGCTGCAGTCCGACGACGACGAAGAGCGCGAGTACCGCGTCAACGCACGCGAGGCACGCCGAGTCCTGAACGAGATCCGCATGGACGTCCTTCCCGATGCGGCCGCTGTTCGCAAGGCAATTCGGCCCCGCGCCGCAACGGTTGTCGCCGACACGTCACCCGTGCGGGCTTCTCGCCCCTCCAGCACGGGCACAGCGACGCGCGTTGCCGCTCCGGTCAAGACAGACACCGTGGACATCGACACGCTCCAGACGCGCGTTCTGGGGCTTCTTGATCAGCTCGGTTCGATCGACGAGCAGATCAAGGTCGCCGAACTCGCACAAGGGTTGCCGGCTCGCGCACGACTGAGCGATCTGAACAAGCAGAAGGCCACTGTTCTTCGCACGCTGGCCGCTCTCGAGAAGGCCCGCATCGCCGCCTCCAACTAATTCTCCTCGCGTCCATCCCACGGCCCCGTCTCGCTTGCGAGACGGGGCCGTTCTGTCTGAGCAGGTACCTTTACGAATCGTGAATGACATCACCATCACTTTTGTCGTGCTTGCACTGGTCGTGGCGCTGTTCGTGATCGGCCGAATCCCGGTCGGCATCATCGCGATCGGCACTGCCCTGGCGCTGTACGCCACCGGTGTGATCACGATGGAGCAGGCGCTCGCCGGATTCGGCGATCCCACGGTGGTGTTCATCGCCGCGCTTTTTGTCGTCAGCGAAGCCCTCGACGCCACCGGTGTCACCACGTGGGCGGGCGAGAAACTGCTGGCGAAAGTCGGCGAATCCCGAGTCCGTCTCGTGAGTGCGATCATGTTGCTGGTTGCCGCGTTGACCGCATTGATCAGCGTCAACGGGGCCGTAGCAGCGTTGGTACCGATGGTGGTCGTCTTGGCGGTTCGTCTCGGCAAATCGACGTCACAACTGCTTCTCCCGTTGGCATTTGCCGCCCATGCCGGATCGATGCTCACCTTGACCGGAACACCGGTCAACATCATCGTTTCCGAAGCCGCCGAGGAATCCGGGGCCGGTGCTTTCGGGTTCTTCAGTTTCACCTTGGTCGGTGCGCCGCTCGTATTGGGAACGATTGCGATCGCCGTACTCCTCGGTCCTCACGTTCTCCCCCATCGTGCGGGGACGTCGATGTCGCCTGACCTGAGCCGGCATGCCAAGACCCTCGCGAAGCAGTATCAGCTCATGGGAAAGGATGCGCCGTCCGCAGAGCCCTTGATCACCAAGCACGACGGCGTGGTCGAAGTGATCATCCCGCCACGCTCGGAAATGATCGGCGACAGGGCTTTTCCTGGCATGGTGACCGACAGTGGAGATCTGGTGATACTCGCAGTCCAGCGCGCCGGTGAGGACTGCGGCCCCAAGGGCGTCAAGTTGGCGGCCGGTGACACGCTTCTCCTGCAAGGAAGCTGGGACGATCTCGACACCCACACCGCGGTCGATCCGAACGTCCTCGTGGTCGACGCGCCTGCCCAGATCCGTAAGCAGGCAGCCCCGTTGGGAACCCGCGCGGTCATCGCCCTCGTCGTCGTCGCGGCGATGGTCGTGTTGCTGACCTTCGGACTGGTGCCGTCGGCGATAGCCGGACTCCTCGCTGCGTGTGCGATGGTGCTGCTACGAGTCATCAGCGTGGAGCAGGCGCATCGGTCCATCTCGTGGACCACGTTGATTCTCGTCGGCGGAATGATCCCGCTCTCGACCGCGATCCAGCAGACCGGTGCAGCCGAAAAACTCGCTCATGCCTTCGTCGACGTCGTCGGCGGTGCAAGCCCCTATGTCGTTGTCGCCGGACTTTTCGTCGTGACGGCGACTCTGGGTCAGCTGATCAGCAACACCGCGACCGCGCTGATCATCACGCCGATCGCCATCTCGGTCGCCATCGAACTCGACATCTCGGTGCTGCCTCTTCTGATGACGGTCACCGTCGCTGCCGCGGCCTCCTTCCTGACGCCCGTGGCCACTCCCGCGAACATGATGGTGATGGGCCCTGGCGGGTACAAGTTCGGCGACTACTGGAAGCTCGGGCTCCCGATGTTGTTGTGGTTCCTGGTAGTTGCCACAGTGTTGATCCCAGTGATCTGGAGTTTCTGATGTGCTCACCGAAGGCGTTGTCGGAGGTCTACGAATCGATCGAACGAGAAGGCAGGAAGGTCAGCCGACGATCGATGTTCGCGGCACTTGGCACTACGGCGCTAGGCGCAACCGTCGTGGCCGGCGCGGTGCAGCCCACTGCGTCGGCAGCGCCGGCGGGTCAGACCATCGTCGATCTGACGCACGTGCTGACGCCCGAATTCCCGATGTGGCCGGGCGCGCGATCGTTCGAGATGAGGAACCTGGCGAAGATCGCCGACGCCGGCGGGTCTCTGGGCTCGCTCGGGTCCGCTGGTTTCGGCGGAAACTTCTACCTCAACGAACTCCGCCTCGAGGAACACACCGGCACTCACATCGACGCGCCCGCACACGCCAGTGCGGACGGAATCACCGTCGAGAAGATCCCGGTCGCCGACCTCGTCGTGCCGATTGCGGTCATCGATATCAGCACCCGAGCCTCCGTCGACCCCGACACACTGCTCACCCGCCAGGACGTCCTCGACTGGGAGACCCTCCACGGGACCATCGCTCCCCGCAGCCTGGTGGCGATGAACTCGGGCTGGGACACCCGGGCAGGCGCCGGCGGGGCCTTCACGAATCGAGATGCACTGGGCGTGCAACACACACCGGGGTTCGATCCCGAGGCGATCGACTTCTTGGTGTCCGAGCGCGACATAGTCGCCGTGGGATCGGACACCCTCAGCATCGACGCAGGCCGAAGCACGACCCACGGGGCTCACCGAAGCGCTTTGGGCTCAGGAAAGTACGCGGTCGAAGCCCTTGCAAACTTGTCCGCACTTCCAGCCGTCGGCGCTACCGTGATGGTGGGAGCGCCGACGCATGCCGGCGGATCCGGTGGTCCGTGCCGGGTTATCGCCTGGTACTGAAGATCAGGGCGTGGGTGTCACCCGCAGCACCTTGTCGCCTGTTCCGTTGTCCGTGGTCACCAGGAGCGAGCCGTCCGCCGTCGGAGTCACCGAGCGCAAGCGCCCGAACTGGTTCACCAATCCGAAGGTCTGAGCGTCGACCGAACGGCCGTCGGCACTGAGGCGGAGAAAGATCAGTTCCTTGCTCTTGAGACCACCCATCACGAGTGCACCGTCCCAGGCACCCCACGCGGCTCCACCGGTGAAGGCAGCGCTGGCGGTAGCCAACGTGGAGCTACCCGAACGCCACACCGCCCCAATTGCTCCCGGCACGCGCACGGGATCGGTCATCGGCACGGATTCGTCGTACGTTCCGGGAAGACGATCCGGACGGTAGCCGTAGTTTCCGCCAGGGGTAAGCAGGTTGACTTCGTCGTCGACGCTCGTGCCCTGCTCAACCGAGTACACCCGGCCGGTTCCGGGTTGCACGGCCAAACCTTGGACGTTGCGGTGCCCGAGCGTGTAGACGGGGCTGCCTGCATTCGGATTTCCCGCCGCCGGAGTTCCGTCGGTGTTGATGTGCAAGACCTTGCCGCCCAGCGAATTCGGATCCTGCGGAACGCTCGGCGTCGCGGTGTCGCCTGTCCCGACGAACAGCGTTCCGTCCTGGGCCGCAAGAATTCGGCAACCCCCGTGGCGCCCGGACGAGACCGGGATTCCTGGCAACACAGTTCCGGTTCTAGTGAGCGCGATCCATCCGGCGTCGACGGTCCACGAGATCACTCGAACGTCCGTGACTCCCCCAGCGCTGAACCCCTGGCAGGTGTACAAGGTGCGCGATTGAGCGAAGTCGCGGGCAAGCGCGATGCCCATGAGGCCGGTTTCGGACTGCGCGTAGAGATCCGAAAGGTCAGCAGCGACTGGACCTGTCGTGTTGTCGCCTCGGCGAACGAAGAATCCGCCGGATCGTTGTCCCGTCAGGATTGCACCGTCCGGGGCCACCGCGACGTCCCAGGGGTGATCGAGTCCGTCGACGAGTGTGGTGACCGACAACTGCGGGAGAGTGTTCTCGATGGGGATGTCCGGGTCTTCACCGCCCAGCGACCCTGTACTTCCGTTGCCGAAACTGCCGGGGTCGAAGGGGAATGGTTGAGCCACGCTCTGCGTTACCGGCATCACCAGTACTGCAGTCAGGGCCACGGTCAATGCGGCGAACTTCGGATGACGCACGCGTTCTCCTCGGGTCGGAAACCGTTCTGCGCCTCACTATAAACAGACAAACACCATTTTTCGGGCCGTCGCGGCATACCTGCAGGCCACAGGGCAATGAAACCCCTTCAGAAGTCTGCAATCTCCGGCAAAACGTTCGCCAATGTGGACGCGGTCCGCCTCGAGGCAGATCGCGTCTTCCGCCAGCCGGGCACATTCCAGTCCAGGAGGTACTCGAGATCCGCTTCCACTCCCCTGTCCCGCAATCCGAAACGTCGTTCCAGCGCAGACTCATCCACGAAATTCAGTCTCGCCGCATCGGTGGCACTCAGTTCGGGCTCGCAGAACGGGCCGACGGGCGCGGTAGCCGCTCGACGCCCTGACGGGTCTTCCCACTCCAAATGACCACCTCCGATTTGCTTCACCGACCACCCGCCAATCGTCTTGAGTCGGTGATGTTTTCGACACAGACAGGCCAAGTTCCGCTCCGCAGTAGGTCCTCCCTGGGCGGGGCTGCCGTGATCGAACGGCACCGTGCGATCGATGTCGCAACTATCAGAACGCACAACACAATTCGGAAAGCGGCACGTGCCGTCTCGCGTCCTTACAATCTTCGCCAACGCTGCGGATGGCCGGTAAGTGCACTCGGTGCGCCGAGAACCATTGTCCCGCGTCGAGCGATGGCCCCTTGCCACGTCGGGCAAGACCGCCGGCGAGGGCATCGACCGACCCACGTCAATTACGGGCCCAACCGTCCCGGCATTCGAACACCGTTGCACCTCGGACGGTGCGCGGGTGAGGACTCTCTGCCATGTACTGTCCGCGGCGATCGCGCGCGCAAGGTCAGCATCGATGTGGCCGTACCCCTGCAAATAGCCTGGCAGGTCGTCGAATCCGAGCAGGGTGGAAGCATTGACACCCACAAGAATTGTCGCAATCGGGAGCGCGGAGGTCTTCGAGTCATCCCGACGGGTGCAATCGCCGTCGCACTGACAATCCAACGACGTCTTTCCTTCCGCCAATGCGATCAGCGCATCGGCACGACGTTGCCCGAAAGTTCTCGGATCGAAACCACACACCTGCATCGACATCGCACGGAGTCTGGTGGCCAAAGTCTGAGCGCCGACCGCTGGAAGCATTCCGTCCAGAGTCGACATACCGTCGTGCGACGCGCACGTCCGAACGTCCCGATCGGCCTCCGCACGAACTCGCCTGGCACGCACCCCATCAGGGTCGTGCCGAGCAATGAGACCTCGTGCGCGCGCCTTCAACTTGTTACCGGTTGCGCGGCAGGCACCGTCCACTAGGAGTCGCTCGATCTCATCGAGCACGTGCTCGGAAACATTGGCGAGAGCTTCGGACAGTGCCGTCGCTTTGGCCAGATCTATGTCACCGCAAGCAAAAGCGGCCGCCACATGCGGAAGTCGCCAGCGCAGGTCGCATCCCAGTGCAATCATTTTCTGCGCGGCGTACTCCGTAATGCTCAGTATCGACGCGATCTCCACGTGCGCGAATCGACCCTGAAAAGCCTCATTGACTCCAACCGCGGCATCCTCCTCACAACGGTCCAGGTACAGCGCAGTGACCGCGTCGATCTCGAGGAAGTGGGCGCGCGCGATTTCCGCATGCTGCCGAAACAGCGCGTCCGCGGAAGTCTTCGATTCGAACATATGAGCGATTCTACGGGCACCCGCCGACAAGTTTTGCGGAATCCCGGGGTATTCACCGATACCCTTTGCGCTCCGATGTCACTACGTTCAATCGCATGACTCAGCATCCGACACGAGATCAACCGTACTTCGGCATAGCGATATTCGAGTTGGGGAAGAATGACGGGGACGGGTGCTTCTACCGGGAGGACTGTTATCTCATCTGGGCTGGCGACCCCGCTGAGGCGCAGTCGAAATTCGAACGCAAGGCCGGCGAGCAGGAGTATCCGGTCGGCGCGAGCGATGACCAGTCCTATGTAAAACTCGCGCATCTCGTGGATCTTGCCCCGGTGTCCGACAAGGTCCAGACCGGCACAGCAGATCTCTACTCCCGACACTTCTCAAATATTGCCGCCTACAGAACTTTTGAGGCACATTTGGGAGGAGACAGCATCCTCTGACGTGCGCCCACCTCACGCCCGCTGCGCGCACAACAGCGCGAAGCGCTGATCCTCATCCGCCCACACCTTCCGTACCCCGAAGCCCGCGGACGCCAGCTCCGCGGCAATCCTGTCCTCGGTGAACTTCGCCGAGATCTCGGTGCGCAGCTGCTCGCCCGCTGCGAAGGTGATCTCCAGATCGAGGTCGTCGATCCGGACCGAGAGTTCACGAAGTGCTTCCAGCCGCATCTCGATCCACTCGTTCTCGGCATCCCAGAGCGCGACGTGACGGAAGTCCTCCAAGGGAAAGTTCGCTCCCAGTTGCTTGTTCAGGACCGAGAGAACATTGAGATTGAACTGCGCGGTCACACCGGCAGCGTCGTCGTATGCGGGCACGAGGACTGCGGGATCGATCACCAATCCCACGCCCAGGATCAGGTTCTCACCGGGATCGAGCACGGCTGCAATGCCCGAGAGGAACTCGGCTCGCTCTGCCGGAACGAGATTGCCGAGAGTTCCACCGAGAAACGCGAGCGCCCGCCGTCCACCACCGGGCAGATGATGCAGCGAGCCGGTGAAGTCACTGACCACCCCGACCACATCGATGCCGGGGAACTCGGCACCGACCTGCCGCGCCGCGCCTTCCAGTGCCGTCACCGAAACATCCTGCGGTACATACGTTCGCAGAGTTCCGCGCGCGGTCATCGCATCGAGCAGCAACCGAGTCTTCTCCGAGGAACCGGAACCCAGTTCGATCAGGATCTCGGGTTCGGTCAACGCAGCGATCTCGTCGGCGTACCGAGTAAGCAGGCCGCGCTCGGTACGGGTGGGGTAATACTCGGGCAAGGCCGTGATCTCCTCGAACAATTCACTTCCACGCGCGTCGTAAAACCATTTGGGCGAGAGCCACTTCGGCGTAGCGGTCAGACCCTCCCTGGCCTCGGCTCGCAATGCGTCGACCGATTCGGCCGGTGTCAGATAAACCTCGAGCGTAGGGGTTTTCATTGTTCTCCCATCGGTATCGGGGTGATGATCAAGTGGCCGGGACGCGCGCAGACGATGTGCCGGTCCGGCACCTGCTCCCAGTCCGGCGATCGATCGAACGGTTCGGAGACGATCAGGGCCCGCGACTCGTCGACCCGCGTGTACAACGTGTGGCCCCAGGCCGTGGCCCACAGTTCCTGCCCGTCGCCGAACAGGAGGTTCAGTCGTGAATCCGGTGCCGCCGCAGCCACATCGTGAACGAGGCTCGTCACGGCGGCCTCCGCGGGCTTCGAGATCAACCGATGCCGAAGCACTGTCCACAACAAGGCAGCATCCGTCGGGGCGGGCATCTTCAGCAGTTCGACGGCCGGAAGTTCTGCCGCCAATTCGGCAAGTGAACCAGGCCAACCGGATACCGCTCCGTTGTGGCTGAAAGCGTAGGTTCCGTCGACGAACGGTGCGCAGGCACCGATCTCGACGGCCATCCCCTCCGTCGCGGAACGGACGGCGGCGAGAACGGATCCGGAAACGATGTGGGACAACGTCTCGTCGACGGTCGGGTCCGACCAGATCGGCGAGATGCTGCGATACCGCCCCTGCCTTCCGTCGTTCCACCACACCGTGCCGAATCCGTCGGCATTGATGGTCCCGCCGCCACGCATCTCGCGAGGTGCCCACGACTGTCGCATCAGCGAGTTCTCGCCGTCGTGGATGAGTTCACGAACCGAACGTGGCGGCCCGAGATACCCGAGGTGCCGACACATGTCAGGATCTACCCGAAATCGTTCTGGCGCAGCGAAAGCCCGAGAAGATCTGGCGCCTGATCGGATGGTCCCAGTTGCGGAACGTCCCCCGGCAGGCAACGCTGTCGGTCCCGAACGATCCCCCTCGCAACACTTTGTAGTCGCCGCCGAAGAACACCTCCGAATACTCCCGGTACGGGAAGGCCCGGAAACCTGGATACGGATGGAAACCCGAGGATGTCCACTCCCACACGTCGCCGATCAACTGCTCGACGCCTGCTGCCGACGCACCCGCCGGGTACGAGCCGACGCCCGCTGGACCAAGATGGCGCTGACCGAGATTGGCAAGATTCTCGTCTGCGGACGCGTCCCCCCACGGGAACCGTCGTGATCTCCCGGATTCCGGATCCCACCGTGCGGCCTTTTCCCATTCCGCCTCGGTGGGAAGCCGTTTGCCTGCCCAGCACGCGTAGGCCTCGGCTTCGTAGAAGCTCACGTGCACAACCGGCTTGTCGGGTGGTACCGGAGCCTCGACGCCGAAAGTCTCGTGCCACCAACCCGAACTGTCATGCTCCCAGAACAGAGGCGCACGAAGTTTCGCGTCGACGCGATGCCGCCAACCGTCACGGGACCACAGTTCCGGTCGGGAATAGCCGCCGTCCTCGATGAATTCGATGAACTGCCCATTGGTGACCGGGAATCTGTCGATTGCGAAATCGGTAAGATAGACCTGGTGTGCAGTGCGCTCGTTGTCGAGTGCCCACGGCTCGTCGTCGGTCCCCATGACGAAGGCGCCTGCCGCGATGGTGACCTCGTCGAGTTCCGGCATGCGGGCAGCTTGCGGAGCGGGTGTCGCAACGAGTGCCGTGGGCCCCGAACGTAATTGGTGTGTCGCGAGCATGGTCTCGGCGTGTTGCTGTTCGTGCTGCGCGATCATCCCGAACGCAAAGCCGTCCACGTCGAGTTCTGTGCGCCCGAACGTGCTGGCTTCGAGCACATCCCAGACCTTCCCACGAACCGTACGTACGTATTCGCGCGCCTCGGCCGGGTTGAGCAGGGGAAGTGTCGGTCTCGACGATCTCGAATGCTTGAAAGCGTCGTACAGCTCGTCTATGTCGCTACGCACCGGATCGCGGCCACCGACATCGCGCACCAGCCAGAGTTCCTCTTGATTGCCGATGTGCGCCAGGTCCCACACCAGCGGACTCATCAACGGGGAATGCTGAGCGATCAATTCGGTATCGTCGACGCAGTCGGTGAGCAGCGTCGACCGCTCACGCGCTCGCAGAAGTACGGCCTCGACCGCTTCCTTGGTGATCTCCCCCGTCATGTGTCGCTCTCACCGGGCACAATTGCGCGACAACACCGTTCGGCTGCGGCATCGAGAAGACGGACAAACTGTGGCTCCGGCGCGTAGGACGCGGCAAGCGACATCAGAGATGTTGCAGCCGAACGCAGTTCGACGTCGTCCAAACCGTACTCTGCCGCATCCCGCCACCTCCCGGCCGTCGACGCTGCAGCATCACTCGCCTCGCGCATCACGGCTGGCCCGGACAGCAACGCGTCGATCGCTGCTATCGGCACTCGCCACAATTCTCCCGGTTGTGCGTCGATGTAGCGAACCTCCAGATGGCCGACAGCGCGAACCGGCGGGAACAGCGTGGACAGGTGATAGTCCAAGTCCGCCCAGACGGGGCGACGTCCGATCTCGGCATCCAAGGCGCCGGCGATCCAGTCCGCGAAAGTCGCGCCCCGCGGAGCCGTCCAATCATCGCCTTCGTTTCGCACACACATGAGCGGAACGTCGAGCGCCCAGGCTGCGTAGTCCTGCGCTTCCGGGATTGCTGCGGTGCGCCAGGAATCGAGTTCGAGCCACGTCCGCATGCGTTGAGAAGCCCAATCTCCCCTCGGAACCCCTTGCAAGCGTGGAGAACACGCAAACGCCGCGGTCAGAGCCGGACCCATGTCCCCGAGGAGCCGCCAACGCTGGGCGATCGACTCCGGACTCCCGCCGGCATCGACACTGACCTGCACTGCTGCGGTATTGCACATCATCAAGGTGCCGTACGGGCCTATCCCGGCGAAGCGGGATTCCATTGCGCAGTAACGCGGCAACCGGAGAATGCGGGAAGGGGGGCGGGCGACGTCGGCGGCAGCCGAACTGATTTCGATCGAGTACGACGCGAGGCGAGATTCGAGAGTGCGACGGTCTTCGTCGAGACAGTCACACAGTTCGCGGGCGGACGTGCGCGGAGCGGACGAGAGTTCGATCTGTCCGCCGGGTTCTACGGTGACCAGGCTGCCACGAGGAAGCGGAACCGCCGGTGAATCCGGGTCGATACTGGTGGGTGCGTGTCGCCCGAGTGCTCTTGCCAGCGTCGCGGCGGATGGCCGCTCCCCACCGGGATCTTGCCTGGTCAGCCACTCGATCTCGGCTCCGACCAAGCGGGGTGGCCCCTGTTTGAAGCACACACCACCGACGTAGGCCTCGGCCGCAGGACGCGAATCCACCTGCGTGGTCTGTGCTGCTGTCAACGCTGCTGTCACCATTCGACTTCCCCTTCGGGCGGTCTTCGCGGTCGTTACCGACGATAGAACGCCTACGTCCGAGATGCACCCATTGTGGTGTTACGTGTCGTTGAATTTCTTCAGTCGTATCCACCGGTACCCACAACCGGCCAGAACCACACCTACCCCGGAAACAACCGCGATCCACGGAAGTGTGACCACCAGAACGACACAACCGGCCGCCCCGACTGCCTGCAGCCACTTCGGATTCATCCGGTCCACTCCGCGCTGGCTGTACGCGCTCACGTTCGCCACGAAGTAGTAGAGCAGCACTCCGAACGACGAAAAGCCGATCACGCCACGAAGATCGGTTGTCGAGACCAAAGCGATCACAACGGCCCCGACCACAAGTTCGGCATGGTGAGGGACTGCGAACCGTGGATGGACGGCAGCGAGGGCAACGGGCAGATCACTCTCGCGGGCCATTGCCATCGCCGTACGACTCACCCCGGCGATCAGAGCCAGCAGCGCCCCCGCCGACGCCGCCGCAGCACCGATCACCACCACGGGAACGGCCCAATTCCACCCGGCGGCGCCCACTGCATCGGCCAGTGGCCGCGCCGAATTCGCCAGCCGATCAGGCCCCAACGTCACCAACAGCACCACCGCTACCAGAGCATAGAGGACAACCGCGGCGGTGAGCGCGATCAAAATCGCTCGCGGAATCGTGCGGCGCGGATCACGCACTTCCTCCCCCAGCGTCGCGATCCTGGCGTAACCGGCGAAGGCGAAGAAAAGCAGCCCCGCCGATTGCAGAATTCCGTACCACGACCCGAACACGAGGTCCGGGAGCTCACGCACTGCACCAGGTCCCACGACGGCAACCACCAGCGCTACACACAATGCCGTCGTCGACACGGCGACGATGGCCCTGGCCATCTGCGCCGTACGCGTCACTCCGCGGTAGTTGACCGCCACCAGAGCCACGACCACCAGGACGGCGGCGGGAACACGCCAGGCCGCAGGAGCAACGTACGTCGCGAAGGTCAGAGCCATTGCCGCGCAACTCGCGATCTTCCCGATCACGAACGACCAGCCGGCGGCAAACCCCCACCAGGGTCCGAGCTGCTCACGTCCGTAGACGTAGGTCCCACCTGAAGTGGGGTATCTGGCCGCAAGCTGCGCCGACGACGTCGCATTGCAGTAGGCGACGAACGCTGCGATCGCCAGGCCGAGCAGCAACCCGGTACCCGCTACGGCGGCAGCGGGCGCGAACACCACGAAGACTCCGGCGCCGATCATCGCGCCGAGGCCGATCACCACGGCGTCGGCCGTGCTCAGTCTTCGCTCCATCGGGACAGCTTCGTTCACAGGTAGTTTGAACCACACCGACATGAACGGAAGGTGCCATGTTCGATCTCGACACGATCCGCCGCGACACTCCCGGATGCCTCGACAAGGTGTTCCTCGACAGCGCGGGATCCTCGCTCCCGCCCGAGCCGGTGCTGACCACCATGATCGAGCACCTGCGACGTGAAGCCGACGTCGGCGGGTACGTCGCCGCTGCTCGCCAGAGCGGCGCACTGGCTGCTGTTCCGCATTCACTCGCCCGGGTCATCCGCGCCCAGGCAACCGATATCGCGTTGACGGACAGCGCAACCCGCGCATGGAACGACTTCTACGCTGCCGTTCCACTCGGACCTGGTGATCGAATCCTGATCAGCGGAGTCGAATACGCGAGCAACGCAATCGCCGCTCTGGGGCGGGCGCGTTCCACCGGCGCCGGCGTCGAGGTCATTCCGAGTGATCAGTACGGATGCATCGACCTCGAGGCACTCGAGAACATGCTCGACGATCGGGTTCGACTCGTCTCCGTCGTACACGTCCCCACCAACGGCGGCTTGATCAACCCGGTCCGTGAGGTAGTCGAATTGGCCAGAGCCCACGGCTCTCTCGTCCTGCTCGACGCGTGCCAGTCCGTCGGCCAGTTGCCCATCGACGTCACCGAACTCGGCGTCGACGCGCTCAGCGCCACCGGCCGCAAGTGGCTCCGCGGGCCACGCGGAACCGGATTCCTGTACGTCCGCCCCGGACTCGTCGACGCGCTCGAACCCGCTGCAATGGACCTGCACGGAGCGGAATGGACCAGCGAGAACAGCTTCGTCCCTGCGCCGGACGCAACACGATTCGAACTCTGGGAAACGAGTGTCGCTGCGCGCCTGGGTCTCGGCGTCGCCGCCGACTATCTGCTCTCGATCGGCACCGACACGGTGTGGGAGCAGATCGAATCCCGAGCCTGCGCATTGAGGGAAGGTCTGGCAGCGATTTCCGGGGTCGAAGTCCGCGATCGAGGAACCCAACTGAGCGGCATCGTTTCCTTCACCGTCGACGGTATCTCCGAGCACCTGGTTCGGGATCAGCTTGCAGCACAGAACATCACCGTCACCGTCAGCGGTCGCGGGTCCACACTCCTCGACATGGATGCCCGCGGACTCGACGCCGTGGTTCGCGCATCGCCGCACTACTTCGTCGACGAAGCCGACCTGGACACATTTCTGGGCGCGGTCAGGAGTTTGCAAACCTCCCGTTGACCGGGACCATGCCTGATCTGCGGAAGTCGAAACTGCAACTGTGTGGTGACCAGTAGTTTCGCCTTCCGAGAGGACGCTTCGCATGGCCGACCCCACCGTCAAACCGATCTCCGCTGCCGACATCACCACCTGGGACTACGAGGCCGACGTCGTCGTCGCGGGATACGGCATCGCCGGCGTCACCGCTGCGATCGAAGCGGCGCGGTCCGGCGCCGAGGTTCTCGTCCTGGAGCGAACGGGCGGCTGGGGTGGAGCAGCTTCGCTGGCGGGTGGATTCATCTATCTGGGCGGTGGAACGCCACTGCAGAAGGCGTGTGGGTTCGAGGATTCGGTCGAGAACATGAAGACGTTCATGAAGGCAGCGCTCGGCCCCGGAACCGACGACGCAAAGATCGACGCGTATTGCGAGGGCAGTGTCGATCACTACAACTGGCTCGTCGATGCCGGCGTTCCGTTCAAGGAGTCCTTCTGGGGCCAGCCCGGCTGGGAACCGCCGTACGACGACGGCCTGATGTACTCGGGAGGCGAGAACGCCGCGCCGTTCAACACCCTCGTCGATCCCGCGCCCCGCGGACACGTTCCGCAGATGTCCGAGAAGAACACCGGCGAGAAGGGCGGTGGCTACATGCTGATGAAGCCACTCGTCGAGACGGCCGAAAAGCTCGGTGTCCGAGCAGAATACGATCTGCGCGTCCAAACTCTGGTGGTAGACGGCGATCGGGTTGTCGGCGTCGTCGCCAAGCGTTACGGCAAAGACGTCGCGATTCGCGCACGCAAGGGCGTCGTGCTGGCGATGGGCAGCTTCGCGTACAACAACGAGATGGTGCGCTCGAATGCACCGCGTATCTTCGGCCACCCGGCGGCCTCCATCGAGGCGCACGACGGCCGCGCAATCCAGATCGGTCAGGCACTCGGCGCCGACACCGCGCACATGGACGCCACCGAGGTCGCGTTCTTCTGCGACCCGCAGTTGATGGTGCGCGGCATTCTTGTCAACGGCCGCGGTCAGCGATACATCCCCGAGGACACCTACCCCGGCCGCATCGGCCAGGCAACGCTGTTCCAGCAGGACAACCAGGCATTCCTCGTCATCGACGAAGCTGCATACGAGGAAGGCATGAATGCCGAGTCGTCCAGTGCGCAGTTGCGGGCGCAGCCGAGCTGGGTGGCGGAAACCGTCGAGGAACTCGAAGCCGAGATGGGGTTGCCCGCCGGATCGTTGCAATCGACCGTCGACCTCTACAACCGGCACGCGGCTGAAGGGTCGGACCCGGTGCTGGAGAAGAAGGGCGAGTGGGTGAAGCCGATTGTCGGCCCGTTCGCGGCAATCGATCTGCGCGGACGCACCGGCGGATTCACGCTCGGCGGGTTGAAGACCACCGTCGACTCCGAGGTCCTGCACGTCTCCGGTGTGCCGATTCCAGGATTGTTCGCGGCGGGCCGGTGCACTTCCGGTGTGTGCGCCGGCGGTTACGCCAGCGGAACCAGCCTCGGCGACGGCAGCTTCTTCGGACGGCGCGCCGGAATCACCGCGGCGCGCTAGATCACTACGACCCGCACGCCGTCGGCAAAGCGGTACGGCTGAGTCTGCAGGACCGCGCCGAGGTGTTTCCGCAGTCTGGACACCTCGGCGCGCACTGCCACCACATGCTCGCGATCACCGAAGAGCACTTCGCTCAGGCCTGCGGCATCCACGCCCGCTGAACCGACCGCTGCCAGGGCCCTCAAGATCTGGGCGTGCCGCGGGGAGAGCGCTCGCGTCCAGTTGGCGTCACCACGCACCGTCACCTGCGGCGATACGCCGAGGGACAGCTCCAGCTCGATCACCGGCCCGCCGACGCCGGTGCGCAACAGCCAGCCGTCCCCGAGGGGCTCGGGTAGACACATCCCCAGCCCTGGCACGATGACGGGCTTTCCCGCGCTCGGCGCCGCAACTCGGTCGGGCGCGGCTATCCCGCTGGCGCCGGCCACCCAACCGAACTCGTCGACCACCAATGCCGGACCGGTCCCGGCCGCGAACAACGGTGCTGCCCGCGAACGAAGGCGCTCGAGCTGAGCTGCGTGCTCGCGCCACAGCGTCGCCTCCGCGAGGCGAACCGCGGTGCGGACCAGCGCGACGGTCGTGGGATGCACCGAGGCTGCGGACCCACTGATATCCACCACTCCCAGGATCTCGCCCGTCCGCGGATCGTGCACGGGTGAACCGGTACACGACCAATTGTGGTGAGTCGGCGCATAGTGCTCGGCCGAGAAGAGTTGCACCGCAGAATCTTCGATCAGCGCGGTACCTATCGCATTGGTACCCACCGACTGCTCCGACCATCGCGCACCTTCGGCGAATCCGAGTGCGTCGGCCGCCCGCTTGACCGCCTTCGACCCCTCGCGCCAGAGCAGGACACCGTCGGCGTCGGCAACGACCACGATGAAGCCCGCGTCCTCGGCCACCTCGGTCAGAGTGGTTCGCAACTCGGGCAGAACCGAGCGCAGTGCGGTACGCGAACGCCTCGACTCCAACTCGGAGAAATCAGCGACAGCAGACGCGCCGCAGTGATCCGGCGTGAGCCCGCCCGCAGCCACTCTCGACCACGACCGTGCCACGACGGTCCGCGGCTGCGCCGGTGGTTCCTGCCCGGAGAGAACTGCGTCGTGCACCCGACTGAGTAGGCGAGCATGCTGCGACAGATCGGTACCCGGCACGACGGCACCGAGCCGACTGCCTTCGGGAGCGTTCCCCAGGGTGGTCACTCCGTCAGGCTACCGCTTCCGATGTGACGCGAACCACGCCCACACGGCCAGGTCGCCGCCACCTGCGATTAGCGGCGAGGAGCAAACTCCGGTAACGTATCCAAAGTTGTCTCGGCGAGGGTGAATCGCAGCAGTTCCACACGTTGCAGGTTTACCGTGATCGACGCGGCTACGGCTCAGCTCGAGCGTTTCGCTCCTGGCCGTGTGCGCGCCTGTCCCCCTTTTCGCAGGCAAAACCACACGTCAGTAAACCGAGCACGAACCCCGTGAGTTGTAGGAGCCGTTTCATCATGTCTGAAGAAAACAACCTCGTCGCCGTCGTCCGCACCGAATTCGGCAAGGGCGCAGCTCGCCGCGCGCGTCGCGACGGCCAGGTCCCCACGGTTCTGTACGGCCACGGCGAAGATCCCCGCCACCTCAACGTGCCGGCTCGCGACTTCGCTCGCATCCTCCGCGCGCAGGGCACCAACGCCATCCTCACCCTCGACATCGAGGGCACGGAGCAGGTTGCACTGACCAAGTCGGTCGTCGTGCACCCCATCCGCAGCTACATCGAGCACGCTGACCTCCTCGTCATCAAGAAGGGCGAGAAGGTCACCATCGACGTTCACGTCGTAGTCGTCGGTGACGCTGCTGCAGGCACCATGGTCGCGCAGGATGCATCCACCATCTCCATCGAGGCAGACGCCCTCCACATCCCCGAGCAGATCGAGGTTTCGGTCGAGGGCCTCGAAATCGGCACCCAGATCCTCGCAAGCCAGCTCGAACTGCCCACCGGCTCCGTCCTGCAGGCTGACGCTGACACCCTGATCGTCAACGTCGTTGCTGCACCGACCGAGGCTGACCTCGAAGAGGGCGCAGAAGCTCCCGCCGCCGACGAGGCTGCAGAAGAGGCCTGATCCTCTCGGTTCCTACAGAACTCACTGCGCGCGGCGCGTCATTCCGATTCGGAGTGACGCGCCGTTCGCGCGTAGCAGGAAAAAGAACAAGCCAGAAAGTAGCGTCCGTTGAGCACAGATACCGCCCTCGTCATCGGCCTGGGTAACCCCGGCCCGCAGTACGAGAAGACCCGGCACAACGTCGGTTTCATGGTCGCGGGCACCCTTGCCGGACGCATGGGCGGAAAGTTCAACGTACACAAGAAGAGTGGCGCCGAGATCGTCGAAGGTCGCCTCGCCGGCCGACGCGTGATCCTCGGAAAGCCGCGCTCGTACATGAATCTCTCGGGCGGCGCGGTCGCCGGTCTCGCACGATTCTTCTCGGTCGATGCCGCGAACATCATCGTCGTTCACGACGAACTGGATCTCGATTTCGGGACCGTCAGGCTCAAACTCGGTGGTGGCGAAGGCGGCCACAACGGGCTGCGGTCCATTTCGAGTTCGTTGACCACCAAGGACTACCTGCGCACGCGCGTCGGGATCGGTCGCCCGCCGGGCCGCATGGACCCGGCGGACTACGTTCTCAAGCCGTTCTCGTCCACGGAGCGAAAAGAACTCGATCTCGTGTGCGAAGAAGCTGCGGATGCAGTGGAGCTACTGCTCGAACTCGGGCTCGAGGCAGCCCAGAACCGTCTGCACTGACAATCAGTTACCCAGCAGGGCAGCTGAATTGGCGCGGCGAAGCTTTCCCGACGACGTCTTCGGGATACTGCCGGGACCAAGGACCGCAACGGCACGAGGGCGCACGCCGACGTCGGCGACCACGGCGTGGACCACTTCGCGCTCGATGCGCTTGACCTCTTCCGGATCCTCGAAAGCGTTGGTCTCGACCGCGACGGCAAAGCTCTCACGCTTCTGGCCGGCATCCAGGCGAATGGCGACTGCATTTCCCGGGCGCACACCCGCAACGCTTCCGGCCGCCCGCTCGATGTCGGTCGGATACACGTTCCGGCCGCCCATGATGATGACGTCCTTGACTCGCCCGCACACCACAACCAGGCCTTCTTCGGTGAAATAACCGACGTCACCGGTGTCGAGCCAACCGTCGGCGTCCTGGGCCGGCTTGTGTCCGTCGACTGTGACATATCCGGGGGTGACTGCCTTGCCGCGAACCTCGATGATTCCGACGCCTCGGGCCGGGAGCACCTGGCCGTCACGGTCGACGATGCGTCCCTCGAGGTCAGGCACCATCTTTCCGAGCGTCGCAAGGGCGCGCGCATTGGGACGATTAGACGGCACCGCGCGAGACATCGACTCGAGGAAATCGGGATCGACGTAGTCGAGAACCTGGCCCTGATCGGGATCCGGAATCGACACCGCCAGGGTGGTTTCCGCCATTCCGTACACGGGAGCCAGCGCAGTCGGGTTCAAACCGAATCGCGCGCCGGCCTCGGCGAGGGCATCCATCGTGTCGGGATCCACCGGCTCGGCACCGTTCCACATGTACCGGACGCTGGACAGGTCGACCGCCCCGTCCTCTGCCTGTGCGAGTCGACGCGCCAAGAGGGAGTATGCGAAGTTCGGTGCGGCCGTGACAGTTCCGCCGTATTTGCCCATCAGTTCCGCCCACAGCACCGGGGTGCGGAGGAAATCCATCGGCGTGATGCTGATGACCTCGGCGCCCACCTGCATCGGAACCGTCAAGAACCCGACCATGCCCATGTCGTGGAACAGCGGAAGCCAGCTCACCATCACGTCGTCTTCGATGGAGAACTTGATGCGGTTGATCATCGCGTAGGCATTTGTGTAGAAGTTCTCGTGCGTGATCTGCACGGCCTTGGGTGAACCGGTGGAACCGGACGTCAACTGCTGGAGTGCGATATCCGATTCGACCGTCTCCACGGGATCGATCGACGTTCCGCCACGAAGCTCGTCCACCGTCACGACGGTGATGCCGCGCTCTTCGAGGAGCGGCTTGGCCGCATCGAAGGGCGCGCCCAGAATCACGGCTTTTGCCGAGATCATGTCGATCACCGTCTCGGTGTCCTGAGCCCAGACACCCAGATCCGTTCGGGGGGTCGGCTGATGCAGCATCGTCACCGACGCACCGCGCATCCACGTCGCCTGGCAGGCAGGCGCGATGTCGACGGGCTGTCCAGCAAGAATGCCGATCGCAACACCACGGTCGATACCGACCTCGGCCAGGCCGCCGGCCATGCGCCGCGCCTCCTGGTGGATGTCGCCCCAGGTCTGACGGAAAGCGTTGTCCGGCTCTCCCGTCACCAGGCCGCGGTCGGTGACTGCGGCGGTCGCATACATCTCTTCGGTGAACTTGCTCAACGCAACTCCTCGGTCAGTGTCACTCTTCGATCAGTGCAACTCTTCGCAGGACACAAATGGCTGTGTGTTCGAACACACACATACTTGGATAATCAGCGATCGTTCGCCGAGTGTTACGCCGCAGTGGTTATTGCATCGTGGTCTGCGAGTATCCTTTCTCTGTTGTGCTGCCGCACTCTCCACCTGTCCGCGCACCGGCACGTCGCCGGCACTGACGCCCACTTCGAGAGGTTCTTCGTTGACTACCCCGTCCGACTCGACCGTCCCTTCCGACTCGACTGTCCAGTCCGACACCGAAGGCCCCGATTCCACCGAGAGCGGGTCGGTTGCGGTCACGACGACCACCAAGGGTTTGTCAGCCGAGGCGGAGCGTCGCCGCACCTTCGCCGTCATCTCGCATCCCGACGCCGGAAAGTCGACGCTCACCGAAGCGCTGGCACTGCACGCGAAGAAGATCTCCGAGGCAGGAGCCGTCCACGGCAAGGCAGGCCGCAAGTCGACAGTCTCGGACTGGATGGAGATGGAGAAGGCCCGCGGCATCTCCGTCAGTTCCACCGCACTGCAGTTCAACTACCACTCGTCCGAGACGCCCGACGATCAGATCAACGTCATCAATCTCGTCGACACCCCCGGCCACTCCGACTTCTCCGAGGACACGTACCGCGTCCTGACTGCCGTCGACGCGGCCGTCATGCTCATCGACGCCGCCAAGGGCCTCGAACCGCAGACACTCAAGCTCTTCCAGGTGTGTCGTCACCGCGGCATCCCGGTTATCACGGTCATCAACAAGTGGGACCGTCCCGGCCAGACCCCGCTCGAATTGTTGGACGAGATCAGTGAGCGCATCGGCCTCACACCTACTCCCCTGTACTGGCCCGTCGGCATCGCCGGCGACTTCCGCGGACTGCTGCGACGCGGCGAAGACGGCGCGGCTCGCGAGTACGTCCGCTTCACCCGTACCGCCGGCGGCGCGAAGATCGCCCCCGAAGAGGTCATGGACGCCGACGCCGCACTCGCCAAGGAAGGCTCCGAGTGGGAGACCGCGGCCGAGGAGAGTGAACTGCTCTCCGCTACCGGCCAGGACCACGATCAGGAGATGTTCCTCGCCGGTCAGACGTCCCCGGTGATCTTCGCGTCCGCGATGCTCAACTTCGGCGTCCGCCAGATCCTCGACACCCTCGTCGAATTGGCGCCGCCGCCGCGAGGCCGCGAAGACGTCAGCGGCAAGCCGCGCGAGGTCACCGATCCGTTCAGTGCGGTCGTCTTCAAGGTGCAGGCCGGTATGGACACCGCGCACCGTGACCGTCTGGCATTCATGCGCATCGTCTCCGGCGTGTTCGAGCGCGGCATGGTCGTCACGCACGCACAAACCGGCAAGCCCTTCACGACCAAGTACGCGCAAACGGTGTTCGGCCGCGAACGTTCCACTGTCGAGTCCGCGTTCCCCGGCGACGTCGTCGGCCTCGTCAACGCCACCGCCCTCGCGCCCGGCCACACGCTGTACACCGAGAAGAAGGTGGAGTTCCCGCCGATTCCGTCGTTCGCGCCGGAACACTTCTCGATCCTGCGCGCCGAAAGCGCAGGCAAGTACAAGCAGTTCCGCCGCGCCGTCGACCAACTCGACTCCGAGGGCGTCGTCCAGATTCTTCGCAACGACATCCGCGGCGACGCCTCCCCCGTCATGGCGGCCGTCGGCCCGATGCAGTTCGAAGTTGTCGCGGCACGCATGAAGGCCGAGTTCAACGTCGAGGCCAAGATGGAACCCCTCGGCTATGCATTGGCCCGTCGTACCGACGCCGCGTCCGAGGCCGAGCTGAACCGTCAGCGCGGTGTGGAGGTCTTCACCCGATCCGACGGTGTTCTGCTCGCTCTTGTCAGCGACAAGTGGCGCCTGCAGTACATCCAGAAGGAACTTCCGGATCTGACGCTCGAACCCCTCGTCGCTGCTGCGGACTGATGAGCCTGATCGAGGCGCTGTTCGACGCCGAACTGCACATCGGCAGCGCCACGATTCTCTGGCGAGAGATCATCGGAAACGCGTTCGGAATAGGCTCCGCGATCGCCGGCGCACGACGCTCGGTATGGGCGTGGCCTGTCGGTATAGCCGGAAATGCCTTGTTGTTCACGGTGTTCATGGGCGCGCTTTTCCACACGCCGCAAGAGCTCAATCTCTACGGCCAAGCCGGCCGTCAGTTGTTGTTCATCACTGTCAGCGTCTACGGATGGACTCAGTGGCGACGTGGGGCACGCGACTCCGGTCGCGCAGTCCTGCCGCACTGGGCGACAACTCGCGAGCGCTTCGCCATGATCGCCGTCATGGCAAGCGGCACAATCGCTTTCGCCTGGATCTTCGACCTTCTCGGCTCGTACGGGGCGTGGGCGGAGGCCTGGATTTTCACCGGCTCCATCCTCGCGACGTACGGCATGGCACGCGGCTGGACCGAGTTCTGGCTCATCTGGATCGGCGTCGACGCCGTCGGTGTTCCCCTTCTTTTCCGGGCCGGGTACTACCCGTCGGCAATCCTCTATCTGGTCTACGCATTCTTCGTACTGTGGGGTTTCGCGATGTGGCTGCGCATTCAACGTCGAACTCCACAAGGGGTGCGACCGTAAACGAACTCCTGGTATGTTTGCGTCGATTAAGCAAACCAGCGGTCTGTTTACGGGCATCAGGAGCGAAACAATGGAAGACAAGAATTCTCACGGAATAACGGGTCCCAACGGTTCCGGAAACGGATCGAGAGCCAGTAGTTCCGCGAGTAATGGTTCCGCGGGTAATGGTTCTGCGAGCAGCGTTTCCACTGGCAACGGTTCCGGCAGCGCCACCGCCACAGCTGATTTTCTGTCGACCGCACCCAAGCAGTCGGATGCATTCACGTTTCCGCTCCCCTCCCGGACCACGGCCGCACACAGCAGCGGAGAGGACCTTTCAGTGCCAGCTTCAACACGTGAATCATCGAGGACGCTCGAAACTCGGAGTCGTACCGTCGTACGGCGCGACGCGATGGGCGTAGCCGCAGTTCGAGTGGCCGGGCGTCTCACCCACACCGAACTGATCGCGAATCAGGCCTCACCCTCGAGCACGCATTCCTCCGATCCCACGATGGATCTGGACGAGTTGCTCACGATGCTCGGCAGCTACCTGTTGTCCTCGGGGTTCGAACATCCCGAAATCCACGCCAAGCTCGGTGGACAGTCGATCGTCGTCAACCTCGTGTCGCCGGAAATCAGCGCCAGCTGAGCTCGACCCAGCTGTTCAGGGCCCCGCTATTCAGGGCCACAGCACTGCGCGTGTCCATGCTCGGTTCGAGCCACGCCGGTACAACCACCGCTGATGCCGACGCCCGGAGTCTGCCTGCCAGAACTCGACAGACTCCGGCTCGAGGCACCACGCACGCCAGTCCTTCGACACGAACCCTGGGTCGTCGCCGATTCTTGCTTCCGCAGCGGCCACCGACATGTCGTACGCGTCGAAGTCTTCGAGCACTTCACTCTGCTTACTTGCCGTCGCCACCGCTCTCGCCGTGACGGAGCGTTCGACGAAGTCTCGGCGCCGAAGTGCGTCGTCACCCTCGCGTACCAATCCGCGAATCCGGACCTGCTGGCCCGTCTCACGCCAGTAGAACGCCAACGATGCCCGCGGATTTTCTTTCAGCTCAACACCTTTCGGCGATGCAGCCGAACTGGAGAACCAGAACCCACGCTCAGTCACGTCCTTGAGGATGAGGAAGCGGGAATCGGGCATGCCGTCGCCGTCCACGGTCGAGAGCGCACACACGTGCGGCTCGACGACACCGAAGGCCACGGCCGCACGGAGCCAGTCGAGGAACAACTCTCCTGGGTTCTCCGGAAAACGTTCAGGCGCGGGCGGCGGAGTTCCGGTCAGTGCGGGAATACCGCGAATCCATGCCCGGACGTCCGGCAGCGAGAAATCTGCGTCAACCATGAGCCGACTCTAATCGCGGGCGGCCTCAGGAGACGTTGCGAACGATCGAGTCACCGAACGAGGGTTGCTGCAGCAGTGCCCACTTGTTGGACGTCAATCGAAAACTCGGCATGTCGGCGAGCGCCACCACCGATTCCCAGGTGCGCTCGTAGCTCGTGTGGGAGATTCGCCATTCACCGTCGCTGCAGCGGGTGTATCTGTCGTGATAGAAAGCCGATCCACGAAGCAGCATGCCGTCCTCGGGGATGACCACCGTGTCCGCAAGGCACCAGATCCCGGTTGCGGTGTCTCCGTCGACGTCGATCTCGGGTTGCCCACATTGATGTTCGGTGATGATGTGCGAGCCGAGGGTGTTCTCGAGGAAGGAGACGAATGAATCTCGGGAATCGAAACTGAGTTGTTCTCCGTAGATCGCGGTGGCGTCGACGGTCAGAGTGTCGGCGAATTCGACCCACGATTTCGTGTCCAAGGCGCGTGCGTATCGGTACTTGAGTCTTTGGATGAGAACAATCGCTTCGAGATCCATGATCCCCGCCTCCCGGTGCAGCAACCACCCGTCCTATGTGTGCACATTAGCCTGTATCACGCATAAACGGGCATTACTCTCAAAGCTAGTAGAAATGTCAGCCGATAACACGCTTTTCCAGGCCGTCGAGCATGATCGTGATCTTCTCGTCCAACCAACCGCGTCCGTGCCACGTCGATTCGTCGCCGATCCCCTCGATCAACGACTCCGACGCATTCCAACTCTCCTGATACGCCTGGCGTGCAGAACGCGAATCCGCGGAACTGACGGTCTTGTCCAGTGCCGCCATCATCGCGAACTGAGTCATCGTCACCTCGGAGATGAAGTCCACCGCCAGTACCGCGTCGTGTGGTGTGAAGCCTTGCGCAGTCAACGAACCGACCAGTTTCTCCACGATCTCGATTATCGCCGGCGGCGTGCCCGGAACAGCGAGACCTACCTGGGCGAGACCGGGATAGCGTTCGAACGAGGACCACAGAACGTCGCAGAGGTCCTTCAGAAATTCACGCCACGGACGATCCGTGTCCGGCCACACAGTCTGACGCACAACGTGATCCGAGCAGGCCCGCAGCAGCGCTTCACGGTCGGCGAAGTATCGATAAAGCGCAGAATGACTGACGCCCAGACGCTTTGCCACACTCGGCATGGTCAATTCACTCAGATCACCAGCCAGGGCGGCCTCGACGATGTCCACTCTCGACAACGTCGGCGGCCGCCCTGTCTTCTTTCCGGTCTGCATTCTGCTCAGCCTGCCACCTGCTCAGCCTGCTACCAACCGCCATCCCGACGCACGGTGGCGCTGATTCCAGAACGCGGCGTAGTTCCCACCGGCGGCAAGCAGAACTTCGTGAGTTCCCACTTCGACGATTGATCCGTCGTCACCGAGCACGATGATCTGGTCTGCGGCCACGACGGTCGACAGTTTGTGAGCGATCACGAGCAGTGTGCTTTCGCTGGCGAGTTCCTGCATCGCACGCTGAACGTGTGCCTCGTTCTCGGGATCGAGCGCGGCCGTCGCCTCGTCGAGCAGCACGATGGGTGCACGTTTGAGGAGTGCACGCGCAATGGAGACTCGCTGCCGCTCTCCACCGGACAGCGCCGTCCCACCCTCACCGACGCGGGTGTCCCAACCCCGCGGAAGTCGCTCGACGATTTCCGCGACGCCGGCGATCCGAGCGACGTCGAAGACTTCCTCGTCCGTGGCTTCGGGGCGGCCGAGGCGGATGTTCGCGATCAACGTGTCGTCGAAGAGATACACGTCCTGGAAGACCAAGGACAACTGCGACATCAGATCGGCACTCGTGAGGTCACGCACGTCGACGCCGCCGACACGCACCACCCCGGAGTCGACGTCGTAGAAGCGCGAGATCAGCCGGGTGACGGTGGTTTTGCCCGACCCTGACGGACCGACCAACGCCGTCAGCGACTTCCGCGGCACGTCGAAGGAGATGTTCCGCAGAACCTGCCCGCCGTCGGTGTAACCGAAGTCGACGGCGTCGAACTGCACGGCCGTCTCCCCCGTCGCCGACCCGCTGGTTTCGGGTTCGACCAGTGGTTCAACTTCGAGGATCTCGGACATTCGGCGGATTTCGTTGCGTGCCATTCTGATTGCGCCGCCGAACTCGCCGATCTCACCCAGCGGTTGGATGAACCGTGCGGTGAGCCCCAGTAGCGCGATCAAGGTGACCGGATCGATGTCGCCGCCGAGCGCGAGGAACGCGCCCAGGATGATCACGGCCGAGAACACGAATTGCAGGGCGATCCCGTTGACCACGGAACCGATCACCACGAACCACAGTTGTGAACGACCTGCGGCGTGCTGAGCTTCGATCGCGTCGTCGAGCGGTTCGTACACCCCGTGGGTGCGTCCGAAAGCACGTAGGACCGGTTGGCAACGCGCGTATTCGAGCACTCGATTGTTCGATTCGACCGCCGCGGCATGGGCCTGATCGTCGGCTTTGGCGGTCATCGCCGAGGCAAAGCGTGCTGCTGCGAACAGAATCGGGACGCCGACCACCAGTGCGAGCCCGAGCCGCCAGTCGAAGAACAGCATGCACACGACAATGGTTGCCGGGCTGGCGATTCCGGAGATGATCGGTGTCATCAGATGCGCGGCCGCCCCCATCACCGAGATGGTGCCCTTGCTGGCGACCTGCGATACCTGGCCGAGTCGGCCGGCACCGAACCAACCGAGCGGGAGCGTGACGAGGTGATCACCGAGGCGCAGATGCATCGTCCGCAGCAGGGTGAGCGCCGACTCGAATCCCTTGATGGCCTGCAGGTAATGCGCAATCGAACTGATCACCGCGCACACAGCCATCGCGGCGAGCCACCGAACGAAGCTTCCCCAGTCCTGCTCGAACAGTGCCCGCACGGTCGGCACCAGCAATGCCACTGCCAAACCCTGCATCACGCCGTACAACACAGCCCACACCAGGAACTCTCGATAGCGACCCTGATTCTGCGGGCCGAGGATCCGGAAGAGGTCGCGAATCATGAGTTGGCCTTTCCTGCTGCGTCAGACGTACCTGCGATGCTGTCGGCCCGACTGTGTTCAATCGAGTCGGCCCGACTGTGTTCAATCGAGTCGGCCCGACTGTGACTCGCCCACATCCGGGCATACGTCGAACCATTCGCCACCAGCTGATCGTGCGTGCCCTTCTCCACGATCCGCCCGGCGTCGAGGACCACGATCTGATCGGCACTCACGATCGAAGCCAACCGGTGCGCGATCACCAGCACCGTGCGCCCCACCGTCAAACGCGACAATGCTTCCTGGATATCGGCTTCGGACTCCGGGTCCGCAAACGCGGTCGCCTCGTCGAGCACGAGAACGGGAGTGTCCGCGAGAATCGCCCGCGCGATCGAGACTCGTTGCGCCTCACCGCCCGAGAACCTGGCATCGACCCCGACCACAGAGTCGTACCCTCTCGGGAGGGCTTCGATTCGGGTGTCGATCTGCGCGGCTGCGGCAGCAGCCTTCACCTCGGCCTGCGACGCCTGAGGGCGGGCAAGCCGAATGTTGTCGAGAACAGTTGCTTCGACCAGCTGCACGTCCTGCAGAACGAATCCGACGTGGCGGTACAGCTCGTCGGTGGCGACGTCCCGGACGTCGACACCGCCGATGGCCACGGATCCGGTACGCACGTCATGGAATCGGGGAACGAGCGTCGCCAGTGTCGACTTACCCGAACCCGAAGGTCCGACCAACGCCGTCACCGTACCCTCCGGCAGCGTCAGATCGATGTCGGACAGAACGTCGGCCCCGTCGTCGTAGGCGAAAGAAACTCCGGAAAATCGAACTTCGTTCCCCGCGGGCTTTTTCGGATGATCGGTTTCCGGCAGTGCGTCGGTTGCGAACAGCGCGATCAGCCGCGCCGCAGCGGCGGCAGCCTCACGGCGGGCCTGCATGCCGAAACCGATGGTCGTCACCGATACCGGAATCACCATCGCGACAAGAGAACTGGTCAGGACGTCGATGGGTGACACCCACCCGGAGTGGACGAACCACGAACCAAGACCAAGGTTCACCACCAGCACTACCGGCGCGCTCAAGGCAATCGAGGCCAGCGCCTCGGTCCGAAGCATCGGGCGAACCCAACCCTCGTACGAAACGGCAAAAGCCTTGGCGGCATCACGGTATCGAGAATGTGACTGCTTGTCCTGACCGAAAGTCTTGACCACTGCGATGCCGGTGACGAACTCGACGATCGTATTGCTGATGGCCGCGATACCCTCATTCATCCGGCTCATCTTGACCGCCATGTCCTTGGTCATCGTCGCATAGGCGATCATGTAGATCGGGAGCGTGGCAATCGCGACCAATCCAAGACGCCAGTCGATCGAAATCACGTAGCCGAGTCCGACGAGCGGCACCGCGATGGCTCCGGTGGTCTCGACGGCGCTGTGCGCAACCAGGTAGTGGAGATCGGAGATGTCGTTCTGCGCAGCTTTGCGCACGGTTCCGGACGAGTGGGAGGTGAACCAGCCCAGAGGAAGCCGCCCGAGTGTCGCTGCGATTCGGCGTCGAAGCACAGCTTGGAGATTCACATCGGCGAAGTGCGTCACGATCAACGCACCGCCACCGAAGAACGCACGCACACCCAGGCCGAAGACGACCACCCACACGATCGTCCAGACGCGGGACGAGTCGATGTCGCCGCCCACGATCAGCGTCTTGCCCAGTTCGGCGATGGCCACGTACGGGACGATGGCAGCAACCGCGGCAATCACCTGCATCACCATCGCGATGGTGGTCCGTGTGCGAACTGGCGCAAGGAGTTCGCGTAGCGCGCTCTTGTGCGCCGCCGCTTCGGCCGTGGCCAGTGAGGCTTCGGCCGCAGATCCATGCGGTGCGTTTGCCTCCTCGGGTGGAACGTCTGCTGACTTTTCCTGTGTTGTCGTCATTTCGAGAACGCCTTCCATCGGGTGACTGCGTCGGCGTCGGATGCGATACGGCCCTGGAGTTCCGCGCCGGTGAGAGTGCGATCGGCAAGTGCCTCGAGATCTTCGAGGATCCAGTAGACCGCGAAGGGATAACTGCCGAACCAGAGTTCACCGCTCACGTCAGCGGTGCGTCCGGCCTGCACGGCGGCAACCTCGTTGAACAGCGGATTTGCGTGAACAAGGGCGCCGTCGTAGATGTTTCCCGACGTCACGATCATCGCGTCCGCTGCGTGTTGCCCGACCGCCTCGCCCGAAACGGAGGACGTGGCAACCCCCGTGTTGGGGCCGACCTTCGCTTCGAGTTCGGCTTGCGGGCGCCCGAACCCTGCTTCTCCGATGATCGAGGACATCGGCGACTGTGGGATGACGGTGTAGATGCCGCCCGAATATCCGACCAACACGGACAAGGTTTGTGGCTGCTCCTCGACCCTTCTGGACACCTCAGCGAATTTCTCCTCGAGCCTCGAGACGATCTGCCGAGCTTCGGACTCACGGCCCAGTGCAATGGCAGCAGTATCGAGAACCTCGCGCCACGGCGCCGCATAGGCGAGCACCGTCGTCGGCGCAATCTCATTGGCCTGCGCGGTGATCGAGGTCAACGAGCCGACGTCACTGAGAAGGATCCTGTCCGGATCGACGGCCGCAATCTGTTCCACGTCGGGTGACTGGAAGAACGTCGGTTTGTCGATCACCTCGATACCCTCGCTCTGCAAGATCTCCTTCGCCGCCTGTGATTGCAGGGTTGCGAAGACCGTATCGGGCTTGACCCCGAGCGTGAGCGCGTTGAGCGCTGCAAATTCGTCCAGTGCGAGCAATTTCTGTGGTGCAGGCACGGCCGACGACTCGCCTACTTCCGATGCATCCGCGTCATCACTGCCCGACGAGCAACCGACAAGGACCGTTGCCGTCGCTGCGAGTGCCGCTGCTTGTAGGCCCCACTGCCGCATCATCTCTCCCTGCCTTAGTTACATGCTGTCTCCATTAGGGGAGCCTACAATAACTCAAGCCGTTTGTGCAGCCCTCGTCACGGGAAGTGCAATCGCCGGCAGACATGCAACAACACTGATGACGGCGCCCATCATGAACGCCACCGCGAACGAGTCGCCGGAAACTCCGATCGCCAGGACCGCTGTGGTCACCGGAGCACCCACCGCCGAACCGACGGTTCTGATCACACTGTTGACACCGCTGGCCGCTGCCATTTCCGATGGCGGGACGATCGAAGCAACCAGCAGAGCACAGACCGCGAACCCCACGCCGTTCCCCAATCCGACGAGGGAGAAGAACAGCACGATCGCAACCACCGAGCTCGGCCAGATCGCGAGTCCGACCGCGCCCGTCGCCATGAGTGCCAGCGCTAGGACTGCCGGCACTCGCGGCCCGTATCGCCGCGCGAGAGCCGGCGTCAGACGGCCACCGAGGAAGACGAGGACAGCGGCGGGCAAGAGGGCCAACCCGGTCTGCACAACGGTGAATCCACTTCCATACGTAGAGGTTTCCGGCGCCTGGAGGATCCGCGGCAGGCAGAGGTAGAAGATGTAGGGCACGAACCCGAACACCAGGGTCAGTGCGCTGGTGATCATCATCGGCCTGTCCCGAAAAACTCGCATGTCGACGATCGGAGCGTCGTGGCGGGAATCGACGGCAATCAGAGTTGCGAACGAGACGAACGCGACAACCACCAGACCCCAGAATCCGAGCGACAGAACTCCCCACTCGGAGGCTTTGGTGATCGCCAGGAGCAGGCTCACCAACCCGAACGCCAGAGCGCCGGCACCGGCCCAGTCCGTCGGCATACCCGGCCGGCGATGCGAACCCGGAACCACAGCCACCACTGCGACCAATGCAAGCACGATCAGGATCCCGGTGATCACGAACAACCACTGCCAGCTGAGGTACTCGAGAATGACACCACCGATCACCAGTGCACTTCCGGCACCGATTCCCAAGGTCCCAGCGAGCCAACCTATCCCCGAAGACAACTCGGGACCGGCCACCGTTCTTCGCAGCACTGCCATTGCGAGCGGGAAGCTCGCCATACTCACTCCCTGGACAGCTCGAACGACAAGCAGCACCCCGATATTCGGGGCGGCCGCCGCGGCAAATGTCGCGAGAGCGAAGATGATCAGGACGATCACCAGGACTCGCTTGTCGCCGAATCGATCCCCCATCGCCCCGACGATCGGAGCCATCACCGCGGCCGCCAACAGGTACGCCGTCAGGATCCAGCCGGTCACCGCCACGGACGTATCAAAATGCTCACCCAACACCGGCAACGCCGGCACCAACATGGTCTGCATGAGCGAGTAGACGAGCACCGCCCCCGCAAGTGCGGCGATCACCCGACTCCCGGATCGCGTGGGCGCCTCCGCCAAGGTTGTCATCGACACCTTCCTCCAATCATGGTTTCAATCGGAACGGAGCACTCCGTTCCGATTGAGTAAACCACGCATTGCTAGCCTGTGGGAATGGCGAAAGAGAATGCGAGCCTCCCCGGACGCGCCCGAGAAGCCGCAGACAACGACGTCACCGTACTGCGAGCAGCGCGCGAGATCTTCGCCGAACAGGGTTGGAATGCACCGGTATCGGCGATTGCCACCCGGGCCGGGGTAGGCGTCGGCAGCATCTATCGCCGCTACCGCGGCAAAGAGGAACTGGCGCAATCCTTACGCGTCTGGGCGATCGACCACCTCGCCACCCTGGCACGAGAGTGCGTGAGCAACGCAGACACCGATGAAGCCGTACTGAAGACGTTCTTCTCGCGATACCTTGCCGAATCGGTGGGACCGCTCATTCCCGTCCTCGGCGGCAGGTTGCCCGAACACACCGAAGTCACCCGCGCCGCAGAAGAATTGGAGGCCGCGCTGCAATCGATGGTCGACATCTGCATCGATACTGGCGAAGTCCCGCCCGACTTCACTTCTGCAGACGTCATGCTCATGACGGTGCATCTACGACCGACCCTGCCGATCGAGGGGGTTCGCGCCACCGAAATACACACGCGCTATCTCGAGTTCATGCTCGACGGACTTCGTCACGGAAGACCTCAACCGTCGACCACTCCCCCGTCCTGGAGCGAATGGCTTCAGATGTGGCAGGGCAGCAACTGACCCTGAGGACACCCGAACAACATGTCAGGTTAGGCTTACCTAGCTTATTTCGCCATGTTCGGAAGGTTCTCATGAAAATCACTCGCAGGCTCGCAGGCTTCGCCGCACTACCCGTCGTTGCCGCACTCCTACTCACCGGCTGCGGCAGCAGCGACGCATCAACTTCTACCGAGGCCAGTTCGACGGACCAGTCCTGGAGCTACACAACGGGATACGGAAACACGATCACCCTCGATCACGCCCCGGAGCGGATCGTCGTCGACGCGTACTCCGCTGCTGCGCTGTGGGACTACGGCATTCGGCCGGTCGGCATCTTCGGTTACGGCGTCGGCAATCCCGACGTCACCGATCACGCTGACGAGTCGACGATGACCGTCGTCGGTCGTGAAGGTGAACTCAGCGCGGAAGCTCTTGCGGCGCTGGACCCAGACCTGGTCATCGGGTACGGAAACAGCGACGACCCGACCCGATGGACTTGGTGGGACGAGCCGATGGGCAAGACCGTCAACGATGTTGCACCGTTTGTCGGTGTGAAGTTCTCCGGCTCTTCGACGCCGGACGTGTTGAGCGAATACGCCTCACTCGCCGAAGCTCTCGGCGGAGACACCGACACAGCAACGGCGCGCGAAGGCAAGGAAGCATTCGAATCCGGGGCAGCGCGCATCCGAGCCGCCGCGGGCAAGGTTGACGACATCGAAGTACTCGCTCTGAACGGCGACGGCTCCGAGTTGTACGCGGGCACAACCGCACTCGCTCAGTTCGGCTACCTGAAGGAACTCGGCGTGAAGTTCACCGGCCCGGGAGGTGACAAAGGCTGGGCCGACCTCAGCTGGGAGCAGGTCCCAGATTATCCGGCGGACATCGTCTTCCAGTTCGCGAAGTCGGCGGAAGCGTTCGCAGCATCACCCGTTTTCGTCAAGCTGCCCGCGGTGACCGCGAACCAGGTGATCGACTTCGACGACAAGCGTCCCAACACCTACGCCAATTACGGTGCCTGGTTCGAGGGGGTTGCACAACTACTCGACCAGGCCCGCAACGTCGCCTGAATTACTGTCCAGCGGTGATTCGCCCGGCCGCTTCCTCGAGAACGTCGAGGAAGATGGCCGCGGTCAGCGCAAATCCTTGGTTATATCGCGCGTCGCTGGTCAACACGTTGCCCGCTTGGACTGCAGGCAACCGCTGCCACGTCGGCTGCGTCTTGATCGCGTCGAGTGCTTCCTGATCGCGTGCTTGCGCGATGATCACATCCGCCGGAGCCAAGGTGTCGAGTTGCTCGAAAGACAACTCGAACGAGTTCTCTGCATTGTCGTCGTCACGGAAAAGCACGTCGAGGCCGGCATCGATTGCGACGCTGATCCGCAGATTCCGCTGGTGCACCAGGAATCCGGTCGGCGTCTGAACGCCGAACACGATCTTCTTTCCGCCGAGCTTCTCCTGCAACATCGGACGCAGTCTCGCGAGCTTGTCGTCGTACTCCGCGATGGAAGCCTCGGCGATCGCAACCCGGTCGAGTTGGCTCGCCTGCGCCATCAGCGCACCTCGCCAGTCGACCGGGTGTCCGGCGATCGGTTCGACGTCGTCGCCGACGACCAACAGCGGCGCGATGGAGGACAAGCGCTCGGTGCCGTACCAGTCGCTGGTGTATCCGATCGCAGTGATGACGATCAGATCGGGCTCGAGAGCGAGCAACGCCTCGAAGTTGGTGGAGAAGTCGCCGGCGACGTTGACGAAGCTCGCGTCCTCGATGGTGCGGCCGGGAAACTGGAATCCCGCCTTGGCGTCGGGGAACCAGAAGTTGCCCGAACCGACGATCGGGTAGTCCATCATCATCGCGAATTCGAGGTCGACCCGGCCGTCGAGCACCACCACACGCTTGGGGTCGCGTGGAACGTCGCCACTGAACTCGGCCCACGTGTACGGGAGAGTGTCACTGGCCGAGTCGGATTCGCCATCGGAGCTTCCGCAGGCGCTCAGCGCCAGTGCTGCAGCCACACCGGCAGCGCCACCGAAGAATCGGCGTCGTGAAATGCGGTCGACGATCTGAGCCCACTCCGTGTCGGTAACCTGCGTATCCAGGACGAGTGTCATACGTTTGCTCCTTCGTTGTTTCGCTGACGCTCGCGTCCCAGCGGAATGACCAGCGGTGTGTGGGAAACCGGATCGTCGATGATGCGGCATGCCATGCCGAACACCTCCTGCACCAGTTCTTCGGTGATGATCTCCGCGGGCGGGCCTTCGGCGACCACCGCGCCGTCCTTCATCGCAATGATGTGAGTTCCGTAGCGGCACGCGTGGTTGAGATCGTGAAGCACGGCCACCAACGTGTGTCCGTCGTTCTCGTTCAGATCGCGGCACAGCTCCAACAGCTCGATCTGATGAGCGATGTCGAGGAAGGTCGTCGGTTCGTCCAGCAGCACCAACGGGGTCTGCTGCGCGAGAACCATAGCGACCCAGACGCGTTGGCGCTGACCGCCGGACAGTTCGTCGACCGGTCTGGCCGACAGATCCGTGACCTTGGTTGCCTCCATCGCATTGATGACGGCGGCCTCGTCCTCTCGGGACCACTGGCGGATCAGCTTCTGGTGCGGATAACGTCCGCGCGCAACCAGATCGGCGACTTTGATGCCGTCCGGAGCGATCGACGTCTGCGGCAGAAGCCCGAGTCGCCTCGCAACTTCCTTGGCCGGGTACGACGTTATCGCCTTGCCGTCGAGGAGGACCTTGCCGGTCGTCGGCTTGAGCAACCGCGACAATGCACGCAGAAGCGTCGACTTGCCGCAGGCGTTGGGACCGACGATGACGGTGAAGCCGCCGTCGGGGATCTCGACGTCGAGGTGCTCCGAGATGACGCGCTTGTCGTAACCGATCGTGACGTCCTCGGCGCGAAGCCGATTCGTCCTTTCAGGCACGACGGCGGCCGCACTTGTCTCGTTCACACTGTTCCTCGTTCCTTCACCGATCACTGCTTACGTGCCTCTCGCGCGAGAAGCCAAACGAAATAGATGCCACCGATGGAGACGGTGACGACGCCGACCGGCAACTGCGTCGGTGCAAAAGCTCGCTGCGCCACCCAGTCGCTGATCATCAGCAGTGCTCCACCCATCGCCGCCGACGGCAGCAGGGTCACTCCGGCACTACCGGTCAATCGTCTGACCAACTGCGGAGCCGCCAGCGAAACGAACCCGATGGGCCCGGCCGCAGCCGTCACCATGGCTGTCAATGCAACACCGAGAACAACCAGGGAAAGCCGGGTCGGTTCGGCCCGGACGCCGAGCGCCTTGGCGGCGTCGTCGCCCATCTCGAGCATCTGCATCCGCCTGCCCAACACCAGGATCAGCGGAATGAGGATGGCCAGCACGACAACCACCGGCCACACCTGAGTCCAGCCGAGACCGTTCAACGAACCGGCACCCCACACTGCGGCAGCCATGGCGTCGTCGAGCTTCGCCTTGAGGATCATCCAGGTATTGACCGAGCCCAACATCGCGCTGATGGCGATACCGACGATGATCAGCCGGAATCCCTGCACGCCACGTTTGTACGCAAGAAGGTAAACGACTGCTGCGGTGGCGATTCCGCCCACCAGAGCGCCGACTGCGATCTCGTAATAAGTGCCACCGATGAGGAGGATGACCACCAGAGCGCCCGTGTACGCACCGGAGTTGAAGCCGATGATGTCCGGGCTACCTAGCGGATTCCTGGTGAGCGACTGGAAGATCGCACCACTCATGCCCAGTGCCGCACCGAGCATCAGCGCCAACAGAACTCGGGGCAGACGCCATTCCACGACGACCATGTGGATACGCGCGGGAGCTTCGCCGAACAGGGCGCCGAGGACGTCCCCGATCGGCACCTGGTAATCACCACTGCCGAGGGCGATGACACCGATCGCCAGTGCAAGCGCAACGAGGATGAGGCAGACAGTGACCGTACGGACGTCGATCCGCGCGGACCAGCCTTCTTTGGGTGAGCGCACCACCGTGGTGGGGCGCCCGAAATCGATGCTCACAGACCGCTCACCTTGCTTCGACGCACCAGCATGATCAGCACCGGAGCACCGACGAAGGCCGTGACGATGCCGACCTGAAGTTCACCCGGGCGCAGCACGATTCGGCCGACGACGTCGGAGAAGAGAAGAAGAATCGGCGAGCACACCAACGTGTACGGGAGAATCCATCGCTGATCTGGCCCGACGAACCATCGCGCGACGTGGGGAACCATCAGACCGACAAATCCGATCGGGCCGGCCGCAGCGGTCGCCGCGCCGCACAGCAAGGTCACCGCAATGACACCGAGGATACGAGTGCGGGTGATGTTGGCACCGAGCGAACGTGCCAGATCGTCACCCAAGGCCACGGCGTTGAGTTGGCGCGCCAACGCGAGCGCCAGGAAGAGTCCGATGAGAATGAAGGGGGCAACGGCCAGAACGATTTCCAACGAACGTCCGCTGAGTGAGCCGGCATTCCACTGACGCATCTGGTCGAAGGCGGTCGGGTTGAGCAGGGTGATGCCGGACGAGATGCCGCCGAGCACCGAGCCGATGGCAACACCGGCCAGGGTCAGCCGAATGGGCGTCGCACCACCTCGGCCGATCGACCCCAACGTGTAGACGATCGCCGTGGCTATCACCGCGCCGAGGAAAGCGAACCAGATGTAAGACCAGATGCTGGTCAATCCGAAGACCGCGACGGCAACAACCATCGCGAACCCCGCGCCGGCATTGACACCGAGAATTCCGGGATCAGCCAAGGGATTTCGCGTCATCGCCTGGATGAGGCCGCCCGCCACACCGAGCGCCATACCGACTATCAGACCGAGCAGAGTTCGCGGTAGCCGCAGGTCGCGGATGATCACGTGATCATTGGAGTCGTCGTAGTTCACCAAAGCGTCGATCACGGTGCCGAACGGAATGGTCTTCGAACCCACCGCGATGCTCAGAAGGAGCACGGCGGCGAGCACTACCAGGCACACCAGAAGACCTGCCATACGACGAGAGTTGGTCGATACCAGCCCGTCGGGTTGCTTCTGCTTCTCTTGCAGCGACTCGTCGATCAGCTCTTCGGTGTGTTTGTCGACGGCGCTCTTGTCGACTGCACTTTTGTCTACAGCACTTTTGTCGCCAGCACTCTTGTCGACAGCGCTCTTGTCGAATCCAACGGTCACAAGCCGGCGCTCTCTAGAGTCTTCTCGACCTCGTCGCGGATCTCTTCCTCGTCGCGGTCCGATTCCCAGGCCGCATCGAGTGCCGCACGGACACTTTCGTCGAGGGCCTCGTACTTCGCGTTCCACACCTCGGCCTTGTAGGTCCAGTAACCGATGACCTTGTACTGCTCACCCGGCAACTTCAGTTCGTGGCGAAGGTACTTGCGGATGTCACGGAGCATCGTGCTTTCGCCGGCCACCCACACGTATCCGAGATCGGTGGGGAGGTTCATCGCACGGACCGCGTCCGGGAGTTTCGACGGTGCAATACCGTTGCCGCTGCCGACAAGCCAGATGAACTCGACGTCGGCCGCGGAGGTGATCTGCTGCTTGTGAGACTCGTCCACCACCTCGACGATTGCCTTTGCCGAGATGCCGGCGGGCAATTGTTCGATCAGGCGCCCGAGTGCGGGGAGTCCAGTCGCGTCGGCGACGAATACCTGCCAGCGTGCGTCGGCCGGCGGCTCGTAGAGCCCGCGAGATTCGCCGATCGCCAACTTGTCGCCGATCTCGGCCTTCTGTGCCCAGTCGCTGGCGATGCCGCCCTCGTGAACGACGAAGTCGATCGTCATGCGGCTGGCTTCGGTATCGAACCGTCGCACGGTGTACGGCTGGCACGGGGACGGTTCCTCGCCCTCCGGGTACCGCCAACCGCGCGGAGCGTCCGGATCTTCGGCCGGCAGAACGAACTTGCCCGTGGCCGGGACCGGGAAGTGCAGACGCAGGTATTCGTCGCCGGTGCCGGTGGTTTCGAACGCGGTCAGCTCCTCCCCACCGAACACGATACGAACCATTCCCGGGGTCACGTACTCCTTGTGAAGTACCTCGCCGAACACAAGACTCACAACAATCTCCAACATCGATGGAACATGAACCGGACCCGAACACGAGGATCAATCCGACTTCCGGACATAGTTAACCCGCGCTAAGTAAGGTAGACCTTAATTTATTGCAGTGTTGTCGATGAGTCGATGCCTTCCCCGCCGCAACGGGGCCAACTACTATCGCGATTCGGCCACCGCCAGACGTATGGCCTGTTCACGACAAGTATTGGCACCTGTGTGACTTCTGACTACCGCCCACGGTCCCTAGCGTGGACCCAGTGCCTTCGACACCACTTCTTTCGGCCGATACAAACGGTCCCCCAACCAGCCCGGCGATCACGCCGCGCCAGGTAATCACACGCGCGATCGCCTCCGACGGACGCGGAGCCAAGCTGGCGGCAGCGTCCATCGGCTTCACGGGCCACCAGGTCGCGGAAGCGTTGGTGCCGGTGGTGATCGGTGCGGTCATCGACCGAGCTGTGGCGACCAGCGATGCGGCAGCACTGGGAAAGTGGATCCTCGTTCTCGGAATTCTCTTCACCGGTTTGTTGCTCAGTTGGCGCTTTGCGGCGCGCATCTCCGATTCCGTCACCGAGCACGGAGCACACCGCTTGCGGATGGACATCGCGCGCCGAGGCCTCGATCCGCACGGCATGTCACCGCGGCGCATGCCCGGCGAGGTCTACTCGATCGCAACATCCGACGCGGGTTCGGTGGCCGGATTCACGCACACACTGAGCACAAAACTCGCCGCGGCCTGCGGAGTACTGACCGCAGCGATCTCGCTACTCGTGATCTCGGTACCGCTCGGCCTCCTCGTCATCCTCGGCACTCCCCCGGTGCTCGCCCTCATGCAGGTGGTCAGCCGACCGCTCGAACGCCGAGCCGAAACCGATCAATGGCAGGGAGCCAAAGCCGGTGCACTGGCCGCAGACCTCCTGTCGGGGCTCCGGATCCTGTCCGGAATCGGCGCCGGAGACGCTGCAGCGCAGCGTTATCGGGGAGCCAGCCGGACTTCGCTGGAAGCAACCCTTCGCGCACAGCGATACCAAGCGATGTACTCCGCCGCGAACGTGGCGATCGCCGGCGCTTTCCTGGCCGTCATCGCGTACGTCGGTGGACGGATGGCAGCATCCGGGAGCATCTCGGTCGGTGAATTCGTGGCCGTGGTGGGTCTGGCACAGTTCCTTCGAGGTCCGTTGATCGACATCATCTACTTCGGCGCCGGCCTGGCACGGGCCCGCGCTTCCGCCAACCGCGTCGCAGCGCTTCTCGGGACCGGCGAGGCTGTCACTCCCGCGAGTGATCCTGCACCTCTGAACCACTCGGAGTTCCTGACGCTGAGTGACGTCGTGTTGGCCGGAGCGTCACCAGTCGACCTGGATGTCAAACGCGGCGAGATCATCGGCATCGTCACCGAGAATGCGGCCTGGGCGGATGCGTTGGTCGACGCGTTGGCTCGTCGAATCGAGCCTTCGAGCGGAACGATTCATCTCGGCGACAACGCCATTCACGAACTGCACATCGACGAGCTCCGGACCCATGTTCTGGCTGCGCCGCACGACGCGGCACTGTTCATCGGCACAGTCGGTGACAACATCGAGGCACTCGCACCGATCGGCAGCCGCAGTGACGACGCAATCGCCGCCGCTGCCGCAGATCAGGTGATCTCGGTCCTTCCACTCGGCCTCGCCACCCGAGTCACCGAGCAGGGAAATTCGCTCTCCGGCGGTCAGCGTCAGCGCATCGCCCTGGCAAGGGCACTGGCGAGCGAAGCTCCAGTTCTAGTGCTGCACGATCCCACCACTGCCGTCGACTCCGTCACCGAAGCGCGAATTGCACGCGGGATCGCCGAGGTACGCGGTGCTCACGCGACTCTTCTTCTGACCAGCAGCCCCGTGCTGCTCGATATCTGCGATCGGGTGATCGAGCTGTGAACGAACTACTCCCCACCGCGACACCGAAACAGGCACGTCGCGCAGCACTTCGGTTGATGGGTCCGCACCGGATATCCGCCGTCGCCGCCGTCGTCACTCTGACTGCTGCGACCGCGATCGGCCTGCTCACGCCGCTGGTCCTCGGCGCGATGGTCGACGCTGTGACGGACGGAGACGGCGACGCTGTCTCGCGCATCGGCACGCTGACTCTCGCGTTGGTCGCCATCGCGGTTGCCTCCTCCCTTCTCGTCGGAGTCAGCAACTACCTGCTCGCCGGCGTCGGCGAAAGGGTTGTCGCCGACCTGCGCGAAGAAGTTGTCGTCCGGGTTCTCGATCTTCCGCAGAGCGACGTCGAACGAGCCGGGCGCGGAGATCTCGTCTCCCGCATCACCGGGGACGTCCGCTTGGTGACCCGCGCTGTATCCGAAGCACTTCCGGTTTTTGCCACCGCGGCACTGACCATCGTGTTGACCCTGATCGGATTGGGCAGCCTCGATTGGCGATTCGCCATTGCCGCGGTGATCGCGGCGCCCATCCAGATCCAGGCGCTGCGCTGGTATCTCTCGAAGTCGGCACCGGTCTACCGCGAGGAGCGGGAGGCAGAAGGTGCACGTGCGCAACAACTCCTGGACTCACTGAGCAACTCCGATACCGTCGGATCACTTCGTCTGGCTCAGCCCCACCTGGAACAGATCGAATCTCGATCGATGGCAGCGGTCCGGCTCAGCTTGTTGACCACGCGTCTACGCACCAGGTTCTTCGGCCGACTCAACATCGCCGAATTCATCGGCCTGTCCGCCGTGCTGATCACTGGCTTCTGGCTGGTAAGAGACGGCCAGATCAGCATCGGTGCCGCCACCGCCGCAGCACTGTTCTTCCACCGGCTCTTCGATCCGGTCGGCGCGGTTCTCAGCGTGTTCGACGAATTGCAGGAAGGCACAATCGCATTGGCTCGACTGGTCGGAGTCACCCTTGCACCCGTGCCACCCGCGCCGTCCGATCCACATGAACCTGTCGACAGTTCAGCGTCTTTGGAGGAGGTGACGTTCTCGTACCGCAGCGGCGACGCTCCTGTTCTGCGAGACATCGACATCACCATTCCGGCCGGGACCGTCACGGCACTCGTGGGCGCAACCGGAGCCGGAAAATCGACGGTCGCAAAACTGATCGCGGGTACCTACGAGCCGACCGAAGGCACCGTGAAGATCGGGACGGTGCCCCGGAACGAATTGCCACGGTCGACTTCTCGGAGCGCGGTGGCCCTCGTGACTCAGGAGGTCCACGTCTTTGCCGGCACGTTGGCCGAGGATCTACGGCTGGCTGACCCGTCGGCAACCGACGACGACATCACCGCGGCGCTCGATACCGTCGGTGCGTCGGATTGGCTGCGGGCCCTGCCGGACGGGCTCGAAACCGTAATCGGGGACGGTGGACACCGGCTGACCGCGACTCAGGCACAGCAACTCGCGTTGGCAAGAATCGAATTGCTGGATCCGCCGCTGCTGATTCTCGACGAGGCGACCGCCGAAGCGGGTAGCGCCGGAGCCAGGGTCCTCGACGATGCCGCGCTGGCCCTGACCCGGGGTCGCACTGCTGTAACAGTGGCACACCGACTCTCACAGGCCGTCGACGCCGACCAAATCCTGGTCATGAACGACGGCCGCGTCGTCGAGCAAGGCTCTCACGACGAGTTGGTCAACCTCGGGGGTCGGTACGCGGAACTGTGGGAAGCGTGGTCCGCGCCGCGACGTTGACCGCGACGGTTGCACCGGGCACTACCGCCCGGTGCGACCTACCTCAAGCGTGCAGAAGGTACGGCACCGATTCGGGCGCCACACTCCCCTTGTTCATCATGCTGCCGGGCGTACGACCGGTGACCCGACGGAACACTGCGACAAACGCACTCGGAGTTTCGTACCCGACTCGCCTACTGACAACCGAAACCGGCACTCCAGCAGCCAGATACGTCAGGGCTGCGCGGACTCGAACCTGAATTCGCCACTGTGCAAAGGTCATTCCCGTGCCCTGAGCGAACACTCGCGTCAACGTACGGACGCTGCCGCCAGCCGTCAGTGCCCATTCCGACAGCGACCGCTGGTCTGCCGGATTGGCGACCAATGCTTCGGCAACGAACAGCGCCCGCGGATCGGTCGGCATCGGAACCTCCACCGCAGCAACTTCGAGCGGCTGCAGCATGTCGAATGCCACCCGCTCGGCGCGACTACGCGCCTCGTCGGGCATGTTCCGCCGATGCATGTGCAGGAGTACCTCACGTAGGAGAGCACTGACACCGAACAAGCCCGGAACGCCCGAGGGGGCAGCATGAGCCTCAGGCCGGAAGTAGGTGCAGAAGAACTCGGTACCCGGACCTGCCTTCACGGCATGCAACGCGCCGGCGGGTAGCCACAGTCCGGCCGAAGGCGGAACCTCCCAAGTGATGCCGTCAGCGACAACCGTGAGCATTCCACCGGAGTTTCCCCAGATCAGCTCATGTTCAGGGTGACGGTGCGGTGCCCACTGCCGCTGGTGAGAGAGCTTCAGAGTAACCGTTGTCATCGAGTAGGGGTGATCGATGGAACGCGGCCCCACGGGCACCGAAATTCTCTCTGCCACAGCTGTCATGATGACGAGTATAGGACTTTCGTTAGGCATACCTAAATAGGAACCTGAAAAATGTTGACTGTGACCCGCGAGTTACACATACCGCGGGCCCCGATATCGTGACTGCAACTCCCGGCTACGGGTCGGCAACGAGAGGCACACGATGGTTGACGCATCACGAATCCCGGTCATCGTCGGCGTCGGCGATCTGCGCTGGAACCCAGCCGACGGGCACCGCGAACCTCTCGATCTGATTCACGATGCCACCGTCTCCGCATTGAACGACAGTGGACACGCTGAACTGGGAACACAGATCGATTCCGTGTTCGCGATCAAGACAGTCAGCTGGTCGTACGACGATCTCCCCGGGCTGCTTGCCTCACGATTAGGCGCGACCCCCAAGGTCACCTCTACCTCGCCGATCGGTGGCCACTGGCCCGCGGCGCTCCTCGATCGGATCGGCGCGGCCATCGCTCGCGGTGAATCCTCGGCTGCTCTGCTCGTGGGCGGCGAATCGCACGCCAGCAGCACCGCGCTGCGAAAGTCCGGAGTCGCTCCCGACTCGATCGGGTGGACGGCAGCGCCCGGAGGGCCTCCCGGATTCGATCCGACCGACCTGGGAAGCCCTGAAATGCAGCGCGCCGGTTTCATCGTGCCGACGCGCGTCTACCCGCTCTTCGAGAACTGCTTCAGTGCGGCCGAGGGCCACGGCGCCCGCGAATCGCTCGCCTGGTCCGCCAGGATGTACGCCGCGTTCTCGGAGCTGGCATCGAAGAATCCAGCCTCCTGGACGTCGGAGATCCGATCGGCAGACGAGATCGGCACCGTCGGACCTGGCAATCGGATGGTCTCCGAGCCGTACCCGCTGATGCTCAACGCCATGCCCTTCGTCAATCAGGCTGCGGCCGTTGTCGTCTGCTCGTTGTCGACGGCCCGCGAGTTCGGGATCGATGAAAGCAAACTGGTGTACCTCTGGGGCGGCGCTGGTGCGAATGATCCGTTGGACATCCTCAGCCGCAACAGCTTCGACAGCTCAGCCGCGATTCATGACGCCGTGCATCGCACACTCGATGGTGCCGGAGTCGGTGCCGACGCACTCGACATCGTCGATGCCTACAGCTGCTTCCCGATCGTACCCAAGCTGTTGATCCGCGAACTCGGACTCCCGGATACCGCGATCCCGAGTGTCACCGGAGGTCACTCGTTCTTCGGTGGGCCACTCAACAGCTACACCCTGCATTCCGTCGCCGAGGTCACCAGGCAAATTCGTGACGGCGCCAACCTTGCCCTCGTCCACGGCAACGGTGGATTCCTCACCTACCAGCACTGCGTACTGTTGTCCGCCGCTGCTCATGCTGACGGGTACGTCGGCGATCCCGACGCACGCGCGCTAACTGCGGAGGTTCCGGAACTGATCACTGGTTACACGGGCGCGGCGGAAATAGTCACGGCCTCTGTCGAATACGGCCGCACCGGCGAGCCTGAGATCGGGTTCGTGATCGCGACGACGCAGGACGGCCGCCGAGTCGCCGGTCACACTGGTCCCGAGAATGCCGCCGAACTGACGCAGCTTCGCGGTGACAACCCGCCGGCGATCGGGCGAACTGTTCACATCAGCGACGAGAACGGGCGACTCACGCTCACGTTCTGACAGTAGCGTTCTGACAGTAGACAGCGGTGAGCACCGGGGCATGGTGATGCCCCGGTGCTCGAGCCTTCAGTTGTGGAGGTTCACGCCGCTGTCGGTGGACTGTTCCCACCGATCGGATGCTGGAACGGATCGATCGACATCGGCGGATAGAACACAGTCTTCCGATCCGGGCCGATCTCCACTCTCCATTCGGTGTGGTGCAGTGTCCGATGATGATGGCCACACAACAGAATCAGGTTGTCGAGATCCGTTGGGCCACCATCGTTCCAGTGAACAATATGATGAGCATCGCACCACCCCGGCGGTGTCCCGCACCCCGGAAACGCGCAACCGCCATCACGCACCGCAAGAGCCCGCCTTTGCGGTACTGTCGCGGTCCTTGCTTCCTTGCCGCACGCGAGCGGAACACCATTCTCATCCAACAAAATCCGCGTTACGGTGCAGTCGCAGGCCAACATTCGGGCAGTGTCGATACTGATCGGGCCCACCCAATCCGTCCACGCGAACCCGAGTTCCTGAGTGGACGGCAGTAGATCCTTCAAGGCTTTGAGGTCGGTCATGTCTTTTGCGCTGGCCGTGACCGTGATGTGCGGTTTCACCCCGCCCTCGATCGGACCCAACCCCGCCCGCTCGTACCGCCGCAACAACTCGCAAAACCCATCCGCCCGCCGCAACGCCGGAGTGCGAGTGTCCTTCACGCCGTCCTTCTCCGGCGTCGGCGCCGACAGGCTCGACAACAACGTGATCAGACGGGCCCCGTTGACGGCATCCAGATCACCCTTCACCGACACACGCCCGTACAAACCTTTCGAGGCGTAGAACTCGTTACGCTCCGAATCCTCCCCGACCGGGACGCCGTCCTCACGTTTGCCGTACTGCTTCTCGATCCGCCGAATCGCCGCCCGCACCGCATCACAATCCGCAATGTTCTTCGACGCCAGGTCAAGCAGAATCCCGCGGGCCTTGTCCACATCCGCCGGGGTCATGTTCTTGGGTGGATGCTGACAAAACGACGCCACCTGACGCGCCTTCAACGCATCCACATCCCCGCGATGGAATGCATCCGCCACAACAGGTTCGAGCAACAGCAACCGCGCCAGACTGACCAGCAGACTGCACTCACCGATCTCCACATTCGTCGAACCATGCAACCACTGCGCGATCGCCCGAAAACCCTTCCCGACCACAGTCTCCCGGGAAAACATCTCCACGATCAGCAACACCATCCGCGACTGCAACTCGTGCCGGACACGCACCAGATCCAGAACCTCACTCTTGAGGCCCTCACCGTCCAGCTGCCACGCTTCCCGACTGTCCATGCTCAAAGTTTAATCGAACATACTTTCGATAACCAGGGACATAACGGACAACTTCAGAAAAGCGCACGACTCGAGACTTGTTGAAGTACATCAACATTCAGCTATCCGTCAAACACGACGCGATAGAGGACGTATCCCGCGAAACTCACAATCGCAACAACGCACAGCACAAGCAGGATGTCGAAAAAGATGACCACGCTTCACCCCAATCAGTTCGACCCACCGGCAACTTCTCCGTGCGGAGAAATTCTCCAAGTGGAGAAGAGGCTAGCACGGTATCTTCTCTGCGTGGAGAAATCGACGCGAGAAGCGCTTCTGGACGCTGGGCTCGAACTACTGGGCCGGGTTGGGTTTCGCGCTTGGTCGATGAGAGGCGTCGAGGACGAAGCCGGCGTGCCACACGGCAGCGCACGGCACTACTTCGCAAACCAACGTGGACTGATAGTCGAAGTGGTGCGACATCTTCTGAACGGTGATCTTCCTCGCCCGGGCGAGACACCGAAGCAACAGGTGGCCCGATGGCTGGGACCCGAGTCCGGTCGCACTCGTGCTCGCTACGAACTGATCATCGCGTCATTCCACGATCCCGACCTCGCAGTGGAACTGGTGCGTGGTCGGGATCGATTTGTTGCCATCTTGATCGAACGCGGCATGACCTCGTCCGATGCAGCGGAATTGGTCGCAGCACTGGACGGGCTCGTTCTGGACGCACTGCTGCGCAGGCAGGCGCCGGAAACCCTGGATCCAGAGCGAACCTTCAAGAAGTTCGGGGCGAAGTTCCCCTAGCCGTCCAGCTCCGCGAAGAGCTCCATCCACTGCTCTTCGGCGGCTTCCTTGTCGGCGATGACCTGCTTGAGTTCTGCGCCGAGCTTCTGCAGCTTGTCCGGGTCGGTGGCCGCGTCGGCGAGTGATGCGTGCAGCTTCTTCTCACGGTCGTCGAACTTCGCGATGGACCGCTCGAGCTTCGAAAGTTCCTTGCGTGCAGCGCGATCCGCGGCACCGTCGCGAACCTGCTTGCTCTTCGACGCACCACTCGCGGTCGAGGCAACTGACGGGTTGTCGCCATCCCCCATCGCGGCGCGTCGACGCAGGTAGTCCTCGATACCGCCGGGCAGGTTGGTGAGCTTGCGATCACCGAAGAGCGCCCAGGTGGTGTCACAGATTCGCTCGATCAGGTACCGGTCGTGCGAGATCACAACCATGGTGCCTGCCCAGCCGTCGAGCAGATCCTCGAGTTGCTGAAGCGTGTCGATGTCGAGATCGTTGGTGGGCTCGTCGAGAAGCAAGACGTTGGGCTCGGCCATGAGAACACGCGTCAACTGCAGACGTCGGCGCTCACCACCGGACAGGTCACCGACGGGGGTGCGTTGACGCGCCGGTGTGAAGCCCAGCCGCTCAGCGAGCTGACCAGCCGATACTTCCTTGTCACCCAGGGTGATTCGCTCGGCTACGTCCTTGACCGCGTCGAGTACGCGCATGTCGGTCGGAAGATCGTCTAGTTCCTGCTTGAGCCAACCGATGTGGACGGTTTGTCCCTGAATGCGCTTTCCGGCTGCAGGCTCGAGTTCGCCGGCCAGCGTCCGCAGCAGCGTCGTCTTGCCCGAGCCGTTGACGCCGACCAGGCCGACACGCTCGCCCGGCGCCAGACGCCAGGTCAGATCCTCGACGAGTACGCGGCCGTCCGGGGTTTCCAGACGCGCGTCTTCGAGTTCGATGACTACCTTGCCGAGCCGACGCTGCGCGAACGACGCGAGCGCCACCGCGTCACGAGGTGCCGGAACGTCGGCGATCAAGGCTTCTGCTGCTTCGATGCGGTACTTCGGCTTGGACGTACGGGCAGGAGCACCGCGGCGCAGCCACGCCAGTTCCTTGCGCGCAAGGTTGCGGCGACGCTCTTCGGAAGCGTCGGCCTGACGGGAACGCTCGGCACGGGCGAACACCCAGTCGTTGTAGCCACCCTCGTAGCTTTCGACGCCGCCCCCGACAACCTCCCAGGTGCGGGTGGCGACGGTGTCGAGGAACCAGCGATCGTGGGTCACGACAACAAGCGCACTGCGACGTGAGACGAGGTGCTCGGCCAACCACTGAACACCTTCGACGTCGAGGTGGTTGGTGGGCTCGTCGAGCACCAGCAGATCGAGGTCCTGAACAAGAGCTGCAGCCAGCGCGACGCGACGGCGCTCGCCGCCGGACAGGCCGTCGACCTTGGCGTCCAATGCAGACCGCTCGCCGCCGGCGCCCAGATTGTCGATGCCGATACCCGAGAGCACTGAACGGATGCGCGCATCGCCGGCCCACTCGTGCTGAGCTACTCCGAGCGGCCCCAGGACCACTTCACCGACCGTGGAGCCGGGAGGCAGTACACCGCGCTGCGTCACGACGGCCATCCGCAATCCGCCGACGCGGCTCACTCGTCCCGAATCCGGCTGCTCCACACCCGCGAGGACCTCGAGCATCGTTGTCTTGCCGCCACCGTTGAGACCGACGACGCCGATGCGCTCGCCTTCCTCGACGCCCAGGGAGACCCCGTCGAGCAACGGCTTGACGCCGAAAGACTTCGACACGTTTTCCAGATTGATCAGATTCGCCATCAGTGCTGTCCCTTTGCCGCATTGTCGAGTATTCGTGCTCCGGGAACAGGTCCGCTCGCCACGCGAACGGTGCGGCACACCCCCGCTCCCGCAAGTTCTGCGCTCACTTCCACCGCGGACTGTGCGTCGGCGCAGAGAAACGCGCATGTCGGTCCGGAGCCGGAGACGATGCCGGCCAAAGCTCCGGCTTCGACGCCCGCTCGCAGCGTCCGTCGTAGGTCCGGGTTGAGTGAGAGTGCTGCCGCCTGCAGATCGTTGCCGAGGAGCGGCGCAAGTAGATGAGCGTCACCGGTGGTGAGCGCCTGAATCAACGCATCGGCGCTGCCCAGCCGTTTCGGGGAACCTTCGGCCCGCAGCTTGTCCAGTTCGCGGAACACGACCGGTGTGCTCAAGCCACCCTTGGCCAGCGCCAGCACCCAGTGGAAGGTGTGGCGGGTCAAGACAGGCACAAGTTGTTCGCCGCGGCCGGTTCCGAGGGCAGTGCCACCGTGCAGCGAGAACGGAACGTCACTCCCGAGGCGTGCCGCAAAAGCGTCGAGATCAGGCCGCGAGAAGTCGAGCTTCCACAAAGCGTTGAGCGCAACCAAAGCGGCGGCTGCGTCGGCACTCCCGCCGGCCATTCCGCCTGCGACGGGGATGCCTTTCTCGATGACTATCTCGACGTTCGGGGCCACGCCACCCTCGACCGCCAGCATCTCGGCGGCACGCCACACGAGATTGGTGCGATCGGTAGGCACGGCCGCGGCGTCGTCGCCGATAACCCGCACGGTCAGGGTGTCCGCAGGCGCCACCGTGACGGCGTCTGCCAGGGACAATGCCTGAAACACCGTCGTCAGTTCGTGATAGCCGTCCTCGCGCAGGTCCCCGACGGCAAGGTGGAGATTCACCTTGGACGGGGCCCGGACGACTACGGGGCGAGGAACGACGGAGAGCACAAGGAACAACAATAGGCGCTGCGAACACCTGGGCGAAAACCTGCGACCGCCACACCCCGTCCGACAGCCAGTACACCCACGCTATTTCACCGCGCGCACACCCACGCCCAGACCGACAACCGCAACGCCCACAGCGGCCACGATTCCTGCCAGAACGCTGCCCGACGCGAAGTCACCGGCGAACAGTGCCCGTTCGGCATCGACGACATAGCCCAGCGGATTGACGTTCACGAGGACCTTCATCCAACCTGGCGCATCATCGAGTGGAAGCATGGTTCCGGACAGGATCAGGAGCGGGAACATCAGCGTCTGCTGAACGACCCAGAACATCCAATCCTGCTCCCGCACAGCCAGAGCGAGAGCGTACGAGAGCGCACCGAGTCCGACGCCGAACACTCCGAGCAGGACGATCCCGAGCGCGGCGCCCGCTGCGTTGACGTCCAACCCGAGCGGAAGCGCAACCAGAATGATCAAAATCGCCTGCGCGGCAAGCGGAACCATCTCCTTGCACGCTCGCCCGATCAACAAGGACGAGCGTCTGAGCGGAGTCACCAACATTCGCTCGTGCGATCCCTGCTGCATCTCCATCAGGAGGTTGGACCCAGTCATCGTCGTTCCGAAGATCGCGATCATCACCAACACACCGGGAATGAACCAATTCCATACGCCGTCACCGGTACCCGGGACCCCTTTGAGCAGGGGCCCGAACAACGCCAACAGGATCAGCGGCTGAATCAGGCTGAAGATAACGCTGACCGGGTCGCGCAACATCGGTCGCAGTTCACGACCCATCACGATTGCGCTGTCTCGAACGATGTTGCCGTGCACGGTACGTGGGGTATCGAGCGTGATTGTCATGGCAGATTCCTGTTCTTCGAAGTACAGTCGTGGTTTCAGGAAGCGACCGCGGCGGCGCTCTCGCGCAGGCTGCGACCGGTGAGGGTGAGGAAGACATCGTCAAGAGTCGGCCTGGTGATGTCGGCGGTGAGAGCGCGGGCACCTCGGGCATCCGCTTCACGCAGCAACACCGGTAGCGTCGAATCGCCCTCGCCGGCACGGATACTCACCGTGCTTGCGTCGACAGTGACTTCACGGACAGTGACTAGTTGCTCGGCCACCGACGCTGCGACGCCGGCCGCCTCGACGCTGTCGAAGGTGAGCAGAAGATGATCTCCCGCAAGGTCCGCCTTGAGCGCGGCAGCGGTGTTGTCCGCTATGACAGTGCCCTCGTCGATGACGATGACCCGCTCTGCCATCGAATCCGCTTCTTCGAGGTAATGCGTGGTCAGCACGATCGTCGTGCCCATCTCGCGCCGCAAGCGGAGGATGTGGTCCCAGAGGTTGGCCCGACTCTGCGGGTCCATTCCCGTGGTCGGCTCGTCGAGGAACAGGAGGGGTGGGCGGTGGACCAGGCCCAGAGCGATATCGAGCCGCCTACGCTGCCCGCCCGACAGAGTGCTGACCTTCCGAGTGCCCAGATCGGTGAGTTCGAGATCACCCAGCAACTCGTCGGCCCGGACCTGCGAATCGGCCTTGGACATTCCGTAGCACAACCCCTGCGTCACCAACTCGTCGCGAACCCGCTGGTTGTGGCCGGCGCCGTTCCCCTGTCCTACGTATCCAAGGCTCGAGCGCACCTCGTTTCGTGCCGCGGAGATGTCGAATCCTGCGATTCGCGCGCTGCCGGAGGTGGGCTCGAGCAAGGTGGTCAGCATTCGCAACGTCGTCGATTTTCCGGCACCGTTCGGCCCCAGCAAGGCGACCAATTCGCCCTCCGCTACGTCGAGCGTGACTCCCTTGACTGCTTCCACGAGTTTCTTGCCCTGAGCGAAGTGCTTGGTGAGCGCCTTCGTCTCGATCATCGGTCTGCCGTCATTGCTGCGACTCATGATGTGGCCCCAATTTCTTCTCGACTGGTCGGATATGGACCAACCTAAATTCAATTGAGGACTCATACGGTCCTAAATGTTTGGCAGACTTCTTGCCATGAAGGAGACATCGGCTCGCCTACTGCGGTTGCTGTCACTGCTCCAGACGCGTCGAGACTGGTCCGGTGCCGAACTCGCAGACAAACTCGCGATTACCCCGCGCACGGTTCGACGTGACGTGGACCGCCTCCGCGATCTCGGTTACCCCGTCGACGCAACGGTCGGCGTCGGCGGCGGATATCGCCTGGGTGCCGGCGCGGAGATGCCCCCGCTACAGCTCGATGACGAGGAAGTGCTCGCGGTTGCGCTCTCCTTGCAGTCCGGAGCGACCGGCTCCGTGGTCGGCATCGGCGAGGCCTCGATGCGCGCGCTGGCGAAACTGCGTCAGATCATGCCGTCGAGGCTGCGGCACCGTCTGGAGTCACTGTCGATCGACGTCGTGCCGCGCGAACCGGCAGCTAGCGCGGTCGATGCGTCGGTCCTGTCCGCCATCGCGTCCGTGTGCCACAACCACGAACGCTTGAGATTCGACTACAGCACACACGACGGCACGCAGAGCCGGCGCGAAGTGGAACCGTATCGGCTCGTGAGGTCGGGTGTTCGGTGGTATCTGGTGGCCTGGGATCTCGCTCGCGAAGACTGGCGGTCATTTCGCGTCGACAGGATGGAACCCAAGATCCCCACCGGTCCGCGGTTCACGCCTCGGGAACTACCTGCGGGCGGTGCAGCAGACTTCGTTTCCCGCGGTGTCGCTCGGGCCTATTCCTCCACGCGCGCAACAGTTCTACTGCACGCACCCATCGAGCAGGTAGCACCCATGGTCAGCGAACAGTGGGGGTCAGTGGAGTCCACCGACGAAGGGCGTTGCGTCATAGTGCTTTCGGGCACTTCCCTACGGTCGATCGCACAGTGGCTCAGGGCTTTCGACGTCGATTTCACCGTTGTGAATCCACCTGAACTCCGCGAAGAATGCCGGACCATCGCGGCGGAAACGACAGTCGCCGCTCAGCGGTATCTCGATGCGTGACAGCGTTTTTCACCCAGACGCAACAAGACCCCAACTCCGAAGAGTTGGGGTCTTGTCAGTACGTCATGCGTCGGTTGCCCGACTTACATGGACGTCTTAGACGATGGTAACGCCGGTGGCCTGCGGGCCCTTGTTGCCCTGACCGATCTCGAACGCCACGCGCTGGTTCTCCTCGAGAGTGCGGAAGCCGCCACTCTGGATCTCGGAGTAGTGAACGAAGACGTCAGCACTGCCGTCTTCGGGAGCGATGAAGCCGAACCCCTTCTCGGAGTTGAACCACTTCACGATGCCCTCTGCCATGTAAATCTCCTCTAACACAGTGTCAACAGGCAGTCGCTTCGACCGCCCGGGTCACTTACTACGACCGTTCTGAGACAAATCCGTGGAGGATGTCCAAACGCTCGCAACCTAACCATTTGCGAGCGTGGAAACACAAACACAAACACTTACGACCAACACAAGTAGACCACACATCCGCCGTGTTGTCTTCCCTGAGGTCTTCATCACTGACCAACCCGTTGACAGGCATACCCCCTGGGGGTACCTTCGATGGCAGAGCGATACCTACACCGGGTATCCGTAAAATGAGTTTTCCACAACCGAAGGGATCTGCGATGACCACCGCCGAATACACCGTTTCCGGAATGACCTGCGGACACTGCGTCGGATCCGTCAAGGAAGAGATCGGCAACATCGCGGGCGTAACCGCGGTGGATGTCGAATTGGCGAGCGGACGCGTCGTTGTCACCAGCGATGCTCCCGTCTCCGCAGCCGACGTCGTCGCAGCAGTCGACGAAGCCGGCTACGCAGTCGCACCAAGCTGAGTCAGCCGTGCGCACCTCGACAACACTTGCCGCCTACGCCGTAGGGTTGGTCGCCGTCTTCGGCGCCGCCCTCGGTGTGGGGGCCGCAATCGGAAGCCCGATAGACATGTCCACTACCCAGCACAGCACCCACGAATCAACCATCGAATCGATGCCAGGCATGGATTCGGCAACACCCTCAGGGCTCGAAGTCTCCTCCGGCGGATACACACTCACCGAAGTGACCGCACCCGATCGAGCTGGGGAGCCGGGAACCTTGACCTTCCGGATTCTCGACAGCAACAACGAGCCCGTCGTCGATTTCGACCTTCTGCACGAGAAGGAGCTCCACCTCATCGTCGTCAGAAACGACACCAGCGAGTTCCGCCACGTGCATCCTTCGCTCGCCGCAGACGGCACCTGGTCGATCGACTGGACCTGGCCTGTCGCCGGTACCTACCGAGTCTTCGCGGACTTCGACCCCACCGACGGCACCCAACTGACACTCGGCCGAAACTTCGACGTGGCAGGCGAATTCGCTCCTGCTCCGCTGCCTGCGAAGAGTGCGACCGCAACTGTCGACGGATACACCGTGACTCTCGACGGTGATCTGACCACTGCCGGCGGCCCGATCACGCTGAGCGTTGCTCGCGACGGAGCCCCGGTCACCGATCTCGATCCGTACCTCGGTGCCTTCGGTCACCTCGTTGCCCTGCGCACCGGCGACCTCGCCTACCTGCACGTGCACCCCGAAGGCGAGCCGGGCGACGGCGTCACAGCTCCTGGTCCGGACATTTCCTTCCACGCACAGGCACCGAGCGAAGGCACATACCGGCTGTTCCTCGACTTCCAGCACGAAGGCGTGGTTCGGACCGCCGAATTCACTGTTGATGCAGGCACTTCCACGGCTTCAGTTCCAGACAATCACGAGGGAGGGCACTGATGACGTCACCGACTGTGGTCGACAATGCTGCCAACTCGAGTAGCGTCGAACTCGCGATCACCGGAATGACCTGCGCTTCCTGCGCGTCACGAATCGAGAAGAAGCTCAACAAGATCGACGGCGTCACAGCCACCGTCAACTACGCGACGGAAAAGGCCAAGGTCACTTTCCCGGACGGGGTACCCGTCGAAGATTTGGTCACTGCCGTCGAGAATGCCGGCTACGCTGCCGCGCTCCCCAAGCCGCCGAGCGCGCCCGACACCGTCGACCCGGACGCGGAAACCCCGCAGGATCGCGATCTGCGCGAGCTTCGCACCCGCCTGATCATCTCGACTCTGCTCTCAGTACCGGTCATCGCGATGGCGATGGTTCCTGCGCTGCAGTTCGACAACTGGCAGTGGCTCTCCCTCACGCTGGCCGCACCGGTCATCGTGTGGGCGGCCCTTCCCTTCCACCGTGCCGCATGGGTGAACCTGCGTCACGGCGCCGCCACGATGGACACGCTCATCTCCCTGGGCACCATCTCGGCATTCGTCTGGTCGCTCTACGCACTGTTCTTCGGCACCGCGGGCGAAGCCGGTATGAAGCACGCCTTCCGGCTGACGGTCGACCGGATGGACGGCAGCGCCAACATCTACCTCGAAGTTGCCGCGGGCGTCATCACGTTCGTACTGGCCGGACGCTACTTCGAGCACAAGTCCAAGCGCACGTCCGGCGCCGCACTACGCGCACTCATGGAGCTCGGTGCGAAAGACGTCGCGGTATTGCGCAACGGCGTCGAAGTACGAATCCCCGCCGAAGAACTGGCAGCGGGCGACTCCTTCATCGTTCGGCCCGGCGAGAAGATCGCCACCGACGGCATCATCACCGAGGGCCGCTCAGCCGTCGACATGAGCATGTTGACGGGTGAATCCGTGCCGGAGGAAGTCGGTGTCGGGGACACCGTAGTCGGCGCCACCGTCAACGTCGGTGGAACCTTGACCGTCCAGGCCACCCGCGTCGGGAGCGACACCCAACTCGCCCAGATGGCGGCACTGGTCGAAGACGCCCAGAACGGCAAGGCCGAAGTTCAGCGCCTCGCCGATCGGATCGCCGGTATCTTCGTGCCGGTCGTCATCGCGATTGCCGTTGCGACACTGGGCTACTGGCTCGGTACCGGTAACCCTATCGAGATGGCCTTCACCGCTGCGGTCGCCGTGCTGATCATCGCGTGCCCCTGTGCCCTCGGATTGGCAACGCCCACAGCCCTGTTGGTGGGCACGGGTCGCGGAGCTCAGATGGGAATCCTCATCAAGGGACCCGAGGTGCTCGAATCGACGCGCGCAGTCGACACCGTCGTGCTCGACAAGACGGGAACCGTCACTACCGGTCAGATGACATTGCTGGACACCGTGGTGGGCGAAGGAACAACCGTCGACGAGGTCCTTCGGCTGGCGGGCGCACTCGAACATCGCTCCGAGCACCCCATCGCCGCAGCGATCGCGAAGGGTGCGACCGAAGCCGTGGGCGAATTGCCTACGGTCAAGGATTTCGTGAACGTCGCCGGGCGCGGCGTACAGGGAATGGTCGACGGTCACGCCGTCGTCGCCGGCCGAGACGCGCTGCTCGCCGACTGGTCGATGCCGTTGCCGGAAAATCTCCGCGAGGCGAAGGCTGCAGCAGAGAAGGCCGGGCGCACCGCAATCGCGGTGGGCTGGGACGGCAAGGCGCACGGCATCCTCGTGATCGCCGACGCGGTCAAGGACACGAGCGCCGAAGCAATCGCGCAGTTGAAAGCACTCGGCCTCGAACCGGTTCTGCTGACCGGTGACAACGCCACTGTCGCCCGCACTGTCGCGGATCAGGTCGGAATCAGCACCGTGTTCGCCGAGGTCATGCCGGCCGACAAGGTCGACGCCGTCAAGAAACTGCAGGCGGAAGGACGCGTCGTGGCCATGGTCGGCGACGGCGTGAACGACGCGGCAGCCCTGGCTCAGGCCGATCTCGGTCTGGCAATGGGCACGGGTACCGACGTTGCAATCGAGGCCAGCGACATCACCCTGGTGCGCGGTGACCTGCGGTCGGCAGCCGACGCAATTCGACTGTCCCGCAAGACGCTCAAGACCATCAAGGGCAACCTGTTCTGGGCATTCGCCTACAACACGGCAGCGATCCCGCTGGCTGCGGCCGGTCTGCTCAACCCGATGCTCGCCGGTGCCGCAATGGCATTCAGCAGTGTGTTCGTGGTGAGCAACAGCCTGAGGTTGCGGCGGTTCAAATAGCAGGGGGCAAGCCCCCTGTGCGCGGTTAGGGAGTCCCTGCACTGCTTAACCGCGCACGGGGCTATTCGCCTCCAGCCAGCCGAACGAACGCTGCTGCGTCGAGCATCTCGCCACGCGTCTGTGGCTCGATGCCCGCAGCGAGGAGCCGTCGTTCGGCCTCGGCAGGCGAACCTGCCCAACCACTGAGCGCGGCACGCAAAGTCTTGCGGCGCTGCGCGAATGCGGCGTCGATAGCCGCAAAGACCTGCTTGCGGTGCTTCTCGTCCATCGGCCACGGCGGCTCCGCATACCGGTCGATACGAACCAGACCTGATTCCACCTTGGGTACCGGCCAGAAGACGTTGCGTCCGACGGCACCGGCGCGGCGAACCTCGCCGAAAAAGTTGGCCTTGACGCTGGGAACGCCGTAGATCTTGCTTCCCGGATCAGCCGCCAGGCGGTCGGCAACCTCGGCTTGCACCATCACGAGTGCGGTCCGCAGACTCGGCAACGATGCAAAGAGGTGCAGCAGTACCGGCACCGCGACGTTGTACGGAAGGTTCGCGACCAGCGCGGTCGGCTCGCCGGGTATCTGCGAAGGCAACACACGCATTGCGTCGGCTTCGACGACGGTCAGGCGATCGGCCAGTTCCGGCGCTCGCTCGGCCACCGTCTTGGGGAGGCGGGCCGCGAGGTTGGGATCGATCTCGACCGCGATGACACGATCGACCACGTCCATCAGCGCCATCGTCAGCGAACCGAGACCGGGCCCTACTTCGAGGACGACGTCGTCACGCGTGACGCCTGCGGTGGTGACGATGCGTCGCACGGTATTGGCGTCGTGAACGAAGTTCTGCCCCAACTGTTTCGTGGGTCGGACACCGAATTCTTCGGCAAGAGCGCGCACCTCGACCGGACCGAGCAGGGCTGCCTGCCCGCGCGGAGTAGCGATGGGTTCGTTCGATTGTTCGGCGTCTGACACCAGTAGAACTTATCCCAGTCCGAGGCGACCCGAGCACGACGGCCATGCGCCCCAGCCCTGAGTGCGCTGCGTCTGGGTCGCAATCGCGATCTGCTCTTCACGGGTGGCGAGGTCGGCGCGGGGCGCATATTTCAACCCGCCCTGTCGTTCCCAGGTGTTCTGATCGAACTGCACGCCGCCGTAGAAACCGTTGCCGGTGTTGATAGCCCAGTTACCGGTGGCCTCGCACTGTGCGAGCGCATCCCACGTCGAACCGTTCTCCACGGGCGGCACCTCGGTGCCCGGCTTCGTTCCGACACGCACGACCTTCGGCTGAGCCGGTGTGGTGATCGTCTCCGCCACCTGTGTGCGTCCGGCCTCGACACCGTTGACGAGATTGACGGCGAACGTCACGTCGCGCACGCCGGGAACGCCCGGGTTCTCGACGGTCGTACGGCTCTGGTTCATCGTCGGATCCTCGATGCGCTGATCCGGCGGATCGAGCGGCAAGGTCTCGATCTTGTTCTCGGTGCGGTTACGCGTCACCGTGACCTCGAGGCCTTCGGTCAGCGGAGCATCTGCGGCGGGAACAACCGTGTCCGACTGCTCGAGCGGCGTTCCGTTTGCGGTGAGGAACTCCCCTACCGTCGGAGCCGCGATACGCACGTCTGCTGCCGCGTTCGCGCCGTCGACCAGTTTTGCGACAACCGGTGTCAGCACGTCCAGCGCGGCGCCGTCGAGCGGAAGACGCTGCGAGCGCGAAGCCGACACGTGCACATCCGCCGCGACGTCCAACTGCTTCAACGCGTCGTCGACGGTCAAAGCGGTGGTCCAGAGCTTCTGCGGCTGACCGTCGACCGTCAGCGTGATCTCTCGCGCGCGACGGAGCACCACGGTGTCGCCGTCGGACAGTGAAGCGTCGGCCGCGGGAGCAACTGCGTCCTTGTCACCGATCGGGTAACCCGCATCCTCGAGAGCTCCGTCGACGTTGGTCGACATGGTGCTCAGGCGAATCTGCTCACCGTCGACGTCGAGGGTGATGGTCTTGTGCCGGACTACAGCGAGAACACCACCCACGAGGACGGTAAGAAGGAGCGCGGCGATCGCCGAGTACAACAACGGCGACCTGGTCGAGTTGATCTTGGCGAACGGTGACATCGGTTCCTGTGTTCTGTGTGGAGTGAGGGCGGGTCAGCGCAGGCCCAATTTGCTGGTGCAGGACGGCCACGCACCCCAGCCCTGACCGGCGCGGACCTTCTCGCCGATCGCGATCTGCTGTTCACGTGATGCGAGGTCGGCGCGAGCCGCGTACTGACCGCCGCCGAATGCCTCCCAGGTGCTCTGGGTGAACTGAAGTCCGCCGTAGAAGCCGTTTCCGGTGTTGATGGCCCAGTTTCCGGTCGCTTCGCACTGAGCAATGGAGTCCCACGTCGACGCGTTGGACACGGCGGGTGCGGAAGTCTGCTTGGTGCCGACCTTCACTACTGCTGCGACCGGTTCCTTGATCACGGTCGCGGAAAGTTCGGTTCGTCCGGCCTCGACGCCGTTGACGGTCTTGACCTCGACTGTGGCCGTGCGCTCGCCCGCAACACCCGGGTTCTCGACAACGGTCTTGTCCTTCTCGAGTTCGGGATCTTCGACCTTGTTCTCGGGCGGCGCGATCGGCTGCGTCTCGACGCGAGTGTCCGTGCGGTCGCGGGTGACCTGGATGGTCAAGCCGTTGGTGACAGGTGTGTCAGCGGTGGGAACAACCGAGTCGGCCTGCTCGAGTGGCGCATTCTTCGCCGCGAGAAGATCACCGACGGTCACGGCGGCGAGCTTGATCTCCGACGCGGGAGCGCCGCCGTCGCTGACGCTGACGGTCTTCGGGCTGACGACGTCGAGTTCGGTCCGTTCGAGGGGCAGACGATGCGAGCGTGAAGCCGAGACTGCGAAGTCGTCGGAAACATCTACTTGCTTCAATGCCTCGTCGACCGTCAATGCGGTGGTCCAGATGGTGGTCGGCTGACCGTCGACGGTCAGAGCCAACTCACGGGCACGGCGCAGTACGACGGTATCGCCGTCGGACAGGGAGGAATCGGCGCTGGGTGCGAGCGCGTCCTTGGGATCGACCGGGTATCCGGCGTCCTCGAGAGCTGTACCGACGCTGCTCGACATCGTGGACAGCGAAATCATGTCGCCATCGACATCGAGGGTGATCGTCTTGTGCCGAACCACGGCGAGCGCACCCCCGACGATGAGCGTCAGAAGCAACGCACCCACCACTGAGTAGAGAAGTGGTGACTTCGTGGAGTTGATCTTGGCAAAAGGCGACACAGGAAATCCCAAGGCAGACGACGTTCGATCACAATACGGTAACGACCGAGCGTTGTATCGGCAACCAAATCACAACGAAATGCGACTTTTGTCACGGAACGGCAACGGCGTGTCGTGTGTTCTGCACTTTCCGGCTCCGATACCCGTGTATCGATTCAGCTCTGGGCGCAGTATGTTCTCGTCTGGTTCAAAGCAGTCCGGCGATCCCGGGCGCGACAGAAGAAAGCTGGGCGATAGTGCGAAGAAGATTCGACAGACCACGTAATGCCAGGTGGCCGATCCTGGCCATCCTGCTGGCGCTGATCGCAGCGCTGTTCGCCCCCGGAATCGCGAGCGCGCAGCCCGGTCGCACCTACACGATCGCCACCGATCTGACATTCGCCCCGTTCGAATTCGAGAACGAAGACGGCAAACTCGTCGGCATCGACATCGACCTGCTCAATGCGATCGCCGAGGACCAAGGTTTCAAGGTCGACATCAAGCAGCTCGGCTTCGACGCGGCCCTTCAGGCCGTGCAGGCGGGGCAGGCCGACGGCGTCATCGCCGGCATGTCCATCACCGACGCCCGCAAGCAGGTCTTCGACTTCTCCGACCCGTACTTCGAGTCGGGCGTGCAGATGGCCGTCCTCGAGACCGACAACGACGTGAAGTCGTACGAAGACCTGAAGGGCAAGCGCGTCGCCGTCAAGAACGGCACCGAGGGCGCCAGCTTCGCCGAGTCCATCAAGGACCAATACGGTTTCACCACCGTCTATTTCGCTGACTCCGCCAGCATGTACGACGAGGTCCGCACCGGGAACTCCGTCGCAGTCTTCGACGACTACCCCGTCCTCGCCTACGGCATCACACAGGGCAACGGCCTCAAGACGGTCACCGAAAAAGAGGTGGGCGCGAGCTACGGCTTCGCCGTCAACAAGGGCCAGAACGCCGAACTGCTGCAGATGTTCAATGCCGGACTGCAGAACCTGCGCGACGACGGCCAGTACGACGAAATCGTCTCGACCTACCTCGGTCAGGGAGCATCGACGTCGGACAACTCGATCATCGGCTTGATCAAGAGCACCTACCCCCAGCTCCTCAAGGGTCTCTGGCTGACCATCGTCCTCTCGGTCGTCTCGATCGCGATCGCTCTGGTACTCGGTGCGATCTTCGGTCTCTGCCGGGTGTCGACCAATATGTTCGTCCGAGGAATAGGCACGACCTACGTCGACATCTTCCGCGGCACACCACTGTTGGTGCAGGCATTCTTCATCTACTTCGGCATCCCGGCGGCTCTGCATTTCCAGATGTCCGCCTTCACGGCAGGCATCATCACGCTCTCGCTCAACGCCGGCGCGTACATGGCTGAAATCGTCCGCGGCGGCATCCTGTCCGTCGACAAGGGACAGATGGAAGCGTCACGAAGCCTGGGCATCAGCTACATGAAGTCGATGCGAAAAGTCATCATGCCGCAGGCAATTCGCACGATGATCCCGTCGTACATCAACCAGTTCGTCATCACCCTCAAGGACACGTCGATCCTGTCGGTCATCGGACTTGCCGAGCTCACTCAGACAGGGCGCATCATCATCGCGCGCAACTTCCAGTCGTTCAACATGTGGCTGATCATCGGCGTCATGTACTTCATCATCATCATGGCGCTCACCAAGCTGTCGAACCGCCTCGAGAAGAGGATCAACAAGTGACCGAAACAGCCGTCAACATGGGCAAGTCCGACACCGAGGTCAAGATTTCGGTCCAGGGACTGAAGAAGTCGTTCGGCGACAACGAGGTTCTCAAGGGCCTCGACGTCGACATCAAGAGCGGTGAAGTGGTCTGCGTCATCGGACCTTCAGGTTCGGGCAAGTCCACCTTCCTGCGCTGCCTCAACCGCCTCGAAGACATCACCGCAGGTTCCGTGCGCGTCGACCAGTTCGATCTCACGAACAAGGACGTCGACATCGACAAGGTGCGCCAGCACATCGGGATGGTGTTCCAGCACTTCAACCTGTTCCCACACATGAGCGTCGTCGAAAACGTGATGCTCGCCCCGGTGCAGACCGGGCGATCGACCAAGGAACAGGCTCGCGAGATCGCCGTCAAACTGCTCGGCCAGGTCGGCCTCGCAGAGAAGGCAGATGCCAAGCCCGCCAGCCTGTCCGGTGGGCAGAAGCAACGTGTCGCCATCGCCCGCGCGTTGGCGATGAGCCCCGACATCATGCTGTTCGACGAGGCCACCAGCGCCCTCGACCCCGAAATGGTGGGCGAGGTTCTGCAGGTTCTTCGCGACCTCGCCAAGCAGGGCATGACCATGGTCGTCGTAACCCACGAGATGGGCTTCGCCCGTGAGGTTTCCGACCGGGTCATCTTCATGGCCGACGGGTACATCGTCGAAGAAGGCAAGCCGGAGAACTTGTTCGGCAACCCCCAGCAGCAGCGGACCCAGGACTTCCTGGCGAAGGTTCTCTAGGGGGCAAGCCCCCTGTGCGCCTTTTTGGTAGTGGGGACTACCGGAAAGGCGCACAGGTGGTGGCCAATTCGACGACCAGCCCGGTCTCGATCCGATTCTGCGGCCCGAATTCGAAGTCACCGAACCTTCGGAACCACCGAGGACTGGCGTCGACCCGGCGATATGTCTCGCTGCCGTCGACGGGTAACCACATCTTCGGGTTTCCGACTTCGACGTAGCTGGTGGTCTCCACCAGAATCCCGAGGACTACGCCTGAGGTCTTGACTCCTCATGCCGGCATGCCGCCGTGAACCCAACCGTCGAACTCGCCGTACTGCGATCGCGGTGGCTCCTGCGATCGCGGTGTCAACGTCCACGAGCATGGTTCACCGACAACCGGAAACGGCCCACAGCACTCGACTTCGACCATGTCGAGATGAACGGTCACGATCTGGACCGAAGAGTCGACCGGGGTCGGCTCAGTGAAGCTGTGCGCCTTCATTCCCTCCCGGGATTCGAAAAATTCGCCGCGCTCGAGCCGGATCGAGCGGACTGTTCGGCTGTGCGATAGACGTCGTCGCGATCGACGTCGTCGCGATAGACGTCGGGGGGATAGATGCAGTCATTCATCTGAAATACCCCGCGCAGTAGACGGACCGGGACACGACGGTCCCGGGCGCGGAGTTACCTGTCAGACCACCATAGCGTCAGAGTTTGTAGACGCGCTCCGCTGTCGTCGTGGACGCTGCCGCGAGAGCTTGCGGATCCTCACCGCGGATGCTTGCGAGCGCACGCACTGTGTAGGGCAGGCAGTACGACTCGTTGGGCGCCCCGCGGAACGGGTGCGGCGTCAGGAATGGCGCATCCGTTTCGACGATCAGCTGATCCGACGGCACCAGCAGCGCGGCCTCACGCAGCGCTTTCGCGTTCTTGAAGCTGACGGTTCCCGAAAAACTCAGCACGTACCCGGCGTCGATGCACTCCCGCGCCATCTCCGAATCCGAGGAAAAACAGTGGAACACCACCGTCTCCGGTGCACCTTCCTCGTTCAGCACCCGCAGCAAGTCCTGGTCGGCTTCGCGGTTGTGGATCATCAACGTCTTGCCCAGACGCTTCGCCAAGTCGATATGCCAGCGAAAACCGTCGATCTGCTCCTCGATGGTGGCGCACCCCTCGAGTTTGCCGGGCCAGTAGAGATCGAGCCCGGTCTCCCCCACGGCAACGACTCGTGGATCGGACGCCAAACGCTCGATCTCGGCTCGGGTGCCGGCATCAAGAATGTTTGCCCTGGTCGGATGGATTGCGACGGCTGCGTAGACCCTCGAATCCCAATGAGCCGCGTCGACGGCAAATCGCGCGGCGTCGAGGTCGTCGGCCACCGTGACGACTCGCCCGACGCCGACGGCCTCGGCTCGATCGACTATCTCGGCCACGGTTGCAGCGTCATGCGCACCGCACGCGTCGAGGTGTGTATGGGCGTCGATCAGAGGCGACAAGGGCTCAGGGGCATCGGGGGCGGGACGGTCTTTGCTCACGCCCGATAGAGTAAGCGCACCATGACTGTGCCTGCCTCACCCTCCCAGACCCCGCGCCCGGACTCCGCCGCCTCGGAAGGCGCGGAACGACCGCCGTTCTACATCACGACAGCGATCGCGTATCCCAACGGCGCTCCGCACATCGGCCACGCGTACGAGTACATCTCCTCGGACGCGCTCGCCCGCTTCAAGCGGTTGGACGGACATGAAGTGTTCTTCATGACCGGCACCGACGAGCACGGTCTGAAGATGCAGCAGACAGCGATCAAAGAGGGCATCGACGTCCGCGAACTCGCGGCTCGGAACTCCGACGTGTTCCAGAACCTCGACAAGGTCCTGAACATCTCGTACGACCGGTTCATCCGCACCACCGACGCAGATCATCAGGTCGCCAGCAAGGCAATCTGGGAGAAGATGGCCGCATCGGGCGACATCTACCTCGACACGTACTCGGGGTGGTACTCGGTTCGTGACGAGGCCTTCTACACCGAAGCCGAGACCACGCTTCTGGACGACGGCACCCGTCAGTCGACGGAGACCGGCACTCCGGTGGAGTGGACCGAGGAGTCCAACTACACCTTCCGTCTCTCGGCCTACGAGGACCGTTTGCTTGCTCTGTACGAAGAGCATCCCGAGTTCATTGCCCCCGCGACTCGTCGCAACGAGATCGTCAGCTTCGTCAAGGGCGGCCTCAAGGACCTGTCGATCTCGCGCACCACGTTCGACTGGGGCGTCGAGGTTCCCGGCGACCCCGACCACGTCATGTACGTCTGGGTCGACGCCCTCACCAACTACCTGACCGGCGTGGGTTACCCGAACGTCGACTCGGCGGAGTTCGAGAAGTTCTGGCCCGCGAGCCTGCACATCATCGGCAAGGACATCACGCGTTTCCATACCGTGTACTGGCCGGCGTTCCTCATGTCGGCCGGCATCGAACTGCCGGAGCGAGTCTTCGTCCACGGGTTCTTGTACAACAAGGGCGAGAAGATGTCGAAGTCGGTCGGCAACGTCGTCGACCCCATCGCGATGGTCGATCAGTACGGCCTCGACGCGGTCCGCTTCTTCCTGCTCCGCGAGATCTCGTACGGCCAGGACGGCAGCTACAGCCACGAAGCAATCGTGACTCGCATGAACGCAGACCTGTCCAACGAACTGGGCAACCTCGCACAGCGTTCACTGACGATGGTCGCGAAAAACTGCGACGCCCAGGTCCCCACCCCCGGCGAGTTCACAGAAGACGACCTGGCGATGCTGGCGTCGGCGGATGCCTTGCTTGCCAAGTGCCGCAGCGAGTTCGACGTGCAAGCGCTGCATCTCGCGTTGGAAGCCATCTGGGGCGTCCTCGGAGAGACCAACCGGTACTTCTCCAAGCAGGAACCGTGGGTTCTGCGCAAGACCGACCCGGCACGGATGGCAACGGTCCTCTACGTGACGATCGAAGTTGTCCGTATCGTCGGCCTTCTCGTTCAGCCCGTCATGCCCGACGCGGCGTCACGCATCCTCGATCTGCTTGGTCAGAGCGAAGAGAACCGTCAGTTCACCGACATCGCGGTTCGCATCGACGCGAACCGGAAACTGCCTGCTCCGGCACCGGTCTTCCCCCGCTTCGTCGAGGAATGACCTAGGCACGAGTGCCGCACGTGGGGTCCGAAATATCCGTCTACCGGCGGATGTGTCGGACCCCACGTGCACACTCCAGCCATGACTACGAATAGAACATACATTCGAACCAGCGCTTCGGCGCAGACACTGCCTTGGAACGGAGCACGGGTGTCCACTCAGGAGGTCAGCCCTCAATCCGTCTCTGCGGCGCAGGGTCTCGTCAGCGAACTGACGGCCGCCTACGAACGCGGATGGCAACCGGCAGATCTGATCCATCTGGCGCGCCGAAGCAAAGACGCGTCCGACACCGATCTCGCTGCCACCACCATCCTGTTCGACGCGAACGCATCCCGCGCGTCGGATCGCGCACCACTCGAGTGGGTGGGGCAGTTGCAGACGATCGGCGAGCAGTACCCGAAGTCTCGGCGCGTCGCCTCTCGAATCACCGTGGACGACGACGCTTTCCGCTCCCTCGCGGCCGGCCTACTGTTCCAGGACCCCTACTTCCTTGTTTCGCAGATCGTCGATGTCACACGATCGTGGATGCGCCTACCTCAGTGGACGGTATTGCTCGCGCCACCATCCACCTGGCCGTCGCAACGCACCCACACCAGCTATGCCGGCGTCGGTGACACCGAGGTCGACGCCAAGGTACTCAAGCGAATTCGTGGGCTACTCGCCAAAGCGGAAGCCACCAACTTCGCGGAAGAAGCCGAGATTTTCACCGCGAAGGCCCAGGAGTTGATGACGCGATACGCGATCGATTCCGCACTGCTCCACAGTCGCGCCGGGGTCACCGACACGTCCGTGAATGCACGACGCATTCACATCGAGAACCCGTACGTGAAAGAAAAAGTTCACCTCTTGACCGAGATCGGCGAATCGAATCGTGTCAGGACGGTGTGGTTCAGCGATATCGCGCTCGCGACCGTCGTCGGCACTCCGGTCGACCTTCAGCAAGTCGACATGCTGTTCACCTCACTGCTTGTACAGGCAACCCGTGCAATGCAATTCGCCGATTCGAGCAATCGCGGCGGCTCACGCACCACCTCGTTCCGCAAGGGGTTCCTGGCCGGTTTCGCCAGCCGAATCGGACACCGCTTACGCGACGCAGGCACCAAGGCCACAGCCGAAGCGGCCGACGCAGCATCGATGGACGTCGCGGATCTTCTACCGATCCTCGCCACCACGTCCGAGGCTGTCGACGCCGAATTCGATCGACTGTTCCCGACAACCCGCAAGACTCGCGGACGATCCGTCGACGCCGAGGGCTGGCACGCCGGCCAGGCAGCAGCCGACGACGCCAACCTGCGTCCCGGTGCGCCAGCAGTGCACCGCTCCCGCTAGTCCTTGCGAGCGGCCAGAACCGTCTCGTACAACTCACGCTTGGATACTCCGGCCGTTGCGACCAGAGCGCATGCGTCCTTCAAGCGCGTTCCCCCCTCGACCAGCCTTTCCACCTCGTCGACAAGATCGGCGGGATCGGATGCCACCAGCACGGCGCCTTCGAGCACCACCGTGATCTCGCCGCGAACACCCTCGGCCGCCCAGGCAGCTAACTCCCCGAGAGTGCCGCGCTTGACCTCCTCGTAAGTCTTGGTCAATTCCCGGCACACGGCCGCGCGCCGATTCGGCCCGAGAACTTCCACCGCATCTGCGAGGCAGTCGGCAAGGCGATGGGGTGCTTCGAAGAACACACACGCTCGCTGCTCGGTTGCCAAGGCCGAGAGCCACGTCTTGCGCTGCCCCTGCTTACGCGGTGGGAATCCGTCGAAGCAGAACCGCTCCACGGGCAATCCGGAGAGTGCCAGCGCAGTTGTCACCGCCGACGGACCGGGGAGGCACGTGACGGCGAGGTTCTCGGCCACGCAGGCGGCAACGAGGCGGTATCCAGGATCGCTGACAGACGGCATGCCTGCGTCGGTGACCAGAAGGACGGTCTTGCCTTCGGCGACGTCGGCGACCAGTGCGGGTAGCCGGGAAATCTCGACTTGATCGTAGAAACTGACGATCTTTCCGGTGATGGTGACCTCGAGCGCGGACGCCAGAGACTTGGTGCGTCGTGTGTCCTCCGCAGCGACGACGTCGGCGGTTGCGAGAGCAGACCGAAGACGCGGAGACGCGTCACCGACATCTCCCATGGGTGTTGCGGCGAGTACCAAACGACCAGTCATACCTGACAGCCTACGATTGCCAGGTGACTGTGCAGACGGACGAGCGGCCAACGCCCGCCACGAGCGATCGGGTAGTGCGTAGTCCCGGGCCGCTGGTACCGGATCCTGATTTCGGCCCGACCGACAGATTGCGCGGCTGGATCGTCACCGCTTTCATCACCGCCATCGCGGCAATCACACGCTTCACGATGCTCGCCTATCCGACCGACGCCGGCACTCCGGTCTTCGACGAGAAGCACTACGTTCCGCAGGGTTGGCAGGTTCTCACCGGCGGCGGCATCGAAGACAACCCCGGCTACGGATTGGTGGTTCACCCGCCGATCGGCAAGCAGATGATCGCGATCGGAGAAGCACTCTTCGGTTACAACGGTTGGGGGTGGCGATTCTCGTCGGCCCTGGTCGGGACACTGATGGTCTTGCTCATCATCCGCATCGTGCGCCGCATGACGCGCTCCACGCTGATCGGCGCGATTGCCGGAATCCTGCTCATCGTGGACGGCGTCACCTTCGTCTCCTCACGCCTGGGGATGCTCGACATCTTCCTGGCTTTCTTCGTCCTCGCCGCTCTCGGATGCCTGGTGGTTGATCGCGACCAAGTCCGCGAACGGATGGCGAAGGTATACGACGAGGGCCGAATCGATGATTCGGCCTGGGGTCCGCGGCTGGGTTTCCGGTGGTGGAGGTTCGGCGCCGGCATCCTGCTCGGTCTGGCCTGCGGAACCAAGTGGTCCGGCATGTACTTCATTCTGTTCTTCGGATTGCTCAGTGTTGCCTTCGACCTGTCAGCACGCCGCGCATACCGCGTGCAGCGCCCCTGGGTCGGCACCGCCGTTCGCGACATCGGACCGGCTCTGTATGCGCTGGTGATCATTCCGCTCGGTGTGTACCTCGCGAGCTACTGGGCTTGGTTCACCAGCGAGACCGGCGTCGACCGTCACGCCGTCGGTAACGAGATCGGTGAGGGCGGCACGTGGAGCTTCATCCCCGCCGCGCTGCGCTCACTCTGGTATTACAGCGGAAACGTTCTCCAATTCCATGCCGGTCTGACGAACTCCGCCGGAAACCACCACCCGTGGGAGTCGAAACCCTGGACGTGGCCGATGGGGCTGCGACCAATGCTCTACTACTACGCCGACGGTGAGCAGGTCACCGGTTGCGGGGCCGCCAGCTGCGTCAAGGCCGTGATGCTGATCGGCACACCGGCGATGTGGTGGCTGGCCCTGCCGATGCTGGCGTGGGCGATCTGGCAGACGTTCGTGCGCAGGGATTGGCGATACGCAGTGGTCCTGACGGGTTACGGTGCCGCCTACCTTCCGTGGTTCGCGACGCTGGACCGCCAGATGTACTACTTCTACGCCGTTGCGCTCGCCCCGTTCATGGTCATGGGATTTGCGCTCGTCCTCGGCGACGTTCTGGGCAAGGCGAGCGCGTCCGTCGAGCGTCGTACCACCGGACTTCTTGCAGTCAGCCTGTACATCGGTCTGGTGGTGGCCAACTTCGTCTACCTCTGGCCGATACTTACTGCCATGCCGATCACGCCGGAATCGTGGCAGAACCACCTCTGGTTGCCGAGCTGGAAGTAACAGGACGAAGAAGGAGGCACCGAACCCAGTTCGGTGCCTCCTTCTTTTCACGCTTACTCCGCCGATTTACCGACGCGACGCCCCCGCCGCGGGCGCAGGAGTGCACGTTTCTGCTCCTTCGCCGCAACGATGATCGGGTCGTGCGAAAGATCCTTGTACAGCGAGAAGCACAGTCCGATCATGACAAGCACGAACGGCGCCGCAGCGATGATCGTCATCGTCTGCAAGCCGTCGAGCGCTTCGGAACCACCGGTCCACAGCAGAAGCGCCGCGACGCCACCGGTCAACATGCCCCAGAAGACCACGACCCAGCGACTCGGTTCGAGCGTTCCGCGCTGCGAGAGCGTGCCCATCACCATCGACGCGGCGTCCGCGCCGGAGACGAAGAACACTGCGACGAGCAGCATGACCAGGACAGTCGTCACTCCGGCCAACGGCAGATTGTCGAGCATGCCGAAGAGTTGAGCCTCTTCCGAGCCGCGGCTGGACAGGCCGATTCCATCGCGTTCCTCCCCGATGCCTGCGCCGCCGAAGATCGCGAACCAGAGCAAGCTGACAGTCGTGGGAACGGCGATGACGCCGACGATGAACTGACGAATCGTACGACCACGGCTGATGCGCGCCAGGAACATGCCGACAAACGGCGTCCAGGAAACCCACCATGCCCAGTAGAAGATCGTCCAGGACGAAAGCCATGCGCCCGTTTCAGGATTCGACGACGCACCCGTGCGGGCGGACATCTGGGCAAGGTCGGAAACGTATGCACCAATGGTCGTCGGGAGCAGATTGAGAATCAGTACGGTGGGCCCGAGAACGAACACGAACAGGGCCAAGACCAGCGCGAGCACCATGTTGATGTTGGAGAGCCACTGAATTCCCTTGGCCACACCGGAAACCGCGGAAGCGACGAACGCCAGGGTGAGCACCGCGACGATGGCAACGAGCAGGAACACGCCGGCTTCTTCCATCCAGCCGACTACCTCGAACCCGGAGCCGATCTGCAGTGCGCCGAGCCCCAAGGATGCTGCGGTTCCGAAAAGTGTCGCAAAGATTGCCAGGATGTCGATGACCTTGCCGATCGGCCCTTCGGCCTTGCGACCGAGCAACGGGATGAAGGCCGAACTGAACAGTTGCTTGCGTCCGCGCCGGTACGACCCGTACGCAATGGCAAGGCCCACAACGGCATACATCGCCCAAGGGTGAAGTCCCCAGTGAAACATGGTGGTAGCCATGGCAGTTCCGACGCCGCCGTCGGTGCCGGGAGGCGGAGTCACGTAGTGCGCAAGCGGTTCCGCGACACCGAAGAACATCAGGCCGATCCCCATACCGGCGCTGAACATCATGGCGATCCAGCTGACGGTGCGGAACTCGGGCTTCTCGCCGTCTTTACCCAGCGGAATGTCGCCGAATCGGCTCACTGCGAGGTAGATGGAAAACAGCACGAAAGCCGAAGCTGCGAGTACGAAGAGCCAGCCGATGTTGGTCACCAACCAGCCGAGAACACTTCCGGTTACCGAGTCGAGGTTGTCGGGAGCCACCAGGCCCCACACGACAATGGCCGACACCGCTGCGGCCGCCACGGAAAACACCACGTAGTCGGTCCGAACGCCTACCCGAGTAAAGCCCGTCTCCGGGCGCTCTTCGTTGGCCCCGGAATCTTGTTCGGATCGATCAGATTTCGTCACCATAGATGACTACGTTCGTCACTTTGTGGTCCAAAAGCAAGCCAGAAGGCGGGCTCAACGTCCGCTGAGCCCGCCTTCTCACCCCGATCAAGCTGGGGTTTTAACCCAACCGTTGCCCTTGCCGATCAATCCGTCGATGCTGATCCGTCCTGCGCCGATCACGGCGATCAAGAGCGATCCGACACCGAGAGCGACGACGAGCTCGTAGCCACCGTTGTCGATGAAGACACCCTTGTCCGCGTGCACGATGAAGAACGCGCCGACCATGTCGAGGAACAGCAGCGCTCCGACGAGCGGGGTCAGCAGACCCGCGATGAGCAGGATTCCGCCACCGAGTTCGATGGATGCGGCGAGAACTGCAGAAATCTTGGGGAGCGGGGCACCCATCCCTTCGAATGCGGCCTGCGTTCCGGCGATCTTGTAGGTGAAGAACTTCTGCCAACCGTGGGCGATGAAGATGATCCCGAGGCCGACACGGGCGATGAGGAGTCCGAGGTCACGAGCAATCGACGAATTCATGAGCCAAGACTGACAGCTTTAACTTGAAGCGTCAACTTAATCATTGTGTCACGCACCTCTCAATGCCGACTCCACCATGGCGACGATCTCACTGTCGGAGTACCCGAGCGAACGGACGCTATGCGCAAACGCAGTCGCCGCTTGTTCGGCCTGCGCCTGCACCGGATCGGTCCCGGAGGCGATGAAGGTCCCTTGCTTTCCCCGCGTCTCGATGACGCCCTGATCGCTGAGCGCGCGATAAGCCTTCGCAACGGTGTTGGCCGCCAAACCCAGCTCCGAGGCGAGCGCCCGCACCGTCGGGATCTTGGTTCCCGCGATCAATCCGCCGCCGTGAACCTGCTCGATAATCTGTTGCCGCAGTTGGTCGTACGGAGCCGTGGAGGAATCGTGTTCGATCGCGATCTTCATCGTCACCCTCGTCGTATCTTCTCGGTCACAGGCCACAGCATCTTCTCGATCACAGACCCTCGACAGCCTCGCGGATCGTATGGGGGCCGGAGGTCAGAACCAATATCTTGCCGACGCTGGAGGGCGCATCGATGAGCGCCTCCACTACGGCGGCAACGTCGGCACGCGGAACAGAGCCGCGATCGACGGGCGGCTGTGCAAGCAACACTTCACCGGTTGGGTCGTCGTCCGTCAGGAGGCCTGGCCGAAGAATCGTCCAGTCCAGCGAAGTCCTTGCCTGGAGGTCTTCCTCCGCCGCAGTCTTCGCCCGCAGATACGCGGCAAAAACCTCGTCGGTGCCCTCTGGCACGTCGTCACCAGCACCCATGGCGCTGATCTGGATGAACCGACGCACTCCAGCTTTCTCGGCGGCATCGGCCAACAGCACGGCCGCGGCTCGGTCGACGGAGTCCTTACGTTCGATCGAACTGCCCGGTCCGGCGCCCGCGGCGAAGACTGCCACATCGGCACCGTCCAGCACCTTCGCAACTTCCTCCACCGTCGACGTTTCCAGATCGATAACCACTGGGAACGCGCCAAGCGTGCGGACAGCACCCTCGTGCGCAGAATTGCGGATCAGCGCTACCGGCCGATCACCATGCCCGGCCAGCAGGTATGTCAGGTGCTGCGCAATCTTGCCGTGCCCACCGGCAATGACTACGCGTCGTTCGTCCACACTTCGATGTTCCGTCATCGTTTTCTCCTCACACGTCGGTACTTCAAGTGCAGCACGCCGGAGCGGCCCGTTGTTCCCCTGTTTGTCCCACGAGTTCGGACGCAGAGGCAGAATGACGAACATGGCATCTGCAACCATCTTCCACAATCAACGGTGCAACACCTCGCGGACTGTTCTCGGGCTCATCCGGGATGCCGGAATCGAACCCACCATCGTCAAGTACCTCGATACTCCGCCTACCCGATCCGAGCTGGAAAAACTCCTCGCCGACGCCGGCCTCGAGCCCAGTCAAGCGGTTCGCAAGCGCGAAGCGCAGTACAAGGAACTCGGACTCGCCGACGCTTCCGAATCCGAGATCCTCGACGCGATGATCGAGCACCCAATTCTGATCGAACGCCCATTCGTCGTCACTGACAAGGGCACCGTGCTCGCGCGTCCGGCAGCCAAGGTGGAAGAGATTCTCTGACAGCGTCTACCACTCACAGCGGATCGCGGGCGATCGGACAGGACATACACCGAGGCCCGCCACGACCGGAGCCCAGTTCGGAACCCGCGATTCTCAAGACCTCGATACCCGAGGCCTCGAGCCTGGCGTTCGTTTCGACGTTGCGCTCGTACGCGACGACGACGCCAGGTTCGACGGCCAACGTGTTGTTGCCGTCGTCCCACTGCTCGCGCTCGGCCGTCACCGTGTCGAGTCCGGTGTCGATCACACGAAGTTTTCCGATTCCCATGGCGTCCGCCGCTGCTTCGAGGAACGGCGTCGCACCGCGAATACTCACCCCGTCGTCTTCCTTGCGCAGGGTGAACGCCGACAAAGTGTCCTGGATGGCCGGGTACATGACGACCGCGTCGGCCTCGACCATGGTGCAGACCGTGTCGAGATGCATCGACGCTCGGCGCTGCTCGATCGGAACAACCAACACGGTGTGAGCGAGACCGTCGTCGAACACGCTGCGCGCCAATGCTTCTGCTCCCGCGGGTGACGTCCGCTCACCGACACCGATTGCGATCACCCCCGGAGCGAGAAGCAGCACGTCCCCTCCCTCGACAGGAGCGGTGTGGGACTCGTACGCGCGTCGCACGCCCTTGAATCGAGGGTGATGCGCGTACACGAGATCCGTGATCGAGGATTCGCGAGCTCGCGCCGACAACGCCAAGGACGTGATGATCACCCTCGGCCCGACCCAGAACGACGAATCACGGGTGAAGAGCAAATTGGGCAGAGGGTCGATCACGAAGTCACCGCCGTGATGCATCCTGCGCACCAACGAGGTCGAGTCTGCATCGATCGGCAGCTCGTCGAACGTCATTCCGGCAGTAAGGATCGACGACAGCTCCTTCGGCTCTACCTGTCGCAGGTACGCGGCCAGGTGTTGCCCGAGCGCGTGTCCGATCTTGCGTGCGTCGACGGCAGCCGCGATTCCCTGGATCCTGGCTGCGCCACTGACCTCGAGCGACTCGGTGAGGAGATCGGACAAAAGCAGTACCTCCACGCCGCGCTCACGAAGGACGGTCGCAAACTGGTCGTGCTCTTCCTGCGCACGGTCCACCCACGGCAACGCGTCGAACAGCAGCTCATCGTTGTTGCGCGGGGTCAACCGTTTCAACTCGTCGCCAGGCCGATGAAGAATGACCGATCGCAAGCGGCCCACCTCGGAATCGACACCGAGGGGGACGGAGCCAGAAGCGTTCATGAGTGAACACTAATCCCGTAGGCCCCACCCAGCAGGGAGAAGCAGCTGCCTTACCGGCCCGCGTAACGTCTGATCCGACGCAGGCGAGAGGACTACACAATGGACAGTACGGATCAGGTGGCGCTGAGCGGCGCCGGAATCGACAGGTTCACCGGACGCTGGGTCGGCGCTGGAGCCGGACATTTCCCGACCATCGACGACTTCGAGTACTCCGACGAGATCGAGTTCGCGGCCACTCCCAAACCATTTGTCACCTACTCGTCGCGCACTCGCGGGCTTCCCGACGGCCGACCGCTTCACATGGAATCGGGATACCTGCGTCCAACACCTGGTGGCGAACTCGAACTGCTCGTCAGTCAACCCACCGGATTTGTCGAGATCCACCGCGGCACCGTCGACTCCGAAGGCACTCTCGCCTTGACCCGTCTCACGCTCGCAGCATCGCCCGACGCAAAACCCGTTCACGACGTCCGACGCGTCTTGCGGGTCCAGGGCGACACGCTGACATACGACTTGTGGATGGCGCATGGAGACACCCCGCTGACGCATCACCTCCACGCCACTCTTCATCGGGCAACGGACCGGTAGTCGTCATGGAGATGCCGTCGTGGAAAGCCAAGGAACTGACGCCCGGCCAACTCTCCGAGCGCAGCGGTGTGGCCGTCTCAGCCCTGCATTTCTATGAACGGGAAGGCCTGATCGTCAGTCGCCGGACCAGCGGCAACCAGCGTCGATACCAACGAGACACGCTTCGACGCGTCGCCTTCATCAGAATCTCGCAACGCGTCGGAATTCCGCTGTCGGAAATCCGGGAGGCACTCGGCACACTGCCTGAAGGCCGGACCCCGAACCGCGCAGATTGGGAAAGGTTGTCGACCGGGTGGCGGCGCCACCTCGATCTACGCATCGAGCAGTTGGAACGCCTACGAGACAACCTCACCGGCTGTATCGGTTGTGGGTGTCTCTCGCTGGAGGGGTGTGCCCTCGCCAACCCTCACGATCAACTCGCGTCCGCCGGTCCGGGTGCGCGCGTTCTGGAGGTCGATTTCGGCGCCGATTCAGGCGAGAAATGACTCGACGGCGTCCCGATCGCGCCCCAGCAAGTCCTCGACGGTCTTCTTCAGCAACTTCTCGATCTGGCCGCCGATAATCGGCATCTTCACCTCAGCCGTTCCGTCGACGACCAACCGCGTGCAGGACTCGGCAGCGGTGAGATCGAGCGTCGTCTCGATTCGTATCGGCAGTCCCTGCGCAATTCCAGTCACCGAACCTGCCGCACGCCCGTCCGACAGAGGTCCCCACCGATCGATCCGCTGCAGACCGAGTCGACTCGGCGCAACCTTCGCAACCAAGCTCGGCAGGGAGGCGGAGTCGATTTCCTCGGACACCGATACTTCGATGGATCCGTCCAGTACCGCGATGTCCGAGGTGGCATACAGATCGCCCAGTCGAACTTCCCAATAACTCGGGTCTGTCAAAGTTCGATGAACGTCGTCGATCGGATATTTGAAATCGATATCGAAATGAAAACTCTTCGGCATGACCTTGGTCCCTATTCGACTAGATAAAAGTCCCGACTGAGTTATTGCTCATCGCTTGAGCAATTTACCGAACTGGTCGTTCGCTTTTTGCATGACGAACTCGTAAGGCGGGGCGAATTTGCGCGCCCACCAGTATCCGAAACGGATGTCATTGGACGTGTAAACGAGATACTTGTTCTTCTCGATCCCCCGAACAATGCACGACGCCACTTTTTCCGGCGAAACCGCACGCTTCTCGAACCGATGTGTGAGCTTTTTTACCCGCGGGTCATCCCTGTCGATACCCGCGATTTCCACGGTTCCCACCAAAGGCGTCTTCACCCCACCAGGCACAACCAGACTGACGCCGATCCCGTGCCGCTTCAGATCGAATCGCAGCACCTCGGAGACCCCGCGAAGGCCGAACTTGCTCGCACTGTAGGCAGCGTGCCACGGCAGGGCCAAGAGCCCGGCGGCCGAAGACACATTGACCAGATGTCCGCCCTTGCCTGCACGAATCATGGGCGGAACAAACGTCTCCATGACATGAATAGGCCCCATCAGGTTGACGTCCACCATCGACTTCCAATGCCGATGTTCGAGGTTCTCGATGGTTCCCCAAGCTGAAATGCCGGCGATATTCATGACGACATCCATCGAAGAGAATTGAGTGTGAATCTCGGTACCGAATTTCACGACCTCGTCGTAGTCCGAGATATCGAGTGCCTTCGCCATGCTGACCGTGCCGCCGCCGGCACCGACCAGTGCGACAGTCTCCTCTAATCCGACGACGTTGATATCGGTGAGAAACAATTCGGCACCAGCCTCGGATGCACGCAACGCGGTTGCGCGTCCAATTCCACTACCAGCGCCAGTGATCAGGCATTTCTTGCCGTCGAGCGACCTTACAGACATGGATGAACACTCCCCCGCACTCGTACTGTGGACATGCGGGAAAGTCTACGCACGCACGGTGTGGCCGCCCCGAAACACGCAAGGCGACCCGCGAGTGCGGCCGCACTCCACAAATGTTCGGCGGAGACGACCGCACGCAGTACTACAGACGCTGCATCATCTGCTCTTGATAGCCCCTGACCGTCCGGTCGAGTTCTTCCGCCGCTACATCGTCCCCACGCTTGCGCGCGTCGTGGGCTCGATCCTGAATTTCACGGATTGCGCGGCGCAGTTCGTCATCGCTCATCGTGTGTTTCATATCACAATTCTGCACCTGTCCAGCGGGTTTAGCTAGCACAGATCGCGTTCCGGCAAACCGTTCAAGGTTCAACCCAGAAGTGATCCCCACGACATCGCGAATAAGCAGTCAGATTGCGACCTCATTCATTCAAACCGTGCCTGAACTGCAGTTTTTCAACCGAAACACTCTCGAAAAACCAGGCTAACGCTTAGCTAATATCGCCAAAACAGGTAAATAGTTTGATAATGGGCATATTAGCCAAGTACTGGAAGGTTCGAATAGCGCAGCCGTAGCTGCGCATTTCCGTGCGGCGGATACTCAATGTGCGCTGGGACATAGCTGAGCACTCAACGACCCGATGAATCGAATCTCGGACACATTTGACAACTAGTCCACTAAACAGACTACGGTGAGCTACCGATCGGTTATCCGCGTGATACCGTAGGATTCACTGAACGGACAATTGCTAGCTAGAGAGGATTACGGGGCGGTTCACAATGGCTGACTTTGCAGAACGATTGAACAAACTGTTCGACAGTGTTCATCCTCCGGGGCGCAAACCCCACACCAATGCCGAGGTTGCGGCAGCGCTCATCGAAGACGGCCATCAGATCTCCAAGCCGTACATCTCGCAGCTCCGCTCGGGACAGCGCACCAATCCGTCCGACGAGACAGTCGCCGCATTCGCCAGGTTCTTCAAGGTGAAGCCCGACTACTTCTTCAACGACATCTACGCAGCCAAGATCGATCACGACCTCGAGTTGCTCTCGCAGCTCCAAGGCTACGGTCTTCGCCGCCTCTCGAGCCGTGCATTCGACCTCTCGGAAGAATCGCAGAACCTGCTCACCACGATGGCTGAAAAGCTCCGCGCGAGTGAAGGATTGCCAGAGGTTCCGCCTGACGCGTCACGCTGATGCGAAAGTGCTGAAGTGGCGAGAGCACTGAAATACTGAAATGACATGGAGTAGGTCGACTATGGACGTCGACCTACTTTTGTCGTTTCATCGAGTTCTTTCGCCAACAACAAGACCCAGCGGCGCGCAGACATCTTCTCCGGTGGTGCAATCCACCTGGTGTCCAACACATCCGAGGCCATCGGATCCGCGATCCACCCTGCCAGTATTCCCGCATGTGCAGTGACTGCCCGTGGCGGTTCCTGTCCGCCGACGTCGAACATCCCGGCGCCGGACTGGATGTACATTGCATCCATGATCTGGGCGATCATGTCCGATGCTCGCAGCACGGACGTACTTCCAGCACTGTCCGCGTCGACAACCTCGGGGAATCGTTTGACGAGAAGCGCATGCATTCGCCGCAGACGATACAAATCTCGTCGTGCGCGCAACCAGGTCTCGAGAAGCACCCATGTGATGCCCAGCGCTATGAGAACACTCGACGCAGCGATGAACCAAACCCCTGCGCCCGTCCAGACATCCGATTCGAGTGCTCCTGTGCCACCGATCGATTCGACCAGCATCACGACGACCACGACAAGCAGGATCGACGAACCCGTCACGATCAATGCGATACCGCGGCCCAACGGCGCCCACGCGACGTGTCGTAGACCCGTCGAAATGACAAGGGACAGAGCGACTATGACAAAGATCAGAGCCGGCGCCGGGTAACCGAAAAGAACCGCGATCGCCACCAGCAGCCCCACCGAGTACAGCACCGTGGCCAGACCGCGCATAGCCGGACGCGACATCACCGGCCAGGCAGACACGGCACCGACTGCGCTGGCCGCAGACAACGCTGTCCACAAGACGATGACGATCATCGCTGCGGCATGCTGCTCCGGTGCAATGCGATCGACGATGTCCCACACCGCCGGCACCATGACCGTCGAGGACAATGCGACCGAGAAGCCGGCAAAGACCATCGACATTCGCAAGGGCGTAGCGGTGCGCGCGACAACTCGACCCAGTCTCGCGCCGGCTGCAACCCAGACGAGAAGGGCGACAGCCCAAAAGATCATCCGATCGCCTCGTCGTACCGCAACACCGACAGCGGTGTCCCACGGCCACTCATCGTTCGCAGACGCATGATCAACATGGACGCAAACGTCTCGGCTTCCCACTCGGCGATGTCATCCATCGGCACAGGCTCGTTGCGCCGCAAAGAACGTTGACTCAGCATGTACGCGATCAAATCGTCACTGACTTCGAGCGTCGCTTCGGCGATCTCGGCACCCTCGTGACGAAACACTATGTGCCCCAACTCATGTGCCAGGGTTCGCTCGACATTGGGCAGTCCGGGAGCCAGCACGATGACATCGTGATCGTCGTAGGCTCGACGCTGACCGCACACTCCGGTGGCGAGCGGGGTTTCCAGATCGATCTCGATCGGTCGACCACGCTCGCGGGCGACTGTCTGCACCACCGTCAGCAGTGACACAGCCTCGGACGACGCTGCAGCGTCACATACGGCATCCACCGCAGCCAGAACGCGGCGATGTGAACGTCTGTCCGGCACGACTCACGCACCTCCCTGTGATCCGGGTGCCAGGAATTCGGCACGAGCGGCAGCCAATCGCGCCTTCTGCAGCGATGCTCCGCGGAAAGTCATTGCTCCCGCACCGGCCGCTACAACTGCCATTCCGCCCACACCGCCGGCGACGGCGGCAGCGTTGAGAATCGGCGGAAGCCCTTGAGTGAACGCCGTCGGAAATGCCTGCGGGTTGTCACTGGGAGCCGCGACGTTCGGAGTATTCGACGGCACCTGGGGAGCCACGGGTGCCGGAGCGGCCAGGACCTCGGGGACCGATGGTGCTGCGACTGCGCCCGGCGCAGCGTTCGCCGGTCCACCGGAAGAGGGTGCAGGCCCTCCGCCCGCTGACGGTCCCTGCGGATCAGACGGTCCCGCCGGCGGAGCCGCTACCGCCGACGACTGCTCGGAACTCGGCTGCGATTCGGAAGGGGACTGCGTCTCTGACGTCTGCAACTCGGAGGGTGCTTCGCTCGGAGAACTCTCGGTCTGCGAGCTTGCGCTGGTCACCGGTGACGCACTGCTGCTCGGACGTTGCGACGCCGAAGGGTTCGCTGAGGGCTCAGTCGTGGTCGTGGGCTCAGTCGTCGTGGTCGGCTCAGTCGTCGTCGGCTCAGTCGTCGTCGTGGGCTCAGTCGTCGTCGTCGGCTCAGTCGTCGTCGTGGGCCCAGTCGTCGTCGTCGGCTCAGTCGTCGTCGTCGGCTCAGTCGTCGTCGTGGGCTCAGTCGTCGTCGTCGGCTCAGTCGTCGTCGTCGGCTCAGTCGTCGTCGTCGGCTCAGTCGTGGTCGGCTCAGTCGTCGTCGTGGTCGTCGGCACAGTCGTCGTGGTCGTCGGCACAGTCGTCGTGGTCGTCGGCACAGTCGTCGTGGTCGTCGGCACAGTCGTCGTGGTCGTCGGCACTACCGTCGTTCCGCAGTTGTGGTGATGGCAATGCCAGCCGTAGTTGCCGTTGCCGCCACCGTTGTTGCCGTTGCCGTTGCCGCCACCGTTGTTGCCGTTGCCGTTGCCGCCACCGTTGTTGCCGTTGCCGTTGCCGCCACCGTTGTTGCCGTTGCCGTAATTGCCACCGTTGTTACCGTTGTTTCCATTGCCGTTATTGCCACCAGGCTGGGCGGCGACGATGGCGGGGAAGACCGATACGGCAAGGACGCCGATTCCCATCAGGCACATCACAGCAACAAGCATCATCGCTAGCCGTCGTGGCTGGCTCATCGACATTCCTCCCCGACATATACGTCCTACCTGCGAAAAACTGCAGCGGACTCATCGTGCCTATCGCAGCGGACAGACCCTCGTTACATTTCCGGCAAACATGTATCCGCCCAAGGATCATCCCTCACTTGGAAGCTCAACGGTCCGGATCGGCGGTCGCAATCGTATGAAACGGCGCACACTCAGACCGAATCTTCGCAATTCGGGCAGGCCCTGAAAATGCAGGAAAGGGTCGTTCAACTTTCGTTGAAAGACCCTTTTTGCTGGTACTTCTTGGTGGAGCTGAGGGGAATCGAACCCCTGACCTCTTCGATGCGAACGAAGCGCGCTACCAACTGCGCCACAGCCCCGTGCCACCGCCTCAGCGGTGCTCGGCAACTCTAACAGGAACGATTCCTCCCGTTGGAATCACCCGACACGAACTTTTGGCCCGACAGATCGGCCCAGAAGATCGGCTCGGAAGGTCACTGACCGGACGCGCGACGCATCTCGGTGTGCCTGACCTCTTCTTCATAGTGGTCCAAGTGATCGAACACCGGATCTTCGTCGTCGACCTCGAGGACAACCGCTCCGGGCCGACGCAGTCGCGCCGGAATCAGGCGCAGCTCTTCGTCGGTGTGCGACTCGACTCCGAGTCGCGATCGGTTGAGGCGTTCAGTGCGGCGGCGGCGAATCTCCTGCTCGATCCGAACCTGCCGACGCAAGTAAGCCATGTACCCGCCGAGGCCGCACACGGTGAGCGCGAACAACCACCACACCATCGGCGAGATGATCAATGCGAGAGCGCCCGAAAGAATTGCGACGAACGCAAGTCCCAGCAATGTCCGCTGACGGAAGGCATACCGCGCCTCCCGGGCGATGGCATCCGCTTCGGGGTCGAACCCCCCTCGGCCGCGCCTGACGGGAACAAATTCTCCGACCGGTGCACGACCGCCGGCGTAATCGTCTTCTGCGTGAGTGTCCATCTGGTCCTCCGCGTCGTAGCTGCTGCGCACTGGTTCTGGTTGCCAGTTCGGATCGCTTCGATGTCCTGCTGCCGGCCCGCGCTGAACAGGGTTGCTGTCGCCGCGGTGGAGTACTCGAGTCGCGAGCGCCGCGTCACTCGTCTGCCGGATCCTGGGGCGCTTGTTGACGAGCATCGGCACCAGGACGAACAGCCACACGGCCACCAGCCCGATCCACACGAATGAGCTAGGCATGCCGCGGCCTCCTCCCGATCACCTACCAGCACCTATGCCAGCCGTTGACGAGTCAAGGTTAACGGCCGACGCCCTCGCATCGTTGCCGACGCGCCGAACCCCACCATACTCATGTGTCACACGCGTACCGAACTGAACTTCCGGTTCAGTCCCAAAAGTCTCAAGTTCTAGTTGAATCAAAAATCACAAATTTCCGACCAAAAGTAGGACTACTCAGCGGTAACTGCTGTTTAGCTCGCGTTTCTCACGCTTCTGGCGCCGTCTTCGTCACACCCACGAAGCGCGCCCGGATCGCACCAATCTGTCGACGACGGTGGTGGGCACTTCCTCGATCGTCATTCCGACCAGAAGATGATCGCGCCATTGGCCGTCTACATCGAGATAGCGTTTGAGGAGACCTTCCTCCCGGAACCCCACATTTCGTAGGACTGCGCGACTCGACGCGTTCTCCGGCCGAACAGTGGCCTCCACTCGATGCAGACCGACCTTCGAGAATGCGTGATCGAGTGTGAGCGCAACGGCCGCTGTGGCAACGCCCCCACCGGTGACGTGCGAGGCGACCCAATAGCCCACCCAGGCGGACCTCAGGGCGCCGCGCACCACATTTCCGATGGTGACCTGCCCGCAGTACTTCCCGTCGAGTTCGATCACCAGCGGAAGGATCCTGCCCTTGCGCGCTTCGGAGCGAAGGTTCCCGCACAGGGAGGGCCAGACGGTGATGTGATGGCGAGCATCCCAGGGCGATTCTCCGGTGGGCTCCCACGGCTCGAGGTGCTCGCGATCGCGAATGCGGAGACGACTCCACACGGCAGCGTCACGAAGTTTGACGGGGCGGACGGTCACCACGCCCGCGGGCACTCGCAGCGGGCCGAGATCTTCCGGCCATCCTGGATGGACTGACATCACACCCCACTCGGGTCGGCGTTACCCACGTTGGGCGAGAAAAGCTACGTCGACTTCTTCACCGATGTGCACTTCGGTGACGTCTCGATCGACAAGAACCAGGCAATTGGCTTCCGCCAAAGTCGCGAGGAGGTGGGAGGACGCGCCGGGTGCACCGCCGAGAGCCTGCACCAGGTACTCCCCCGTCGCTTCGTCACGCATCAGCTGACCACGTAGGAAGCCCTTGCGGTCGGCGATCGACGTGATCGTTCCCACCGTGCGCGCCTTCACTACTCGTCGCATCGGTTGGCGTCGTCCCAGTGCGATTCTGATCAGCGGGCGAACCATGACTTCGAATACCACCAGTGCGCTGACCGGGTTGGACGGTAGGAGAAAGGTCGGAACCTCGTCTCGTCCCAGCTGACCGAAACCCTGGACTGATCCCGGATGCATGGCAACGCGCTCGACCTCGAGTGTCCCCAGATCGGCAAGCGCCTCACGAACTTCGTCGGACGCTCCGCCGCCCACTGCACCGGCGATGACAACGATTTCCGAGCGAATCAGCTGACCCTCGACTACTTCACGAAGACGACGCGAGTCGTTGCCTGCGATTCCCACGCGGTTGACGTCGGCACCGGCATCGCGCGCGGCGGCAGCGAGAGCATACGAATTGACGTCGTAGACCTGACCAGGCCCCGGCGTGCGATCCACGTCGACGAGTTCTCCACCGACGCTGATGACCGAGAGGCGCGGACGTGGATGGACGAGCACTTTGTCGCGGCCGACGGCGGCAAGCAACCCGACCTGTGCGGCTCCGATGATGGTGCCTGCCCGAACGGCGACGTCGCCCGGCTGGACGTCATCGCCTGCACGGCGAACGTAATCGCCCGAACGCACCGGCTCGAAGATCCGAACGCGAGCGCGACCACCGTCGGTGTTCTCGAGTGGAAGAACTGCGTCGGCCAGCGTGGGCAACGGCGCGCCGGTGTCGACTCGGACAGCCTGACGAGGTTGCAGCCGGATCGGTTGGCGTGAGCCCGCCGTCACCTCGCCGACCACCGGCAAGCTGAGGTCCGTGGGCTCGCCGTCCTCTCCTCGGAGATCGGCTCCCGCACCGGCGACATCGACGCTGCGAACCGCGTAACCGTCGATCGCAGCTTGATCGAATCCTGGCAATGGGCGTTCGGTCACCACTTCCTCGGCACACAGCAGTCCCTGCGCCTCCGAGATGGCGACCCGAACCGGACGGGGTGCCACTGCAGCAGCGGTAACCCTGGTCTGCTGCTCCTCAACCGACCGCATCTGGTCCGCGTCCTCCTGTGTCTGGAAATTCGGTGATATCCGTCAGCTCATGATGCCTTGCCTTCGAAAAGGGACAAGCACATTGATACTGCGTTATCGGGCGATCAACCACCGTGGCGACACGCTCAGCGGTCGAGTCGATCCGCGAGCCACTTACGCAAGGACGGGCCGTAGTCGTCACTGTCGAGAGCCAGGTCAACCGAAGCGCGGAGGTACCCGCCGGGGTTGCCCAGGTCATGACGTGTTCCGCGGTGCACAACCACGTGAACCGGATGGCCCTCGGAAATCAGGAGCGCGATGGCGTCGGTGAGTTGCAACTCACCGCCGGCTCCCGGCTTGATACGACGAAGTGCGTCGAAGATCGCACGGTCGAGCAGGTAGCGACCCGCCGCGGCAAAAGTCGACGGCGCATCTTCTACAGCGGGCTTCTCGACCATGCCGACGACCTTGAGTACGTCGGGATTGACCGCGTCGGGAACGATCTCGACGTCGAAGACGCCGTACGCACTGACCGCATCTTTGGGGACGTCGATTGCACAGAGAACGGAGCCGCCGCGCTTGGCCCGAACTCGCGCCATGATCTCCAGGACACCACGCGGCAGTACCAGATCGTCGGGCAGAAGGACCGCGATGGCATCCTCGTCGTCGTCGAGAACCGACTCGACACAACCGACGGCATGCCCGAGCCCGAGGGGCTGTTCCTGAATCACGGAATCGACTTCGAGCAAACCGGGCGCTTTGCGCACCTTTGCCAGGGCAGCAAGTTTTCCGCTTGCTTCCAGCTTGCTTTCGAGCACGAGATCCTCGACGAAGTGAGCAACCACTCCGTCTTTGCCCGGGGACGTCACGATGACGAGCCGCTCGGCTCCCGAGTCGGCGGCTTCACCTGCCACCAGTTCGATACCCGGTGTGTCCACGACCGGCAGCAATTCTTTCGGAACCGTCTTGGTGGCAGGCAGGAAGCGCGTACCAAGTCCGGCTGCGGGGACCACGGCCGTACGGAAGGCCCTCGTGCTGCTAGCGACAACGTCTGTCATGCCAACACCTTAGCCGCCGCTTGTTACCGCTCGGTCAGCAAGACGAATATCGTTGCGGGGTGACACCTCGGACAAAAGCGCAATGGCGACAAATCGCACTCGCAGCCCGTGAAGCAGTCTCGGAGCACACTCGAAACACGGAAACCGCGGCGTTGATCACGCACCTGCGGTCGGTGATCGTCGACGGGTCAACGGTGTGTGCGTATGTCCCCACTCGCACCGAACCCGGATCCACCGACTTGCTCGACGCCGTTGCCGCGATCGCCCAGCGAGTACTACTTCCGATCACCGGGGAGCCCGGACCCTTGTCTTGGGTCCAGTACAGCGGCGCCGACGGTTTGCGCCCGGCGAAGTACGGCATTCGGGAGCCCGTCGGACCCGTCCTACCACCGGAAACCCTGTCCGAGGTGGAATGCATGCTGATCCCTGCACTTGCGGTGGACTTTCGCGGAACACGCCTCGGCCGTGGCGCAGGCTTCTACGACCGCACTCTCGGGTCGGTCGGCTCGCAGACTCGATTGGTGGCCCTCGTCAGAGACTCCGAACTCGTCGAGAACTTGCCGGCAGACGACCACGACATTCCCATGGGCTGGGCATTGACGCCGGGTGGCGGCCTCACACGGCTCCAGCGCGAATGATCTGCGGGAATAGATCCCTGATTAGCGCTGTTGGCACTGTCACTTGTAGAGTGCTAAAGGCTGCGGTGTAAATACGCGGCTGCTCGAACATCACAGTGCGGAGGAAGCCCGGTGCCCACCTACTCATACGCATGTACGGAATGTGACAACCGTTTCGACATCGTCCAGTCCTTCAGCGAAGATTCGCTGACGGTCTGCCCAGCCTGCTCAGGCAAGCTCCGCAAGCTGTTCAACTCTGTTGGCATCGTGTTCAAGGGCAGCGGCTTCTACCGCACCGACAGCCGCGGCGGCTCCGGAACAGCGAGCGAGCCGGCCAAGAGCGATTCGGCACCCGCCGCGAAGTCCGAGTCCAAGTCGGACTCCTCTTCGACCTCGAGTTCGTCGACCAGCACGCCGGCGCCCGCGAAGGCTGCCGCGAGCTGATTTCCACAACCTCCGGGTTGTCCACAGGTTCACATCGTTAGGGCCGGAAGCACCGCTTCCGGCCCTAACGTGCATGAATGCCGTCAGTACGTTCTCGTTCGCCGAGGCGCTCCCATCCATTGCGCGCCCAACTCGATCTCACGCCGAACACCTTCGATCGCCTCGTCGAACTGTCACGCGGCACACGATTTCGCTCGGCGACCGTCCGCAAGATCGCAGCCGTTGCCCTGGCCACACTCGGCGTTGTTCTTTTCTTTCGAGGCGATCCCGCGACCGACACCGTCGCCGTAGTTGTCTCGAACCGCGATCTCACTCCGGGGCAGGTGATCGCGGATTCGGATGTCGAGGTCCGCGAGATCGACTCGAAACACCTTCCGGAAGGAGTTGTCTCCGATACCGACCTGGTAGTCGGCAGAACCGTTGCCGGCCCGATTCGCTCCGGAGAAACCGTCACCGACGTGCGTGTTCTCAGCCCCCGGTTGGCCGGGTTGTCGGTGGGCACCGACGACGCCCGCATCGTTCCCGTTCGACTCGCCGATGCGGCCGTTGCAGATATTTTGCGCAGCGGCGATGTCGTCGACGTCCTGACTGTCGGCCCAGACACACCCCGCTCCGACACACCCAACGAATCAATTGCCGACAAGGCCCCGCAGATTCTTGCCGCGGGGGCGGTCGTCGCGCTGGTCACCACCTCGGAAAGTACACGTAACCAGCAGGAACAGGTGATTCTGCTGGCCCTGCCGACACCGGCGGCCAACGTCGTAGCCGCCGCATCTCTGTCCAATGCGATCACCGTGACATTTCGCTGACCGCACAAAGCGGCCGAAGCTCCTCTAGGATTTTTCCAGTCGGTTCGGTATCAACGGACCATCTGGCACTTGCCATCGGAGACTCGAGGGGACACCGACATGCTCAAGGGATTCAAGGATTTCCTGCTTCGCGGAAACGTGCTCGACCTGGCCGTCGCAGTTGTCGTCGGCGCAGCCTTCACTGCCATCGTCACGGCATTTACTAGCAACATCATCAACCCGCTCATTGCCGCAATCGGCGGATCCAACGAGTTGGGCTGGGGCACTGAGATCATCTCAGGCAATCCGGAAACCTTCGTGAATATCGGCGCAGTGGTCACCGCGATCATCAACTTCGTCATCATCGCAGCGGTCGTTTACTTCGTCCTCATCGTTCCCGCGAATGCGGCGAAGAAGAAGTTCGTCTCCGAGCCCGAGGACAAGGAAGCCAGCGAAACCGATCTGCTCATCCAGATCCGCGACATCCTCTCCGCCAACAGTGGCGCCGACACGGGAGCGCACGCCAAGACGCTCGAATAGGCAGTGCCCACAGAACAAATCGGGCCCTCGGACATTGCGTCCGAGGGCCTGATTTTCTACTCAACCACCGTGGTGCGGGGGCCGCTGGCTGCGCAGCCATTCGTCGTCCGAGGATCGCGACGATCCTTCCGGACCCCGCTCGTCCGACGTCGTCTCGGGAAAGACGTCCCCGAAGATGCGCGCCAGGCGCTTCTTGTCGACTGGCGGCTTCTTCGGGATATCCGGCTGTTCGGGCAAACCGTCTCAGCCCTCGAGGCTGGACAGCTCGGCGATGACGTGGCTCGCCAGTGCCGTCAGGGTTGCCATGCCGTCGCGAATCGCCGGCCTGGTCGACGCCAGGTTGGCGACCAACGTGCTGCCCGAAACCCCGACGAGGCCGCGGGACAAGCCTGCGTCGAGTGATCCAGCCGAAAGACCGGAAGCGCGAAGTGCTTCGGCAATTCCCGGGATCTCGCGATCGAGAACCTCGGCGGTCACATCGGGAGTGACGTCACGCGGGGACACCCCGGTACCGCCGACCGAGATGACGAGGTCGACGCCACCGATGACTGCTGTGTTGAGAGCGTTGCGAATTTCCACTTCGTCGGCGGCGACGGCAACCGTCGCATCGACGAGAAAACCCGCTTCGTTCAGCAGTTCCGTGACCAGAGGACCGATGGAGTCGGTGTTGTCGCCGTGGGCTGTGCGATCGTCGACGATGACGACCAGAGCGCGGCCGGCCGATGTGGCTTCGAGTTCCATGACTCCTACCGTAGTGTCCGATCCCGACGCCGTTGCGATCTGGCCGAAGATCGGGTCGATCGTCTGCTGATCGCCGAACATCATCGGCCGCCCTGCGCCGCCGCGGTTCCCAACGTGACATCGACGGTCTTGGTCTGCCCACCGTCGCTGTACGTGATCGAGACCTTGTCTCCGGGAGCATGCGAACGCACTGCCGCGATCAGCGAATCACCATCTGCGACAACACGATCGTCGACTTTGGTGATGACTGCACCCTTCGGGATGCCGGCCTTCGCAGCTGGCCCGTCAGCGGTGACATCCATGACGGTTGCGCCGTCGGCGTTGTCCTGCGACGGCACGGTCACGCCGATCATGGCCTGGGTCGCCTTGCCGGTCTTGATCAGCTCGTCGGCGACACGGCGTGCCTGATCGATCGGGATGGCGAACCCGAGGCCGATGGAGCCGCCCTGGGTACCCGAGGACGCCCCGAGGGAGGCGATCGCCGTGTTGATGCCGATCAGCTGGCCGTCCATGTTCACGAGGGCGCCACCAGAGTTACCGGGGTTGATCGCTGCGTCGGTCTGCAGAGCGTCGATGACGGTGTTCTGGTTGCCGGACTCGCCGCTCGTGGACACCGGACGATCGAGGGCGGAGATGATGCCTTCGGTGACCGTGCCGGCCAGACCGAGCGGGGACCCGACGGCAACAACCTGCTGTCCGACCTGGACGTCGCCGGAGTTACCGAGATCGATGGGCGTGAGGTCGTTGCGACCGTCGACCTTGATGACGGCGATGTCGGAGACTGGATCGGCACCGACCAGGGTGGCCGAGGCCTTGGTTCCGTCGGAGAACGCGACGCGAAGTTGCGCTCCCTGAGCACCGGCAACGTGGTTGTTGGTCAGGATCAGGCCGTCGGAGGACAGGATGACACCGGAACCCTCACCGCCCTGTCCCTGAGCGGTGGCCACCTCGATCTGCACGACGCTGGGCACCACCTTCGAGGCAACGGCCTGAACCGAGCCGGCAGGAGCGTTGGACGTGTTGGTCGCAGTGGGCTTCGGTGCGTTCAACGAGTTGGTGACCGTCGCGGTTCCACCGTTGCGGTCCGCTACGACGGCACCGACCACGCCACCGACACCACCACTGACCAGGACCAGGGCGAGAGCGCCGGCAACCAGCGCCATGCGTCCTGACTTCGGCTTGGTGGTGGTCGAACCGGAGTTCGGCCCCTGCAGCGGCGCTGGGATCTGATTGTGGCCGCCCGGACCGTTCGGGCCGCCGGGGCCACCCGGGTTGGGTGCGCCGTACGGAGCGTTCTGCTGGTACGCCGCCTCATGAGCACCGTGCGGGTGTCCGAAAGCCTGCGTGGGCTGCTGCGGCGCCTGCCCGAAGCTTTCGGTGGGTCGGGCAAAGGATTCGGTCGGCTGGTACGGCTGCTGCGGCTGCACAGGAGGCTGCTGCGGCTGCACAGGAGGCTGCTGCGGCTGCGCCTGGGTGGTGGGCTCGCTGTTGGGCTGCTCGGGCCGGGTCGGCCCGACGTTACGGTCCTCGGTCATCGGCTCGCTTTCGTCTACGGTGACCACCGGACGGGCAGTCACAACTGTTCTGCCGACAATGCTGCCTTGCGCTGCTGAGAAGGCGCTGAGACGTGCCTGTCACTTTACCCAGAGTTCGACGTGAAAAACCGGTGTTGCCGGCTCGGCCCGAAATACTTTCGGCCCGAACGCATTACCCCGTGACCTCGGTCACCGATATGCGGGACCGACGGGCTTGGGCAGCCGCCTGAACACGCTACTCGGCGCTCGGACCCGGTTCGCCGGGAAGCACGATTCGAACCAGCGCTCCCCCACGATCGGATTCGTCGATCGCGATGGTGCCGCCGTGCTTGACGACGACCTGACGCACAATCGCAAGTCCCAGACCCGATCCCGGCATGGACCGAGCCGCGGTCGACCGGTAGAAACGATCGAATACCAACTCCCGATCCTCCTCCGGAATGCCAGGTCCCGCATCACTTACGGTCAATTCCAACAATCCTTGGCCGACCGGACGCATTTCGACGCGTACCTGTTCGCCCTTCGGGCTCCATTTCGCAGCGTTGTCGAGGACGTTGAGCACGGCACGCGAGAGGCCCGCCTGGTCTCCGTAGACGTACCACGGAGTGGTGACCGCCTCGAACTCGATTTCGTTGCGCCTGCGCCGTGCTCGCTCGAGCGCCCGCTCGACGACGTCGCTGACGTCGACGCGCTCGTACACGGTTTCGGGCGCGTCTTCGCGGGCCAGATCGACGAGGTCGCCGACAAGAGTCGACAGTTCCTCGATTTGCGCGACGACGTCGGCGCGCAGTTCGGCCATGTCCTCGTCGGGAATCTGCGGCGCACCTGGTCGACTGGACGCGATGAGCAATTCCATGTTGGTACGCAACGAAGTCAGCGGTGTGCGCAACTCGTGTCCGGCGTCCGCAACGAGACGCGACTGACGCTCGCGGGACTCGGCGAGCGCCCGCAGCATCGTGTTGAAACTCTCTGTCAGGCGCGCCAATTCGTCGCTGCCGGTCACGGGGATCTGCGTCAGATCGTCGGTCCGGGCGACGCGTTCGGTGGCTGCAGTCAGCCTGGCGATGGGCCGTAAACCGGTGCGGCCCACGGTAGTACCCGCCACCGCCGCGAGAATGACGCCACACCCGCCGACCACGAAGAGCACCCAGGCCAGACGGTCCAGTACCGCCACGGTCGGCGCGAGCCGCTGCCCGATCACCAAAGTGCTTCCGTCATGGGTTCGTTGGGCCAGCACGCGCTGGCCGTCGACGGTTCGCAGCGAGGAATCCGATTCGCCCCGCGCAACGGCGTCTTCGGCTTCACCGATCGGCACGTCGGAACCGGGCGGCTGGTACGTGCTCAGATCCGAGAAGATCAGGGCAACACTGATGTCGGTGGTGTAGAGCGTCGCGCCGGAGATGTAGCGAGGATCGAAGCGCACGACATTACTGTCGATGAGCACCGCTGCTCTGGTCCGCAACTGGTGATCGACGTCCGCGTAGAGCGCACGCGAAACCACCGCGTACGCCGCGATCGCCATGACTGCGACGGCAATGGCCACCACCGACGCAGCGAGCAGTGTCACGCGCCAACGCAGCGACACCGAACGGGTCAGTGGCATCGGCGGGCGCATTTCGACGGACGCTTGGGTGGTGGAGGATTTCTTCGGTTCGGCGTTCTTGCCGAACGGAGCGGTGATCACGGAGGCGTCTCCCGCAGGACGTAGCCGACTCCGCGGACGGTGTGAATCAACCTCGGTTCGCCGTCCGCCTCCGTCTTACGACGCAGGTAACCGACGTACACCTCGAGCGCATTGCCGGACGTCGGGAAGTCGTATCCCCACACCTCTTCGAGAATGCGTCCACGAGTCAGCACGCGGCGCGGGTTGGCCATGAGCATTTCGAGGAGGGAGAACTCGGTTCGGGTGAGGCTGATCGATCGTTCGCCGCGCTTGACCTCGCGGGTGACCGGGTCGAGGGTGAGGTCCTCGAACGCCATCATCTCGGAATCGGCGTCGAGATCGGGTGCGGTGCGACGCAGCAGAGCGCGCAGTCGCGCGAGCAGTTCTTCCAAGGCAAACGGCTTGGGCAGGTAGTCGTCGGCTCCGGCGTCGAGGCCGGCGACTCGCTCGCTGACCGAATCGCGAGCGGTGAGTACCAGGATGGGTAGGTCGTCGCCGGCGCTACGCAATCGGCGGCACACTTCGAGTCCGTCGAGTCGCGGCATCATGACGTCGAGAACGACGGCGTCGGGCCGGTTTGCGAGGATCTTCTCGAGAGCGTCGAGCCCGTCGACCGCGAGTTCGACCGTGTAGCCGTTGAAGCTGAGCGACCGCCGAAGCGACTCGCGAACCGCCCGGTCGTCGTCGACCACCAAAATACGCATACCGACAGTTTGGACTGAAGTGCTGAGATGCGGCTGAGAGGGTCCGATTCCGGGCTCCGGCGTGTCGCGATCAGTCCCGGGTTCGCCGGGGTCCCGGCAGGCTCCAATGACGCCACAACGCAAGCAGTCTGAACACTGCGGCGAATGCGGTGCCGCATACCAGCGCGGCGTTGGTGGACAGTCCGGCTTGCGAGACTGTGACCACCAACGCAGCGCCGAGCAGTGCGGGAACCGCGTACAGGTCCTTGTGCAGGAGCAGCGGCACCTCGTTGACGAGGACGTCGCGGATCACTCCGCCGCCGATCGCAGCGGTCGCACCGATCAACGTCGCCGCCAGCGAACTGGCGTTGTTGTCCAGCGCGATGACGGCGCCGGTGCTCGCGAACAGGCCCATTCCCAGTGCGTCGAGCGCCAGGATTTCACGACGCAGTCGATTCAGCGGCTCGTGGAGGTAGAACACGGCGAGTGAGGTGGCGGCGGCCGTTCCGAAGTACGGCCAACTGCTCAGCGAGCTGGGCGGATGGACGCCGAGGAGAACGTCGCGGACGATACCGCCGCCGATACCGGTGAACACACCCACCGAGCACACCCCGAAGATGTCGAGTCGCTTGGTGACGCCCACCAGGGCACCCGAGGCTGCGAACGCCACGATGCCCACCAGTTCGAGGATCCTCAGCAGCACCGGCCAAGGATCGCACGGTCAGATGCGGCTCGGGTCGATCACCCCGAGTCGAACTGCTTTGACCAGTCGCCGGGGAACCCGGTGGGTCTGGCCGAAGGCCGTGACCTCGACCAGATCGGGCGCCGTCGCCTTCCACTGGGCACGGCGACTGCGCGTGTTGGAGCGCGACATCTTCCGCTTGGGAACGGCCATCAGAGTGCCTTGCGCTTTCCGTAGCGACGCTCGAACTTCTCGACGCGTCCGGCGGTGTCCATCACGCGTTGCGCTCCGGTCCAGAACGGGTGCGAGTCGCTCGTGACATCGACGACCAGCAGCGGGTACGTGCCGCCGTCTTCCCATTCGACGGTGCGGTCACTCGTCACGGTCGATCGGGTCAGGAAGCTCTTGCCGGTGCTGGCGTCCTGGAACACCACCGGGTGGTAGTCGGGGTGCATCTGCTTCTTCATTCGTTTCCCTCTCGCGTTGATTCGGTTTCGGCATAAGGTGATTCGGATTCGTCACACGGGTCTTCGTGGAACTCACCGAACGGGTCTTCCCAGGTGGCCCACGACGTTTCGTCTGCCAATTCGTCGTCGGTGACCAAGGCATGCTGCAGTGTTCGGTCGATCTCGAGCGGGTTGGCACCGCAGGTCAGAACGACCATCGAGGTGTCGCGATCACCGAAACGCTCGTCCCATTTCAGGGCCGCGAGGGCACGGCGCTCGGCCGGAACGCGCTCTCGTTGCTCCGGCGTCATCGCGGCCAGCCAGGTGTCTGCGCTGGCAACCCGCAAGCCACCGCCGGCCGATTCGAGCCAGAGCGCTTCACCCGGTTGCGTCGCCACCCAGACGCGCCCCCGGGAGTACACGACGCCTTCGAGCAGGACGTCGATCGCCTCGTGCAGACGCCCGGGGTGGAACGGCCGGTTCGCGGTGAACTCGACCAGCATCACTCCGCCGTCGTCGTCGAGCGGCGGCTGGCGACGCAGCAACGGTGAATGTGCGTCGGCCAGTTCACCGCGTCGTGCATCCGCAGGCACCTCGAGGAGCAGTGCCTCGATGTCGTCTCCCTCATCGAAGACGGGTACCCGCGGAGCGATGCGCGCGAGAACCGCGTTCAGGCGGGACCGCTGCCAGCCGTCGAGTCCGTCGGACCCGCGCAGGACGAGCGCGTCGGCGAAGTCGACCTGCCCGACGACGACCTGAGCCAGGGTGCGGTCGTCGTCGAGAGCTTCGTCGCCGGTCGCGTCGGCGAGCCAGGTCTGCGCGTCGATGCACGTCACGACAGCGTCGACGCGGACATCGCGCTGTGCCGGTCCGTCCAGTTGGCCGACGACGCCGGTCACGACGACGTGCTCGATCGCCCAGCACAGCGCCTCGGGCTCGAGTTGGCGGTCCAGCAGCAAGACGATCCGCTGGACCGAACTGTGCGAGTGAAGCCGGCGCAGGAGCGGCAGCAAGTCTTCGCGCAGGGTGCAGGAGACGCAGCCGTGCGCGAGCTCGAGGATCGTCTCGCGCTCGGACACAGTGCTGGCAGACCCGGCACTCCCGGTCATCGAGGTGACCGTCCGCCGGACCACCCCTTCACGGACGTGACTCAGGTCGTGATGGACCAGAACAGTTCCGGTTCGCAGCAACGCTCGTGCGGTGTGTGGGGTGGATTCGCTCATGCCGGCGACCAGGACCAGCGGAGTCCTGCCGTCCAAGATCGTGTTCACAGCGGGCCTTTCTGGGAATGATTGTCATTACCGAGGTTGAACGGTACATTGATCTCACCGCATTGTCGAAAATGATTGTCATCTGCAAGTTGAAAGGAACACCCATGTCGGCTCACTGCCAAGTGACCGGACGTGTGCCGGGGTTCGGAAAATCCGTCTCGCACTCCCACAAGCGTTCGAACCGTCGCTGGAACCCGAACATCCAGCGCAAGACCTACGTGCTGCCCAGCGAGGGTCGCCGCATCACGCTCACTCTCTCGACCAAGGGGATCAAGACGATCGACCGCGACGGCATCGAATCCGTCGTCGCCCGGATTCGCGCCCGCGGCGAGAAGGTCTGAGCAGATGGCGCGCAACGAGATCCGTCCGATCGTGAAACTCAAGTCCACCGCGGGCACCGGATACACGTACGTGACCCGCAAGAACCGTCGCAACGACCCCGATCGACTCGTGCTGAAGAAGTACGACCCGGTGCTGCGAAAGCACGTCGATTTCCGAGAAGAGAAGTAGGCATGGCCAAGAAGTCGAAGATCGCCAAGAACAACCAGCGACGGGTCATCGTCGAGCGGTACGCGGAGCAGCGATCCGCTCTCAAGGAGGCGATCCGCTCGCCGAAAAGCTCGCCCGAGGAGCGCGCGAAGGCCCAAGCGACCCTGCAACGTCTACCACGCGACGCCAGTCCGGTACGATTGCGCAATCGAGACGCTGCGGATGGACGTCCGCGCGGCCACCTGCGGAAGTTCGGGCTCTCCCGGATTCGCGTGCGAGAAATGGCGCACCGTGGGGAACTGCCTGGCGTACACAAGTCGAGCTGGTAAGGAAGTCGGATGGCAGTCAAGCGTTCACCGTCGAAGAAGCCACGCCCCGTAGAGGGTCGTAAGCCCAAGAAGAACCCGTTGTTCGCAGCGAAGATCACGCATGTCGATTACAAGGACATCAACTTGCTTCGCACGTTCATCTCGGACCGCGGCAAGATCCGCAGCCGTCGCGTCACGGGCCTGACCCCGCAGCAGCAGCGTCAGGTCGCCGTTGCCGTGAAGAACGCACGCGAAATGGCGTTGCTCCCCTTCACCGCCGCACGGTAGTCACACGTAGAAGTACCGAAGAGGCCGCGCAGTCACTCGACTGCGCGGCCTTTTTGTTGCCCGGACTAAGATTTCTCGAAGTCCTTCATTCCAGTCGAGAGGTGCCCGCAGCGTGTCGGGAGTTGTTGCGGGTTTCACCGTAATTTTTGTTGTCATCGCGGTCGGGTATCTCCTCGGCCGTCTCGGCACCCTCGGTAGCCAAGGACAGTTCGTTCTCGGTCGACTCGTCTTCTTCGTCGCGACGCCTGCCCTGCTGTTCACGACCCTCGCGTCGTCCGATTTGTCGGTGATCTTCTCGCCGACGCTCGCGGTTGCGTCGGCCACGGCCTTTGCCGTCGGCGCTCTGTACGTTCTCGTCGCGAAGATCTGGCTCAATCGGCCGCTACCCGAACTGACTATCGGCGCACTGTCTGCGTCGTACGTGAATTCGGCGAACCTCGGAATCCCGATCGCGGTATTCGTGCTCGGCGATGCCACGTTCGTTGCCCCGCTCCTGCTGTTTCAGATCGTCGTCTACTCCCCGATCGCTTTGACGATCCTCGATCTGACGGCGCTTCGCGGCGAGAATGCCGAGAAGCTCTCGTTGATCGACACCGTCACCGCCCCGTTCAAGAACCCGATCGTGCTCGCGGGCGCAGCGGGATTGATCGTCGCGTTGGTCGGTTGGTCACCGCCCCGGCCGCTGATGCAGCCTTTCGAATTGATCGGCGCCACGTCGGTACCCGGAGCGCTTTTGGCATTCGGGCTCTCGCTGTACGGCGTGCGGGTCTTGGAGAAGGGCTCGAGTCCGCGCCGCGACGTCGCGCTGGCGTCGACGCTCAAAATCGTCGTCCAACCTGTGTTGGCCTTCCTGATGGCGCATTTCCTCCTCGGCATCGACGGCCATCAGTTGTTCGCGATCGTGGTCGTCTCGACCTTGCCGACTGCGCAGAACGTCTTCATCTACGCAAGCCGCTACCGGCGCGGAATGGTCCTCGCCCGAGACAGCGCCTTTGTCACCACTTTGGCGTCGATTCCGGCAATTGCGCTGGTCACGGCACTACTCGCTTGAGCAGGGTTACGGTGGATCCATGCGTGTACTAACCCTCGCCGTTCTGGCCTGCCTTGCTTTGGCCGGATGCTCCGTCGGGGCCCAGACAACCGGGCCGGTTGCCGCACCGAATCCGATGGCGGCCAACGAAGCGAGTCCCGCCGACTGGTCGCTCGGAACGCCCGTTCCCGACGAGGTCGACGACAGCGAGATGGGCACGGAGTTCGACAGTCGCACCGACATCGTGGGAGCAACGGCCACGATGTTCGAATCGTGGTCCGAGGTCGACGATCACACGGTGGCCGTCCACTTCGTGACCGGCACTCCGGAGTGCTACGGCGCGTACGCAACCGTCGAAGAGACCGATACGACGGTGATCGTCACTCTACGAACCGGGGCACTGCCCGAGGCCGCGGACAAGATGTGCATTCTGGTTGCCGTGTTCGGCAGCTTGGATGTCCCGCTGAACCGACCGCTCGGCGATCGTCACGTCATCAACGGCTAGCCGCGCCTAAACGGCACAAGATCAACGATCGAACACTCCGTTTCGTCAGGTGTGGCGTGCGTCTCCTCAGGACAGACTGAAAACCGACACCCGTTCACTCGCTCGTCGGCAGCTTTTCGACTCGAGCGGTGCTCAACATGAAGGAGCTCGCAAGTGCCTACTCTCCAGAGAGACGTTGCAATCGTCGGCGCCGGCCCCTCTGGCCTGGCAGCTGCAACCGCGCTGCGCAAGGCCGGCTTGTCCGTCGCCGTGATCGAAGCACGTGACCGTGTCGGCGGCCGCACGTGGACCGACACCATCGACGGCGCAGTCCTGGAAATCGGCGGCCAGTGGGTCTCCCCGGACCAGACCGCGCTGATCTCCTTGCTCGACGAGCTCGGCCTCACGACGTTCGAGCGCTACCGAGAGGGCGAATCCGTCTACATCTCGTCAGCGGGTGAGCGGACGCAGTACACGGGTGATTCCTTCCCCACGAACGAGACCACGAAGAAGGAGATGGACCGTCTCATCGACGAGATGGACGATCTCGCAGCGCAGATCGGCGCGGAGGAGCCGTGGGCACACCCCCTCGCCCGCGATCTCGATACCGTCTCGTTCAAGCAGTGGCTGATCAACCAGTCCGACGACGCCGAGGCCCGCGACAACATCGGCCTTTTCATCGCCGGCGGCATGCTCACCAAGCCCGCCCACTCGTTCTCCGCTCTGCAGGCAGTCCTGATGGCCGCCTCCGCAGGTTCGTTCTCCCACCTCGTCGACGAGGACTTCATCCTCGACAAGCGAGTTGTCGGCGGAATGCAGCAGGTATCCATCCGCATGGCCGAGGCGCTCGGTGACGACGTCTTCCTCAACGCGCCCGTCCGTACGGTGCAGTGGAACGAATCCGGCGCAACGGTGTTGGCGGACGGCGACGTTCGCGTCGAGGCAAGCCGGGTCATCCTGGCTGTACCGCCCAACCTCTACTCCCGGATCTCCTACGATCCCCCGCTGCCGCGCCGTCAGCACCAGATGCACCAACACCAGTCCCTCGGCCTCGTCATCAAGGTGCACGCCGTGTACGGGACGCCTTTCTGGCGTGAAGACGGCCTGTCCGGCACCGGCTTCGGCGCGTCCGAGGTAGTGCAGGAGGTGTACGACAACACCAACCACGAGGACGATCGGGGCACCCTGGTCGCTTTCGTCTCCGACGAGAAGGCCGACGCGATGTTCGAGCTTTCCGTCGAGGAGCGTAAGGCCACGATTCTGGCCTCACTCGCCCGCTACCTGGGCCCGAAAGCCGAAGAGCCGGTTGTGTACTACGAATCCGACTGGGGCTCGGAGGAATGGACCCGCGGTGCGTACGCGGCGAGCTTCGACCTCGGTGGCCTGCACCGATATGGCGCGGATTCCCGCACGCCCGTCGGCCCGATCCACTTCTCGTGCTCCGACATCGCGGCAGAGGGGTACCAGCACGTCGACGGTGCCGTCCGGATGGGGCAGCGAACCGCCGCCGACATCATCGCCCGCAACAAGGCCTGACGGCCGCTTTGCCAAGTCTCGATCATTGCCCGGCAGTCACGACTGCCGGGCAATGATCGAGAGCAGCAGCTCCGCACGAACTCTCGCTACCTCGAGTCGACAGTCGATCAGGCTCTCCACCTTCGCCATTCGGCTTCGCAGCGTGTGCCGGTGGACGCCCATCGTGATGGCTGCCGCTTCCCAGTGCCCGTTGGCCTCGAGAAATGCCCGCAACGACGCCAGCAGTTCGGTGCCGTTGTCACGGTCGTAATCCTCGATCGGAGTGATCATCGTTTCCGCCAGTGTGTTGAGCACTTCACGGGTGGAATCGAAAGACAGCAGCACACTTCCGGTCAGCGCCGCGAATTCCAAAGGCTCACCGCCGATTTCCGCCGCAGACGCACACAGCTGGGACTGTTCGACGGCGACCGCAAGGGCCGCGACCACGCGTCTCGCGCTCAGGCCGACGCGAAGTGAGCGTAGATCCGACCTCGATACCCCGCTCAGTAGCTCTCGGGCGAACGCGACGTCGTCGGTTCCTCGCAGCAGCATCGTGACGCGAGTGTCGTTGATCCGCGAGAACAACTGCCGCCCTGCCTTGTTCATGAATTCGGCAATCTCGACTGCGACGCGTCCCGCGACATCGGACGTGTCGGCAAGAACTGTCAGGCCACGGATCATTCCCTCGCCGTCGGCGGCCTGACGGATCTGTTGCCACGCCGGCGCCGGGTCGCGGTCTTCGGTGAGCAGCAGTCCGAGGGCATGCGAATTCAACTGATCCTGAGTGGCACGCAGGCGCGCAGGTTTCTCGAAGTCCAACGCCAACAACGAGTTCGCGTGACCGAGAAGTATCTGATCGACGTAACTGAGCGCAGACGAACTGATGACCGCCAGGTATCCGTACGGCGTTCGCCCGACGCTGATCTGCTGCACGGCGATGGACGCGCCGGAACGTGCAAGCGTCACGCTGCTGGACGCGCCGCCCCCGAGAGTTGCTCGCAATTCCTCGATCACGTCGTCCGTCGGCAGTTGAGGTGAGCTCTCGAGAACCCGTCCGGCGACGTCGAGCAGGAGTACCGTCGCCGAAGTCGCGATCGCCAGTTCACGCACGGTTGCGGCAGTTCCACCGGAAATGACTGCGCGTGTCATCCGCGGTTGCGCTCGTGACGCCCGAAGGACAGCTTCGTACTCCTGCTCTGCCAACCGGCTCATCACGCGCTTGACGACGGCTGCGAAAGGCGTCGGCAGCGGCACCTCGATCAGCGGCAGTCCGATCTCGTCGGCAACCGCCACCAGATCGGCCGGAACCTCGGGGTACGAGAGTCCGGTCCCGAACCCCACCGCCGCCACACCCGCTGCGTCGAGCATCCGGAGATAACGGCCGCGCTTTTGCTGAGTGGACGGCAATCGAATGCCGGTGGTGAGGATGAATTCGCCGCCGGTCAACCATCGGAACGGGTCGAGCAACTCCGTGGCGTGCGCAAATGTGATTTCGCGACCGACACCCTGCGCCCCACCTTTGAGTTCCAGCGCGAGGTCCGGCTGCGCCAACATCCACCGCACAGCGATCGTCATGCGCTGGACTGTACAACTCGGCGCGTTGGTGATCAAAGATTTCACCTTTTTGGCAGCTGTCTTTACCTGTGAGTCAGCGCACACTTGCTCACACACGCCCCACAAAGTGCGAGTTCCGCGCTGATCACCTCAGCCGGAACTCGTTCGACCTCGAGAGGAACCGGTACCGATGTCGATCGTCGTACTCGAGAACTACATCAACGGTGAATTCGTCGCCTCAGCCGCGACGGAAACGCTCGACCTGATCAACCCCGTGGACGAGAGTGTGGTCGGGCGTACGCCGGTCTCCACCAAGGAAGACGTCGACGCCGCCGTCGAAGCCGCGCAGCGTGCCTTCGAGACCTGGGGCAAGACGACTCCGAGCGTGCGCCAGGCCGCACTCCTCAAACTCGCCGACGCCATCGAAGCGCACAGCGACGAAATCGTCGCGGCCGAAAGCGCCAACACCGGCCAGGCCCACCAGATGATCGCCGACGAAGAGGTCAAGGTCGGAGCCGATCAGATGCGGTTCTTCGCCGGCGCCGCACGCCTTCTCGAGGGCAAGGCTGCCGGAGAGTACATGGAAGGTTTCACCTCGTACGTCCGCCGTGAGCCGATCGGCGTCGTCGGTCAGGTCACTCCCTGGAACTACCCGTTCATGATGGCGCTGTGGAAGATCGGTCCCGCGCTCGCAGCCGGCAACACGATCGTCCTCAAACCCAGCGACACCACACCCGGCAGCACGTTGGTCCTGGCGAAGCTCTCGAAGGGCATCCTGCCGGACGGTGTGTTCAACGTAGTGCTCGGCAACGGCGGAACCGGCGCGACGTTGGTGGAGAACCCGGCCCTCGGTCTCGTCTCCATCACGGGGTCGGTACGGGCAGGCATCGCAGTCGCGGTGTCCGCGGCGCAGCAACTCAAGCGCGCACACCTCGAACTGGGCGGCAAAGCCCCGGCCATCGTCTTCGGCGACGTCGACATCGAGAAGACCGCCACCGGTATCGCCGAGGCAGCGTTCTTCAACGGCGGTCAGGACTGCACCGCGGCCACTCGCGTGATCGTTCACGAATCCATCCACGATCAGCTCGTCGAAGCCCTCGTGCGTAACGCCGAAAAGCTGCGACCCGGAGCGCCTTCCGATCCTGACGCCTTCTACGGTCCGCTCAACAACATCAACCACTTCAACGCCGTGAGCGACAAGATCGCGAACCTGCCGGCGTCGGCCAAGATCGTTACCGGCGGAAAGCGTTCGGGCGAGACCGGATTCTTCTTCGAGCCGACCGTCATCACTGGCGTCGCACAATCGGACGACATCGTGCAGGAAGAGACTTTCGGTCCTATCCTCACAGTCCAGAGCTTCTCCGACGAGAAGGAGGCGATCACGCTTGCCAACGACGTTCGGTTCGGCCTGGCCTCGAGCATCTGGACCAAGGATCACGGTGTCACGCAACGCGTCTCCGCTGCTCTCGACTTCGGTGCGGTGTGGATCAACTGCCACATCCCGCTCGTCGCCGAGATGCCGCACGGCGGCTTCAAGTACTCCGGTTACGGCAAGGATCTCTCGGCCTACGGAGTCGAGGACTACACCCGCCTCAAGCACGTCATGAGTTCACACGACTGAGTCGCCGCCCCTCCTGCTGTGCGCCTTTATTGACCCCCCGCGGTTAATAAAGGCGCACAGCAGATTCCTCCAATCCGGAAAAGAGCCACCATGCGCCTTATCGTCGGATACCTCGCCACACCCAGCGGTAAAGACGGGCTGGTCCTCGGGGCCCAGCTCGCGCGCAGTCTCGGCGCGCAACTCGACATCTGCATGGTCCTCCCACCGGATCGGACACTGCCGGCCAAGGTTCCCTCGGAAGCCGGCTACGACGACATCCTCGCCGCACGTGCACACGACTGGCTCGCCGAAGCGAAAGCCTCGGTGCCCGAGGACATCCAGGTGGAAGTACACCTGAGCTTCCACGAGTCGTTCGCTCAGGGCCTGCTCGACGAGGTGGACCGACTGAACGCGCTGGCGATCGTGGTGGGCGCTTCCGGCGACGGTCTGCTCGGCCGTCACGCGATAGGTTCGGTCTCGACCGAACTGCTGCACTCCGCCCACGTCCCAGTAGCACTGGCGCCTCGCGGAACGCGGCACTCGGCGGCCACTGCAATACGAGAAGTCACCTGCGCACTCGGCACCCGCGTCGGCGCCGACATCGTCTTGAACACCGCCGTACGCGCCAGCGAACTGATGCAGGTTCCGCTGCGACTGGTCTCTCTCGTGGCGCTCGACCCCCAGAACGATCTGCGCGATCATCGCGACACCGCCGAGTCGGCCAGGGAGCGTGCACGAAATCACGCTCAGGACACACTCGACGTCGCAAGAGCCGCGCTCCCCGCGGAGTTCCCCATCGAGGTCATCATCGCCGACGGGTCCACCGTGGAATCGGCAGTGCGTCAACTGGACTGGCAGGACGGCGATCTCGTGATGGTCGGTTCAAGTCGCCTCGCCCAGCCCCGCAAACTTTTCCTGGGTTCCACCGCCGCCAAGATGCTGCGCGTGTTGCCCGTTCCCATGGTCGTAGTGCCCAAGCACGAATTCACCCAGCCGGAGGCACTGTCATGACCAGCACCGAACTGAGTTCCAAAGGCCTCGCTACCGGCAAGATCGGCATGATCTCCGGCGCAGTCCTCGGAATCTCCTCCGTGGCACCGGGTTACACCCTGACGGCCAGCATCGGATTGATCGTCGCTGCGGTCGGTCTCAAGATGCCCGCCATCTTCATCGCCGGCTTCATCCCGATGTTCCTCACCGCGTACGCGTACCGCGAACTGAACTCCGACACTCCTGACTGCGGAGCGTCATTCACGTGGTCCACCAAGGCATTCGGACCATACGTCGGCTGGATGTGCGGCTGGGGCATGGTGATCGCCACCATCATCGTGCTCTCGAACCTCGCGGCCATTGCCGTCGACTTCTTCTATCTGTTCATAGCGCGGGTGGTCGACAATCCCTCGATCGCCGATCTACCGGGCAACAAATTCGTCAACGTCGGCACCACCCTGGTGTTCATCGCCTTGGCCACCTGGATTGCCAGTCGAGGAATCACCACCAGCGAGCGCGTGCAGTTCGCGCTCGTCGGTTTCCAGATGGTGCTGCTCGTCGTCTTCGCCGTCGTTGCACTGGTTCACGTCGGCGCCGGCGATGCCCCGGCCGGATTGTCCTTCGATCTGAGTTGGTTCAACCCGTTCAGCGGACTCGCCATCGGTGCATTCGTCATCGGACTCACCGGATCGATCTTCGCGTTCTGGGGCTGGGATACCTGTCTCACGCTGGGCGAGGAGTCGAAGAACCCCAAGAAAACTCCGGGCCGCGCCGGTTTGCTCTGTGTCGCAACCATTCTCCTGACCTACCTGCTGGTCGCCGTCGCCGCAATGATGTACGCCGGCGTCGGCGAGGAAGGCCTCGGCCTCGGCAATCCCGACAACTCCGAGAACGTCTTCGGCGCCCTCGCCGACCCGGTCTTGGGTAACTGGGGCGGAATGCTCCTGTTCCTCGCCGTCTTCGTCTCCTCCGTCGCCAGCCTGCAGACCACGTTCCTGCCCGCTGCACGAACCATGCTCGCCATGGGCGCGTACGGAGCCTTCCCCAAGAAACTCGCCGAGGTCTCCCCTCGCTTCCTGGTGCCGTCGTACGCCACAGTCGTGGCCGGCGCGGTGACCGCAGTGTTCTACAGCGTTGTCACGTTCCTGTCCGAAAGTGCACTGCTCGACACGATCGCCGCACTCGGCATCATGATCTGCTGGTACTACGGCATCACGGCATTCGCGTGCGTGTGGTACTTCCGCAAGACAGTGTTCGACAGCGTGCGAAACTTCGTCTTCCGGCTCGCGTTCCCGCTCATCGGTGGTCTCATGCTGTTTGCGGTGTTCGTCATTTCGGTCCAGGAGAGTATGAATCCGGACAACGCCAGTGGAGCATCCATCGGCGGTATCGGCCTGGTCTTCTTCCTCGGCTTCGGAATCCTCATCCTCGGCGCGGTCCTGATGATGGTCATGCGAGTGCGCAATCCCGAGTTCTTCGAGGGCAAGACCCTCAACCGCGACACGGAGGCTTTGCGCGACGAGAACGACCTCAGCGTGTCCTAGGAGACAGCGGTTTCGGGAGCCTGCGCGATCAGGCCCGCCATCAACACCCGCAAGCCGAATTCGAAGGCGGCGTCGGCACGTTCGGGATTCTTCCCGGACGTTGCCAACGCCGCCTTCATCGCGTCGTTGGCTTCGGGCCCCGACGCCCACTGAACGTCCGGCGCCGCCAGGTCCAAGGCCGAACCGAGAACAAAACTGTCGACGGTCGTGATCGCGTGCAGTGTTTCAGCCGGGTCGAAGCCACCATCGGCAAATGCCTGCGCCAATGCGTTGTACAGGGTGAAAGCCACTCCGGCCTGCACGGTCTGCGCAGTGAAGAGCGGAATCAGACGAGGATGCGCGGCGTAGCTTCGCCGGTACTCGGCTGCCAGCGCCGCGACGGTCTCACTCCAGGTCCCCGAGGCCGACTTCACGTCGATTCCTGCCATCAGTTGAGCCCTCATCAGTTCGACGATCTCGGCTCGTCCGGAAACGTGGTTGTAGAGCGACGACGGTCGAACCTTCAGCCTTGCGGCGAGTCCAGGCATCGTGAAGTCGCCGGACTCGTCCACCGACTCGATCGCTGCCTCGGTGATGATCGCCGGTGAGAGCAGTCGTTGCGGTGGCCGCGGCATATGTCCTCCTGTAGTGATCCACACCGTTCGGGGCGCCGCAAAAAACAATTCCCCGAAAGGCCTTGATCAATCAGCGCTCACCTACCATACTTAACGAATCATATTCGTTTTACGTTGAACGTCGAATACCCGAGCACCGAGGAAACCCCATGCTGACGATCACCGCCCTCACGCCGCCTGAGTCTCTCGCCGCGACTTCGCCGTCCACGTCTGCCCCACTGCGAGTAGGTCTCGTCCAACATCGCTGGCACGAGGATCAGAACGACCTCCGCGCCGAACTCAGTGGGGGCATCGCAGCCACAGCGAAGCTGGGAGCGGCGGTGGTGTTCCTTCCGGAGTTGACGCTCAGCCGCTACCCCGCCTCCACCCCGGCCGGCGACAATCCCGGACGCGAAGCCGAAGACCTGCTCACCGGACCCACCCTCACCTTCGCTGCCAAGGCCGCCGCCGAGAACCAGGTCCTCGTTCATGCATCGCTGTACGAGCGCAGCGAAGCCGAGGACGGCCTGGGGTTCAACACCGCGATCCTCGTCTCCCCCGGCGGGGAGCTTCTCGCTCGTACCCGCAAGCTCCACATTCCGGTGACGGCCGGGTACTACGAGGACACCTACTTCCGAGGCGGTCCGGCCGAGGACCCATACCCCGTTCACGAGGCGCTCGGCGCCAAGTTCGGACTCCCGACGTGCTGGGACGAGTGGTTTCCCGAGGTCGCTCGTGCGTACTCCCTCGCCGGTGCACAGGTTCTGGTGTACCCGACGGCGATCGGTTCGGAGCCTGATCACCCGAACTTCGACACCCAGCCACTGTGGCAGCAGGTGATCGTCGGAAACGGGATCGCGAACGGCACGTTCATGGTTGTCCCCAATCGCCACGGCAGTGAAGGCCTCATCACCTTCTACGGTTCCTCCTTCATCTCGGACCCGTACGGACGCATCCTCGTTCAGGCTCCCCGCGACGAATCAGCCGTGCTGGTCGCCGATCTCGACCTGCAGCACCGTGAAGACTGGCTGGCACTGTTCCCATTCCTGGCAACGCGTCGTCCGGACACCTACTCGACTCTGACCGCACCGGTGAACACTGCGGGAGCCAAGCGATGACCTGGCGCATGCCCGCGGAGAGCGAACCGCACGAACGTACCTGGATGGCCTACCCCAGCGCCGGATACTCCCTCGGGGACACCGCGGAAGAACAACACGAAGCTCGCTCGACGTGGGCTGCAGTTGCACACGCCGTCGCCGAATTCGAGCCGGTCACCGTCGTCGTCGATCCCGCCGAGGTCGAAGAAGCGCGAAAGTACCTGTCCGAGAAGGTAGACATCGTCGAGGCGCCTCTCGACGACGCATGGATGCGCGACATCGGGCCGACGTTCGTTCTATCCGACGAGGGCCGCCTCGGCGGAGTCGACTGGGTGTTCAACGGGTGGGGCGCACAGGATTGGGCGCAGTGGGACAAAGACTCGAAGATCGGCAGATTTGTCGTCGAGCAGTCCGGGGCCCAATTGATCGACTCACCAATCGTCAACGAGGGCGGCGGCATTCAGGTCGACGGCCTCGGCACTGTGCTGGTCACCGAAACCGTGCAACTCGATCCGGGACGAAACCCCGAACTGACGAAGGCGGACATCGAGGCCGAACTCGCCCGCACCATCGGAGCCAAGCATGTTATCTGGCTTCCCCGCGGATTGACCCGCGATCAGGAGACCTACGGAACGCGCGGACACGTCGACATCGTCGCGGCAATCTCTTCCCCCGGAGTGGTACTCGTCCATGACCAACGCAATCCGGTGCACCCCGACTACGCCGTCAGCAAGACGATCATCGAGTTGTTCGAACGCTCGACCGACGTCGGCGGACGGCCGTGGAAGGTCATCCGGGTACCTGCGCCCGAGATCCTGCGCGACGACGAGGGATTCGTCGACTACAGCTACATCAACCATCTCGTGGTGAATCGCGGAGTGATCGCCTGCAGCTTCGACGATCCTGCCGATGCCGAAGCGGCCCGGATCCTGTCAGCCGCTTACCCCGGGCGCACCGTCGTCACTGTCGACGCGAGGCCGCTGTTCGAACGTGGCGGCGGCATCCACTGCATCACCCAGCACCAGCCCGCTGAACAGAACTAACGTCGACCTCGCATGTAGTCACTCACCACGGCGGCGCCGAGGCCGTCCAGGTCCGGCGCGATGACGCGTCCACCCACACGGTGCGCCATCCGGTCGACCACCCTGGCCAGGCCTGGATCGTCACCGAGCCGGAAGAACGTGACCTTGGCGCCCAGCCTGGCCACCGCGTCGAGTGCGCGAACCGTCAAACCGAGGGTTCGTGCACTCGGCGGGTAGTCGAACCTGGCTTCTCCGTCCGCTTCGAGATGAGCCGTCGGTTCACCGTCGGTGACGATCAGTACCACCGGCTGCGCATTGGAATGGCGTCGAAGGTGTCTGGCCGCCAACAAAAGTGCATGATGCAGGTTGGTTCCCTGGTCCCACGCGCCGTCCAAACCGGCGAGCTCAGACGGAGTCAGTACGTGCGCGTGGCGTCCGAAGGCGATCAACTGCAGCTCGTCGCTACGAAATCGCGTACTCACCAGGTGATTGAGCGCCAGAGCGGTGCGCTTCATCGGAACCCAGCGATCCTCCATGACCATCGAGAACGACGTGTCCACCAGCAGAGCCACGGCAGCCTGACTGCGCTGTTCGGTTTCGGCCACTTCGACATCGACGACGCTCAGCCGCACCGGCATTCGGCCCGGGTCACGCAGGACGGCGTTGGTGATCGTTCTCGTGACGTCCCACGGTTCCGTGTCCCCGAATTCCCATTCGCGGGAAGCTCCGGTCGGTTCACCCATCGCACCGGCCCGACGCGTGTCGCGTTGACCGGTTCGTGACGACAGTTGCCCGGCGACATCGCGTAGAGCAGTCTGTCCGAGCTGCCGCATGGCTTTGGGCGACAGGCGCCATTGACCGTCCGGTGCACGATCGAAGAAACCCTGTTCCTGCAAAGCCTTTTCGAGGTCGGCGAGGGTGCGGGCGTCAGCGGCGGCTTCGTCGCCGAGTTGCCGCGCGAGCAGTTCGGGGTCGATGTCGTCGAGCGCTGCGCCTGCGTACTGCTGCGACAGTTGGTCCGCCAACGATTCCAGCTCGGCAATGTCCTGCAGTGCACCGGTCCCCTCACCCAAACCCATTCCGTTGTCGCCGCGGAACTGTTGTGAACCTTCCCAGTCCTCACCCGGCCGAGCCGCCTGAAGGAACTGGTCGAGTTGCCCCAGTTCACTCATCAGGCTCGGATCACCAAACGCCTGCTGCGCCAACGCATCCAACTCGTCACGCTGCTCCTGCGAGAGCGAGTTCCGCAGTCGTTGTGCAGCCGCCGCGCGCTGCGCCAACGAATCCAGAAGTTCCTCGACGTTGCGCGGGTTGTCCGGGAAATACTGCCCGTGCTTGTCCATGAACTCCGCGAACTGCTCCGGAGTGTCGACGCCGCGAGAGTGCGCGTCGAGCAGTTGATTCAGATCAGCCAGCATCTGGCGTATCTGCTCACGATCCTCGTCGGTGGCGCCCTCGAGTGCCTGCTTCATTCCCGAGAAGCGTTGATCGAGGACCTCCCTCCCGAGCAGATCACGAATCTTCTCGTAATCCGCGCGAGCCTGTTCGCTGCGCCAGTTGTAGTCGGCCAGATCTTGCACGGCCTGAGCTGTCGACGGCGGTAACTCCTCGATCCGCATTTCGTTGAACCGTGCGTCGTCGTCGAGAGCACGTGCCAGTTCCTTGCGCTCTTCGAGCACCGCCTTGTCGAGAAGCTTACGCACCTCGTCGAGAGTTCCGTCGAGGTTGTTGCGGCGCAGCAACTCACGTCGACGCCGGTTCGCCTGGGCGGCAAGGTCGTCGAGCCCGCGCATGTCACGATTACCTCGCCGCAGCAGCTCCCGCAGGGCATGGCGCGGCGACGTGCCTGACAACACGTCGTCGCCGATTGCTGCCAAGGCATCGCGCAGATCTACCGGAGGCGCCAGCGGATCGGGACCGCCATCATACGGCCCGTACCGCGGATTGTGAATCATCACTGCCCCTTACGAATACACCGAGCGGCCGCCCGGGCCTTGATCTTTGGAGATCCGGCGCGCGAGGTAAAGCCCCTCGAGGGCAAGTTCGGCACCGGCGGCACGCTCACCGTCGGATTGCGCGCCGAGACGCTCGGCTACTTCGTCCAGTACTTCGAGGTCCGGAAGTTCGTCGAGAAACGCCTTGGCCGTGACAGATTCACCGGTGACGATCGTGTTGCCCATCTCCACCGCAGCAACCAGCATCCCCAGGTCGATCCCGCCGAGACGTACCCGAACCGTATCGGCCGTCGCGCGACGCAGCAGGTGCTCGAGCACCTCCAGTTCCCGTCCCTCTTCACCGGATTCGAACTCGACCTTGCCGCGAAGAACCTCGACCACGGACTCGAGATCGACGGGCCGTGCAACAGGATCAGCTTCACCTAGCACCGCCGCGCGTCGTACCGCGGCTGCACTGACGGTTTCTGCGCCGGCGACGGCAAATCGTGCCGACACACCCGATCGCTGGTCCACCGAGGTGGATTCACGAAGCAGGCGTGTGAATCTGGCAAGAATTTCGAGGAGGTAGTCGGGCACCTCGGCAGCCAGATGCGCTTCCTGCTCGATCACCGCGATCTCGCCCTCCAGTTCGACCGGATAGTGAGTGCGGATCTCGGCGCCGAAGCGGTCCTTGAGCGGTGTGATGATGCGTCCACGGTTGGTGTAGTCCTCGGGGTTCGCGCTCGCGACCAGCAGGACGTCCAACGGAAGCCGAAGCGTGTATCCGCGGACCTGGATGTCCCGCTCCTCCATCACGTTGAGCAGCGAGACCTGGATGCGCTCAGCCAGGTCGGGAAGCTCGTTGATGGCCACGATTCCGCGATGCGCGCGGGGCACCAAACCGAAGTGAATGGTCTCCGGATCGCCGAGGCTCCGACCCTCGGCAACCTTGACCGGATCGACGTCGCCGATCAGGTCGGCGACCGAGGTATCCGGCGTCGCCAACTTCTCGGAGTACCGCTCGCTGCGGTGGCGCCAGGCGATCGGGAGGTCGTCGCCCAGTTCCTTGGCTCGACGTATCGAAGCCGGGGTGATCGGCTCGTACGGGTGCTCCCCCAGTTCCGAGCCTTCGATGACGGGCGTCCACTCGTCGAGCAGGAGCCCGAGAGTGCGAAGCAACCTCGTCTTTCCCTGACCTCTTTCGCCGAGCAGAACCACGTCGTGGCCGGCGATCAGTGCCCGCTCGAGTTGTGGAGCGACCGTGTCCTCGAACCCGACTATCCCGGGCCAGGGGTCACGGCCGTCCCGCAACGCGGCGAGAAGATTCTCTCGTAGTTCTTCCTTGACACTTCGCTGTACGTGTCCGGAGGCGCGTAGCTCTCCGAGGGTTTTTGCGACAGTCACCACTCCACGCTACGAGTGTTTGCGGGGTTTCGCCTCTCGCCGAGGAAGTTCGGTCGCTCAGCCCTCGATGTTCTCGGGATTCATCCAGATGATTTCCCAGATGTGGCCGTCGGGATCCTGGAAGCTGCGGCTGTACATGAAGCCGTGATCCTGCGTCGCGTTTCCTTCGGAACCGCCGCTCGCGAGTGCCTTGTCGACGATGGTGTCGACGGCCTCACGGGTCTCGGCCGAGAGTCCGAGCAGCGCTTCCGTCGACGTCGAGGTGTCGGCGATGCCCTTGGTGGTGAAGGTCTTGAAGAAGGGCTCGGCCAACAGCATCACGACGATGGTGTCACTGATGACCATCGACGACGCGTTCTCGTCGGAGAACTGCGTGTTCTTGGAGTATCCGAGGGCCTCGTAGAAGGTGGTGGCCTTGCCCAGGTCCCTGACGGGCAGGTTGAGGAAGAACATCGGCTGCGGGTTTGTCGCCATGGAAGGTCCTTTCCGAGACTTTGCTGTGCGCCTTTATTAACCGCCGGCGGTTAATAAAGGCGCACAGTAGACCTAAACTCCACCCATGGATACCTGGGTGTTGCCCGCCATGCTCGGCCTCGGACTCGCCGCAGCGTCCGGAATGCGAACCTTCCTACCGCTGTTGATGCTGAGCGCTGCGGTGCATTTCGAACTGTTCGGGGTCACCGTCGGTGAGTCGATGCGGTGGATCGGATCCACCGGCGCACTGGTGGCATTGGCGATCGCCGCAGTGGTCGAACTGGGTGCCGACCTCATTCCCTTCGTGGACAACGCGTTGTCGGTGATCGGGAACGTCACCGGACCCATCGCCGGAGTGATCGCTGCCTGGGCGGCTTTCAGCCATCTCGATCCTGCGATAGCCGCGCTCGCGGGCATCATCGTCGGCGCACCGACGGCTTTGACGTTCAGCGCCGCCCAGACCGGAACTCGCGCGGTCAGTACGGCCACTACCGGTGGGCTGGCAAATCCTGTCGTTTCCGTCATCGAGGACGTACTGACTTTCTTCACCTCGTTGATCGCGATGATCTTGCCGTTCCTGATCATTCCGCTGCTCGCCGCACTCTTGTGGTTCAGTTGGCGCGGCTGGCGCCGTGTACGGAGTCTGCGCACCGCCTGAACGTGCGGACCTGGTAGACAAGTCGTCATGTCCGACACCGAGATCTCGTTCCAATCCGGCGACGTCACCCTGTACGGGAGTCTTCGCCTGGCCGCCTCACCCGACGCCCCTGCCCCGGCCGCGCTGATTCTGGCCGGCAGCGGCCCCACCGATCGCAACGGCGACAGCGCGCTCCTCGAAGGTGACATCGGGACCCTCCGCTTCATCGCGGATCTCCTTGAGAATCAGGGCATTTCAAGTCTGCGCTACGACAAGCTCGGCAGCGGCGAAACCGCACTCGGCGACTACGAGATCGAAGACATCGCCGATCTCGGCTTCAACACTTTTGTCGACGCCGCCTCCGACGGACTGGACTACCTCGCCGGGCAACCCGGTGTCGATCCCGAGCGGTTGTTCGTGGTCGGACACAGCGACGGTGCCGTCGTCGCACTGGCTCTCGCCACTGCGAAGGAGGGCACCAGAGTCAGCGCCCTCGCACTCCTCGAGCCACTGAGCGTCAGGCTTCTCGATCTACTCACGACGCAGATTCACCGCCAGCTCGACGCCGTCGTCGGCGCCGGTCAGTTGCCGGTCGAACTGGCTGACGAACTGCGCGTCGCGCTCGCCGACGCCGTCGAGTCGCTGCGATCCGAGGGCACTGTTCCGGATGACCTGCCCGAGCCGCTGCAGAATGCGGGACTCGTACACGCCAACGCCAAGGCACTCGCCGAGGAAGACGCATTAGACCCGGTTGCGCTCGTGGCGGCTCTACCGGCGGGCATGCCGGTTCTCACGAGCTGCTCGGACAAGGACATCCAAGTCATTCCCGCCGATGTCGCAGCACTGGATGCCGCGCTCTCACATACAGCGCTGACTTCCGTGCGGATGCGCAACGCCAACTTCGTACTCAAGGACATCGGCGACGAACAGTCCACCGGTGCCGACTACGTCGCGCCGCTTCCGTACTCGGCAGAGTTCTCGGAGCCCTTCACAGCGTGGGTCCGTTCGTTCTCCTGATCACGTACAGACCGAACGTCCTTTTTTTCAGGTAGAAAGTTCCCTCCGCGAAGCATCGCGGAGGGACTTTCGCTTTCTACGCCTGACCTGCACCAGAGGCTCTTTCAATCCTGCAAATCCGGGGACAGAAGTCACCCGGTGTTTACGTTCGCGGCGCTTTTTATTGGTGCGAACCCTCGATCCGTGCTGTACGGTCATCCATTAACCAGCAACGCCACACGGAAAGGAACGGACATCATGTCGCTACACCCGAACGTCGTATCCGTACTTTCGTGGCGCAGCTGCACCGCAGACAAGCACATTTTTTCGGCCGCAATGTCGGCCGAGCACATGGGCAACAAGCGCGGTGTACCCCGAGAATGATCCCCAGTTTCACCGGATTCGTTCTCGGGCACCCAGGGCAAACGCCTCGGGTGCCTTTTCTTTTACCTTTCACACGCAGGAGCACCACATGAAACTTCGAGTCAACCAACTGTCCATCGCGCCGCCGTATGTCGATCTGCCCGGTGACCTCACCGGATACGCCGTCACCCTGGATCTTTCGCACTCCGACGCTGCCCACGAAGCCACCCTCGGCGCACTGATCAGCGAGATCCGCAGTCGCGGAGCCTCACGCGTCGTCATCACCGGCTCACCCCGCGAACTCCAGGGCACCCACAGCAGCGCTGCCTGAAAGAACCGGGCCGCCTGAAAGCAGAACGGGCCCCGACAACCTACGAAGAGGAAGTCGAGGCCCGCCAGCGAAGCAGAAATCAGTGCGCGAAGTGGCGCGCGCCGGTCAGATAGAGAGTGACGCCGGCTTCCTTGGCCGCAGCAATCACTTCGTTGTCGCGAACCGATCCACCCGGCTGCACAACAGCCTTGACGCCGGCGTTGAGCAGTACCTGCAGACCGTCCGGGAACGGGAAGAACGCGTCCGAGGCCGCAACCGAACCTACGACGCGGTCACCGGCGCGCTGAACAGCAAGATGCGCTGCATCGACGCGGTTGACCTGGCCCATGCCGACGCCGACGGACGCGCCGCCGGAGGCCAGCAGGATCGCATTGGACTTCACCGAACGGCTGGCGCGCCAAGCAAATTCGAGGTCTGCGAGGGTCTCGGCATCGGCAGCCTCACCGTTGGCGAGAGTCCAGTTGGCCGGGTTGTCCCCGTCAGCGTCGAGGACGTCGCGCTGCTGGAGCAGAGTACCGCCCGAGATCGGACGCAGTTCGATGCCGGTAGCGGTCGGAGCGGCAGCTTTCAGAACGCGAATGTTCTTCTTACGCTGCAGAACCTCGACAGCTCCGTCTTCGTACGAGGGCGCGATGACGACCTCGGTGAAGATATCGGCGATCTGCTCGGCCAGTTCGACGGTGACCTCACGGTTGGCTGCGATCACGCCACCGAAAGCACTGACCGGATCGCACGCATGCGCCTTGCGGTGAGCGTCGGCGATGTCGGTGCCGATGGCGATGCCACACGGGTTGGCGTGCTTGATGATTGCCACTGCCGGATCCGTGAAGTCGTACGCTGCGCGCCACGCGGCGTCGGAGTCCGTGTAGTTGTTGTACGACATCTCCTTGCCGTGCAACTGCTCTGCCTGAGCCAAACCTGCAGGCGCTGCGGGGTTTTCGTACAGCGCGGCGTCCTGGTGCGGGTTCTCGCCGTAGCGCAGGACAGCGCTGCGGTTCCACGTGGCACCGACCCAGGCCGGGAACAGCGAACCGTCTTCGTCGGCGGCAATCGTGCTCGTCATCCAGCTCGCAACAGCGACGTCGTACGACGCCGTGTGCTGGAACGCCTGCGCCGCAAGCACAGTGCGCTCACGCAGAGTGAATCCGCCACCGGCAACGGCAGTCAGAACATCGGCGTAGCGAGCCGGATCGACCACGACGGCAACCGACGGATGGTTCTTGGCTGCAGCGCGCACCATCGACGGTCCGCCGATGTCGATCTGCTCGACGCACTCGTCCGGGCTAGCGCCCGAGGCAACCGTCTCAGTGAAGGGGTACAGATTCACGACGACCAATTCGAAAGTCGCGATGCCGAGTTCCTCGAGCTGAGCGAGGTGATCCGGCTTGCGGGTATCGGCGAGAACGCCGGCGTGGACGCGCGGATGCAGCGTCTTCACACGGCCTTCCAGGCATTCCGGGAATCCGGTCAGAGCCTCGACCGGGGTCACGGGGATTCCGGCGTCGGCGATCTTCGACGCGGTCGAACCGGTCGAGACCAACTCGACACCGGCCTCGTGCAGGCCCGTGGCCAGCTCGATCAGACCACTCTTGTCGTAGACGCTGACAAGTGCACGGCGCACAGCCTTGCGTTCACTCACTGGGGATCACGGCCTTTCGTCCATCGGAAACCACTCCGCGCGTAGCAACAGCGGCGATGACGTCCGCCAACAACCGTCGCTCCACAATTTTGATGCGTTCATGCAACGACGACTCGGTGTCGTCGTCATGCACCGGCACAGCTTCCTGCGCCAAGATCGGCCCGGTATCAACTCCGCCGTCGACGAGATGCACCGTGGAACCGGTGACCTTCACGCCGTACGCCAGAGCGTCGGGAACCGCGTGCGCGCCGGGGAAGGCAGGCAGCAACGCGGGATGAGTGTTGATGATTCGGCCGCCGAAACGCGCGAGAAAGGTGGGGCCGAGGATCTTCATGAAACCAGCACTGACCACCAGGTCGGGGTCGTGCTCGGCCACCGCTGCCGTCAGCGCGTCGTCCCAGGTGGCGCGATCTTCGTAGGCCTTGATCGACACTTTGAAGGACGGAATCTTCGAATCCGCGGCGTGCTCGGCGGCGAGGCAGTCACGATCTACACCGACGGCAACGATCTCGGCCGGGTATCCGTCGGCATGCGAAGCGTCGATCAGCGAGGTCAACAGGGTTCCCGCGCCGGAAGCGAGTACGACTACCCGCGCGATCGAGTCGCGAAATTGGACCCTGTCGGGCATTGTCGGCTGCGGATTGTCGGCCGAGGCAGTCAGCGCACTACTCCTGAGAACTGGAAGATGATGCGGCCGGAGTATCGGCCGCATGACAGCCTAGTCGCTGGACTCCTGCGGCTTCGAGGGCAGGTCGGTCTCCGGCCCGGACTCTGTCTCGGGTCCGGCAGCGGGGTCGGTCTCGGGTGCCGCGACAACTTCGGCGTCGACTACTTCGATCTCGACGGTTTCCTCTGTCACGACCTGCACAGGTTCGCCTGGTTCCTCGACGATTTCAGCTTCGACGACCTTGGTGACAACTACCGCAGATTCCTGGGCGAGCACTTCGTCGGTGTTCTCGTCTGCCTCTTCCGGGGTGGCCGCGGCCGTGATCGCGAGTTCTGGCTCGGATGTTCGAGCCGGTTCAGCCTCCGGCGGCGCAACCTCGTCCTTCATGTGTCCGCGATGCGAGAACCACATCGAGAACAGCGCCGAGACGGTTCCGAACAATCCCAGCCACGCAAAAGTCAGAAGACCGAAGCCCCACCACAGGACCTCGACGGTGCCGAACTGCCCGAGGTCTCCCCCGGCAGCAAGCGCAAGCAGAGCCATGACGACGCCGGCACCGGCAGCTGCCGTCAGCACCGCGAGCACACTGTCCTGCCCGGCGATGCGTCGAGCGCAATCGCGGCCGAGCATCACCCCCACCGCCGCCGGAACGATCAACAAGATCGGCCAGATTCCGCCGGCGACGCCTTCCGGAATGGCTCCGAGAAGGGGCAGCGGTGGCAGATCTCCGCCGATGTTGCCGAACACACTGATGGAGACGTTGCCGAAATCGGCCGTCGATCCCGTCATCACCGCGGCAGCGCCGACGACGAGGTTCGGAAGATAGAGGAGCGACAACACCGTCAATCCCAGAACGCCGACAAACCCGTTGCCGCGCGCGAGCAGGTCACCGACCGTCGACCACGACACGAGCAGTGACACCACGACGGCCACGGCGCCTGCGGCCAACAGCGCTGCCGACGCGGCCGTTGCCGGGCGGACAGCGGCGGACGCCCACGGCGGAATCTCGGCGACGACGCGATCCCAGTGCGCTGCAGCAACACCGACGGATGCGGCGACCAGGTGAATCCCGGCGACCCAGCCGAAAGCAGCCAACGTGTTGGGGCTCGACAGCGGAATCGCCGCGGAAGCGTCGGCGACCACTGCGAGCGCGATCGCCGTGATCGTCAACGGTCCGGCTACCGCGGCCCCCACCAAGCGGAGGGTGTCGTCACGGGAGTCGGTGTGCACCGCAGTCGACGCGCATCGGCGTGCGACCACCCACATCATGACCGCCGTCGGAAGCAGTGGCAGTACACCGAGTTGGACGCCGCTGATAGTCGCCGGCACTTGGTGGATGACCAACCATGTAGTGGCAATGGCGCCGAAGGTTCCGGTCAGATCGCTGCTCGCCGATACCAAGGTGACCACAACGACGGCCGCGATCAGCAGCATCGTCAGGCCCGACGGCCGGAACGCGACAGTCAGCAACTTGCGTGCCAGGTCCGGGTTGGGTGCCGGGCGACCGCCGCCGACGCGGCCGCCGCCAGTACGACCACGTCCGGGTCGTGCGGACGCGGGACGGGACCGGGTGCCATCAATCAAAGAACTCATCCCCTCGAGGGTTTCACTCGATAGTGCGCCGCGCACTCAGGCGCGCCGTCGGGCTCACGGAATGTGGCCTCCACCCGCAGCGGGTCGGAGGCCACATTCATGCTCGTGAAACGAAGAAGTACTACTGCTGACGCTCGTCAGGGTTCTGGGAACCGAAGACCTTGGTCTCGGCCGCAGAATCGCTGCTGCCCTGCTCAGGTTCCGCGGGCGGCGTCGGTGCTTCGAAAGTGGGCGGCTCGAAGCCCGTCGGCTGCTCGGTCGAGCCAGTCTGCTGCTGGTTGTACGGCTGGCCGTAACCACGCGGAGCGGTGAACTGGTCCGACGAGTAACTCGGGTTCGGCTGGCCACCGGGCTGCGAGGTCAGCGGATAGTAAGACGACGTCGTTGCGGACGACGACGAGTCGGCCTGGGTCTGCGTCGGATTCTGCACCGGGTTCTGACCGTAGGGAGATGCGCTCTGTCCATAAGGCTGCTGCGAAGCAGTCGGGTCGGCGGGGGCGGCGTGCGCTCCCCCGTATCCCTGCTGCTGCGCCTGCCCGTACTGCGGATTCTGCTGGTACTGAGGCTGCTGCTGAGCCTGCTGGGGCTGACCGTACTGCCCTTGTCCGTAGCCCTGGGGCTGACCCGGCTGTTGCCCCTGGGGCTGACCCTGCTGCTGACCGTAGCCCTGCGGCTGACCGTACTGCTGGGCTACCGGACGCGGCGCGGGAGCCTTCAGGATTCCGATCTCGAACAGCAACGCCGCAACTGCGACGACGGTCTGCACGAACGAGAGAATCAGCACGATGATCAGGCCCCAACCGAGCCCGATATCTACGTAGTCGCTGGTACCGACCGAGAACGCTGCGAACACCAAAGAGAAGAAACCCGCGAGTGAGAGCGCTGCGGCAATGCCTGCATACGACTGCTTCGGGAGCAGCGAGATTCCGGCGACAACACCGCCGGCGAAGATGAACCCGAGGCCGTAGATGCTCGACTCGAAGAAGCTCGAACTGGTGTCCAGATCGCTGCCGATTCCACTGCTGCTTCCACTGATCGTGGTGAAGGGCGCAAAACCGAGTAGGAAGTTGATCAGGCCGAGCGCCGCGACGGCGATGAGCAGGATGAATCCGAGATTCTTGGTTCCACCGCCCGCTGCCGGCTGATTCGGTGGCCCGAAGTTGGGCCCTTGCGGCGTGAACGTCATGACTTCTCCTCGTAGACGGTCTTCGATGGTTACCAGCGTATGTGTCTCGACTTCGCACGCTAACACCGACGGGAGACAATGGGCAGATGCCCTTCACCCTCGCGCCCGGCGCCGACCATGTCGTCGAAACCGAGGTAAAGCATTCACGATTCATCGCCGCGCTTCGCCGGATCGACGACCCCGAAGCCTCCATGGAGTTCGTCGCGGAGCAGAGGTCGCTGTATCCCGATGCGCGCCACCATTGTTCGGCTTTCGTGATCGGATACGACGCGAACTCGCGCGTCGAGCGTGCACACGACGACGGCGAACCGGGTGGCACTGCGGGGGTGCCGATGCTTCAGGTTCTCAAGTCTCGAGATCTGGTCGATGTGATTGTGGTCGTCACGCGCTATTTCGGCGGAATCAAGCTCGGCGCCGGCGGATTGGTTCGCGCGTATTCGGGAGCGGTCTCGGTGGCTCTCGATTCGGCCGAGCTTGTGGCCAGGGAGCGGAAAATCCTGCGCACTTTGGCGATCCGGCACTCAGAGGCCGGTCGAGTGGAAGCAGAACTGAGAGCGCGGGGCGTCTCGGTGCTCGGAACTACGTACGGATCGAAGGCGGTCATGACACTCGCCGCCCGTGATGCCGACGATCTCGAATCGGTCGTCGCATCCATCACATCCGGTGCCGGGCAGTTGGAACCAGCCGGGTCGATGTGGGTCGATACCACTGTGCGTGGTTAAGGAGTCCGGAGACTCCCTAACCACGCACGGGGGCGAAGCCCCTTACAGGGACTGAAGGATCTCGCGAGCGAGAGCAGCAGTGGCGGACGGCGTCTTGCCGACCTTCACGCCTGCAGCTTCGAGAGCTTCCTGCTTGGCCTGAGCCGTTCCCGAGGAACCGGAGACGATGGCGCCGGCGTGGCCCATGGTCTTGCCTTCGGGAGCGGTGAAGCCTGCCACGTAGCCGACGACCGGCTTGGTGACGTTGGCCTTGATGTAATCGGCTGCACGCTCTTCCGCGTCGCCACCGATTTCACCGATCATCACGATGACCTTGGTCTCGGGATCCTTCTCGAACGCCTCGATGGCGTCGATGTGGGTGGTGCCGATGACCGGGTCGCCGCCGATGCCGATGGCAGTGGAGAAGCCGAAGTCACGGAGTTCGTACATCATCTGGTAGGTCAGGGTGCCCGACTTAGAGACCAGGCCGATGGGGCCGGTACCTGCAATGTTGGCGGGCGTGATGCCGACGAGGGCCTCACCCGGGGTGATGATGCCGGGGCAGTTCGGTCCGATGATGCGGGTCTTCTTGCCCTTGGACTCGTTGTACGCCCAAGCGTAAGCGGAGTCCTGCACCGGGATGCCCTCGGTGATGACCACGAGCAGCGGGATCTCGGCGTCGATAGCCTCGACGATGGCGTCCTTCGAGAAGGCCGGGGGAACGAACGCGATGGAGACGTCTGCGCCGGTCTCCTTGATTGCCTCTTCGACCGTCGCGAAGACGGGGAGTTCGACAGGGGAACCGTCAGCAGCAACGTGCGAGACCGTGGTGCCAGCCTTGCGTGCGTTGACGCCGCCGACGACCTGGGTGCCGGCCTTGAGCATCAGAGCGGTGTGCTTGGTGCCCTCGCCGCCGGTGATGCCCTGGACGATGACCTTTGAATCCTTGGTGAGGAAGATTGCCATTGTTCTGTGAGTCCCTTACTTCGCTGCGTGAGCGAGTTCGGCGGCCTTGTCGGCGGCCTCGTCCATGGTTGCGACGACCGTGACCAGCGGGTGGTTGGCCTCGGCGAGGATGCGGCGACCCTCTTCGACGTTGTTTCCGTCCAGGCGAACGACGAGCGGCTTGTTGGCCTCGTCACCCAGGGTCTTCAGTGCGCCGACGATGCCGTTGGCAACTGCGTCACACGCGGTGATGCCGCCGAAGACGTTGACGAACACGCTCTTGACCTGTGCGTCGTTGAGGATGACGTCGAGGCCGGCAGCCATGACTGCAGCGGAAGCTCCGCCGCCGATGTCGAGGAAGTTGGCGGGCTTGACGCCACCGTGGTTCTCGCCGGCGTATGCGACGACGTCCAGGGTGGACATGACCAGGCCTGCGCCGTTGCCGATGATTCCGACCTCACCGTCGAGCTTGACGTAGTTGAGGTCGTTCTCCTTGGCCTTGAGCTCGAGGGGATCGGTAGCGTCGCGATCCTCGAATGCCTCGTGGCCGGGCTGACGGAACGCTGCGTTCTCGTCCAGGGTGACCTTGCCGTCGAGGGCGAGGATCTGATCGTCAGGCGTGCGAACGAGGGGGTTGACCTCGACGAGGAGCGCGTCTTCGCCGATGAAGACCTCCCACAGCTTCTGGATCGTCACGGCCGCTGCGTCGAGCACCTCTGCGGGCAGCTTTCCTGCCTCGGCGATGCTGCGCGCGAACGCGAGGTCGACGCCCTTGACTGCGTCGACGGGGATCTTGGCGAGAGCGTCGGGGTTCTCCTCGGCGGTGACCTCGATCTCGACGCCACCCTCTACCGAGCACATGGCCAGGTAGGTGCGGTTGGTGCGGTCGAGCAGGAAGGAGATGTAGTACTCCTCGGCAATGTCACTTGCCTCTGCGACCAGCAGCTTCTTGACGACATGGCCCTTGATGTCCAGGCCCAGGATTGCCTCGGCGTTTGCCACTGCGGCATCCACGTCGGGCGAGTACTTGACGCCACCGGCCTTGCCGCGGCCGCCTACCTTGACCTGTGCCTTCACCATCACGGGCTTACCGATTTCTTCGGCAATCTCGCGTGCGCCGGCGACTGTGTCTGTAACACGTCCAGCCGAAGTCGGCACTCCGTGCTTGGCGAAGAGTTCCTTCGCCTGGTATTCGAAGAGATCCATCTGCTCACCGTCTCGTCTGCGTTGTCACCCGCTCGAGGGGTAGGAGCGGGTCTGTTCTGGACTTTAACCAGTTGCCGCGTTCGGTTTGCGCCCGCATTGATGCTATGTGGCCCAAGTCACGCGCAATTGCCCAATGAGGCACGCCTCACCGATTCGGCAAGGTGGCCACACCGAATTTGTCAAGCATCAGTCTCACTGATTCTTGCGCTCGAGAACGCTGCAACGAGAAGCAACACTATGCCCGTGGCTGCTGTGATCGCACCCACCCCCACCGTTGCGTCCGATATGCGCGATGACGTGAGCGGCCACTCACTGACGTACACCAGAGCTGCCACGGCAGATCCGATCAGCAGTACTGCGCCCTGTGTCGGCCGCGCAGACGCAGCGATCACCGCGGCGATCACGACGGCGACGCCGACGAGCAGTTGTCCCCAGACGTCAATTCCCCACGGCCACTCCAGAACTGACGCCGCCCTGTACGCGTCGCCTTGATAGAGCGGAAGCGCCGTTCCGATCAGGACCGCGACGCCGCCGATCCCACCGACCAGAAGTACCAGCCCTCTCGAACCGCCGCCTACCGACGTGTCGACGTCCTCACGTTCGGCGCTTCCTGCCAACCAGACGAGCAGTCCCGTCGCCGCAGCGAGGAGTGCTGCCCCGCAGAGGACGAAGGCTCCGGCTCCCAACCCGACGCCCGGTACGTCCGTCGCGATGACTGCCGACTGCATGACCGCGGCGACTCCCATCACGACCGTTGTCCACAACACTCCGACGGCCGGACGCACTACGGCGGCGCGGCCCGGAACGAAGAGACCCAGTGCGGCGAGCAGCAGTACGGCAGCGGCGAGCAGGACAACTCGAGACGAAAGAATCGACGGTTCCGGGATGCCCGCCGGCAACGACAGGACCGGAAGGGCCGCGCCCAGGGTCGCCAGTACTGCCGTGACAACCGCGCCGGTTCCGGCAACGCGGTGAAGTCTGTTCACCCGCGCTTGCGCTGCCCGGGACTGAGCCACCATGGCTGCTTTGAGTGCCCCCTTCGTCGTCTTCGCAGGAGCGCGGACCTCACTGGCGGCGGGAATCGCGTCAGCTTCGCGGCTGGACGCCAGATAGTGCGCTGAAACTCCGATGACGACGATGACCACCGCTGCCAGCGCCCCGACGACGGAACCCGATCCGACCCCGATCCGATCACCGGCTGCGAACCCGGCCACCACCCTGGTGCCGCTGACTGCCAGCGCGCCGAGACCGACACCGATCAGCGCGCCGCAGCCAACCGGCAGCGAGATGGACGTCAATGCCGCCGCGACCGCCACGAGTACCGCGACGCCGACCAATCCCGTACCGACAGCGGTGGCCGCCGCCGAGTCGACGAGTGGTTTCACCAGGAAGATCGGATCCTGCGAACTGAAGGAAGGACCGAACAGGGAGAGCACGAACACCACCGCGGCCAGAATCAGCAGCGCTGTCGGCCACCCACCGATCCGCCCGCCAACCGATCGCCCGTCGAATTCTGCGGCGCGTGCACTGCCGTATCCGTCTCGTTCAGATTCACGATGGACGACCATGAGCCCGAGGACGCCGGACACGACAAGGAGGCCGTGGCCGACGAGTGCGAGGTAGGCACCCGGACCTGCATCGATCGAACCCGCAGATATCGGACGGAAAAGGTCCAAGCGGTTTGCATCGATTGCGTCGACGAACAACTGGACGTCCAGAATTGCGGCCCCGAGCGACACCGCGCCGATACCTGCCAGGAGTCCACCGGCAAAAGCGGGTCTGCGACTCGAAGCAAGCACTGCAACCAGCGGCACGATGATCACGCAGACAGCGGCGAAGAGAGCTGCAGAAGCAAGAGCCCCCGTCGTATCGATCCCGCGGCCACTCCCGACTCCGACGACGGGACCGGCCGCCACTGCGAGGGCTCCGAGCAATCCGGTTGCCGCCGCGAGGGGCGCCCCCGACTTCACTCGGGGATCGTCGAAACGCGCCTGCGACGTAGTTCCAGGTGTTGTGGACACTCGATCGACGGTAGTGCCTGTGGGGACCGGTGATCCCGTTGTGACACGCTTGATCACGAAACGAGATGATTCGTCCGTTTTGCCCGAATCGACATATTCCCAGGTCAACCTGTGAGGCACGTCACATAATCGGACAGGTTTCCGCTACGGCTTGCGCCCATCGCAATCATTTCGTTACCGTCAGTCGGTCTAAGTCACGGGCTGATCACGAACTCGAGGAGAGAACCGGCATATGCATCACCGCAGCCAGTTCACCGCTAGTAGGTTCTCGAACCCAGCACATGACGAGGTCACGACCACTTATCCAACGCACTCGGCCAGGCGTTACACCGAGACTAAAAGTTCTGAGATCTCTACCGATATGTTCATTCGAAATTCATCCTCCACGTCGTCAGAATCCGACTCTCACGAGTTCGTCGAGTCCGACGTGATCAGCGCTCCCACTTACTCCTCCTCCGCACCGACAGTCGATGTCGAATCTCCGGTTCGCCGCAGCGGTGCCCACCGACTCCCCACCCCTCCTTCCGCCCTCAAGGGCCGCGCCGCCGTTCTGGCCGTTGCAGCCGGCGCAGTGGTCGCTGCGGGCCAGGCAGTCATCAACGACGGTTCCTCTTCCTCCGCCGACCACTCGGAAGTTGCACTCGCCAACGAGTCCTCCGCGATCGGCACCACCGCAGAACCGCAGGCCGCTCAGTTCGCGCCGGCCACCTCCACGGCAGCCACCACCGAGGCCGACGCTCCCCAGGTCCTCAACGTTGCAGCGCCGACCGATCTCTCCCAGTTCAGCAATCTGCTTGCCAAGGGCCAGCGTTTCAGTGACGAGCGCGCCGCACGCGAAGCCGCTGCCCGTCGCCCGCTGTTCGTTCTGCCCGCAGTCGGAACCTTCACGTCCAACTTCGGCACCCGCTGGGGCACCCTGCACGCGGGCGTCGACATCGCTGCCCCGATCGGGACTCCCATCGTCGCCGTCGCCGACGGCAAGGTCATCGATTCGGGCCCGGCTTCCGGATTCGGCATGTGGGTCCGCCTGCAGCATGCGGACGGAACGATCACCGTCTACGGCCACATCGACACCTCGACCGTCACCGTCGGTCAGCAGGTCATGGCCGGCGACCAGATCGCCACCGTCGGCAACCGCGGCTTCTCCACCGGCCCGCACCTTCACTTCGAGGTTCACCTTGCCGGCGAGAACAAGATCGACCCCCTCCCCTGGCTCGCCTCGCGCGGCATCAGCCTCGGTATCGAGCAGGACTGATCGCAAGCCCGACACTTCTGAAAAAACTTCCGGCCCGCACCTGAAAAGG